>DASZOG010000076.1:0-5131 GCA_035550895.1 Acidimicrobiales bacterium
GCGCTGGCGAGCTGGCGGCCGGATTGGGCAACGTGAGGTTCGAAGTCGGCGACGGCCGGGCGCGCCAGCGGTCCACGCTGGGGCGGGCGCCATCGCCCGCACGAGACGGCGACGAGCTGCTCGTCGACAGCGTCGACCAACCGTCCGCCCCGCTCACGGAGTGAGCGACGATGCTTTGATGGGTGCATGGCGAGCCGATTCGGATACTTCGACGACGAGCGACGCGAGTACGTGATCACGCGACCCGACACGCCACTGCCATGGCTGAATTACCTCGGACAGGACGACCTGTTCGGTCTGTGCACCAACACCGCTGGCGGATACACGTTCTGGCGTGACGCGAGGCTGCGTCGGCTGACACGGTATCGCTACAACAACGCGCCGCTCGACACTGGTGGCCGCTATCTCTACGTCCACGACAACGGCGACGTATGGAATCCCGGCTGGAAGCCGGTCAAGGCGCTGCTCGATTCGTACCAGTGTCACGTCGGACTCGGTTATGTACGCATCACCGGCTCACGCGGAGGCCTCGAGGTCGAGCAACTGATGTTCATCCCGCCCGGCGAGGACGTCGAGATCTGGAAAGTCACCGTCCGCAACATGTCGGATGAGCGCAAACGACCGCGCCTGTACTCGTTTGTTGAATTCGCGTTCTACGAGGCGCTCGTCGACATGACCAACTACCAGCGAACGTACTCGATAGGTGAGGTCGTCGTTGATGGCAGCGCGATCCACCACGTCACAGAGGTGCGTGAACGACGCGACCACTCGACGATGTTCGCCTGCACGGTGCCCGTCACCGGCTTCGACACTGCTCGCGACGCGTTCGTCGGCGTGCACGAGGGATTGCACGAGCCGCGGGTGCCGATGGCGGGTACGGCCATGAACTCCATCGCCCACGGTTGGAATCCCATCGGTTCGCACGAGGTCACGTTCGATCTCGCTCCGGGTGAGGCCAACGAGGTGTCGTTCCTCCTCGTCTACGTGCAGCACGGCACGCAGAAGTTCACGCCCACCGGCCAGGTCGACGTCAGCAGGGGCCACGCCATCGTCGATCGATGGTCTGCCCCCGAAGTCGTGGACGCCGCGTTCGAGCGTCTGCGCCAGTCGTGGGCCAATCTGCTCGGGGGGTTCCAGGTGACGTGCCCCGACGAGCACCTGAGCCGAATGGTCAACACGTGGAACCAGTACCAGTGCATGGCGACGTTCAACCTGTCGAGGTCGGCATCGTTGTTCGAGACCGGGATCGGACGGGGCATGGGATTCCGCGACTCGAACCAAGACCTGCTCGGGTTCGTCCACATGATTCCTCATCGGGCGAGACAGAGGCTCCTCGATCTCGCCGCAACGCAACTGCTGGACGGGACCTGCTTCCACCAGTATCAGCCGCTGACCAAACAGGGCAACGCTGATGTCGGCGGCGACTTCTATGACGATCACCTGTGGCTGGTGCTGGCGACGTGCGCGTACCTGAAGGAGACCGGCGATACGGCCATCCTCGAGGCGCCGTGCGGCTATGCCGATGGCGACTACGAGGACGAATCAGATCGCGAGCCTCTGCTGCACCATCTCGAGACGTCGCTTGCCTACACGATGTCGCACCGCGGCCCGCATGGGCTGCCACTCATCGGTCATGCCGATTGGAACGACTGCCTGAACCTGAACTGCTTCTCGACGGAACCGAACGAGTCGTTCCAGACGGCGGGTGACGTGGCCGGCTCCGTGGCCGAGTCCGTGATGATTGCCGGGCTGTTCCTCGTCGCAGCGAACGAGATGGCAGAGCTGTATGAACATCTCCGCCGCTACTCCGATGTGTCGCGGGTGCGCGGGTGGCACGACGAGATGCTCGCTGCCGTCGAAACTCACGCGTGGGACGGTGACTGGTGGCTGCGTGCCTACGATGCGGACGGTAACCCCGTCGGATCAGTCGCGAACGACGAGGGTCAGATCTTCATCGAGAGCCAGGCATGGTGCGCCCTCGGATGCGCCGGACGCGACGGGCGGACACGTCGAGCGCTCGCGTCGGTCGAAGATCGGCTGACGACGTCGAACGGGATCGTGCTGCAGCAGCCCGCCTACACCCGCTACCGGCTCGAATTGGGCGAGATCACGTCGTACCCACCGGGCGTCAAGGAGAACGCGGGCATCTTCTGCCACAACAACACGTGGATCCACCTCGCGTGGTGCACCATTGGTGACGGCGAGCGGGCTCTCGCCGGGTATCGCTCGATCTGCCCGTCAACCAAGGAGGAGCAGATCGACACCTACCGCTGCGAGCCGTACGTGTACGCGCAGACGATCGCCGGCCCGGATTCTCCGACGTTTGGTGAGGCCAAGAACTCGTGGCTGACGGGAACCGCGGCGTGGACGTTCGTGGTGGCGAGCCAGGGCATCCTGGGCATCCAGCCGGACCACGACGGCCTGCGCATCAATCCGTGCATCTCTTCGTCGTGGCCCGGGTTCCGGGTCTCTCGACGATTCCGCGGCGCCACGTACGACATCACGGTCCGCAACCCGGACGGCGTGATGTCCGGAGTGGCATGGCTCGTTGTCGACGGCCGGAGGACGGAGTCCAACCTGGTCCCCGTGGCCGCGCCCGGTTCGACGGTGCGCGTCGAGGTCACGCTCGGGGCGAAGTCAGCTGGCCACTGACGGAGGTTGTGACAGGGCCGCAGGTATCGAGCTCACACGATCCGCCCACCCCTGGGCCGCCGTGCGCCGAGCTGGTCGACCTCGCGGCGCCCACGACCTCATCGTCGCAGCGACCGCAGCGGGCGGCCGGACGCATAGTCGTGAGCGCTGACCGTCGTACCTTCGACGGCTCCCAGGCGTGGTCGCCACGGTCGCGCTGACGTTCGGGACGCGTGCCGCGCCGTTCGAGCGTCGGGCTCGATGGGGCCGTAGCCGCCCCGTTACGCAGCAGCCTGTGATCAAGCGGCGCGCCTGACCACTCGAGTCTCCGCTCCAACTCGGGCTGGCCGCTGCCGACGGCCTCGTCCTCTTTCGCTGAGTGCTCGCGCCAGGAAGAGGAACTCGACGGCGGCGATGACGACGGCTGTGGCCACTTTCGACCACGCCAACAGCGACGAACTCGACGAGTCGTCGCCACTGCCGAGCGGCGAGGTCATCTCCCGCGCTCAGGCGTGTCGGGAGGTCGCCGAGGCCGAGCGTCGCCGGGCGACGAGCTGCGCAGGCGAGCGAACGCGTTGGGCAAGGCATGCCAGCGGTGGCTGGACGAGGACGGCCGCGGGGACCAATGTCGGGACCAACGCGGCGCGTAGACCGCCCACCGGCGCTCACCCGCCGCCGCTGCTTCGCAGCGCGTGAACTGGCGTGACGTTCACCCTTGAGCACAGGCACGACGCGCCGGAACGAACGCGAACGGCCGGGATGCTCTGGGGAGAGTCGGGCTGGCAGAATGTTCAAGGTGAGCGAGGTGGTCGGGTTCACGTTGAACGGCGCGCCGGTGTCCGTGCGGAACGACCATCCCCACCTGCTCGCCGCGTTGCGCGAAGAGCTCGACGTGACCTCGCCGAAGGACGGCTGCTCGCCGTCGGGCCACTGCGGGTGCTGCACCGTGCTCGTCGACGGCAAGGCGGTGGTGTCCTGCCAGCAGCCGCTGGCGAAGATCGCCGGCAAGTCGATCACGACGCTGGAGGGCTTCGAGACTGCGGAGCGCGACCGCTTCGCCGACGCGTTCGCAGCCAGTGGCGGCCTGCAGTGCGGGTTCTGCATCCCGGGGATCGTTGTCCGGGCGAAGGCCCAGATCGACAAGAAGGGCGAGGACCTGACCCGGGAGGAGATGGCCCGCCACCTCGGCGCCCACCTCTGCCGGTGCACGGGCTACGTGAAGATCCTCGACGCGATCGAGGCCGTCGCCAAGGGCAAGGAGCTCACACCGGAGCAGTCCAGCGGCGTCGGCTCACGCGGCCTGAAGTACGAGGCCCGCGAGCTGGCGCTCGGCGACCGGCCATACATCGACGACCTGCGCGTACCCGGGATGCTCCACGCCGCGCTGCACCTCACCGCGCACGCGCGGGCCGACGTCGTCCGCATCGACACCCGCGCCGCCGCCGCGGCGCCTGGCGTCGTCGCCGTCTTCACCGCCGACGACGTCCCCGGGGATCTGCGCGTCGGGCTGATCCACAAGGACTGGCCGGTCCTCGTCCCCGAGGGCGGGCGGACGAGCTACTCGGGCGACGTGCTCGCCGTCGTCGTCGCCGACTCCCGGCAACACGCGCGCGACGCCGCCGCGCTCGTGCAGGTCGAGTACCGCCCGCTGCGGGCGATCACCGACGCCGTCGCGGCGATCGACGATGCCGAGCCGGCGGTGTGGGGCACCGACTCGAACGTGCTCAGCGTCAGCGAGTACGGCCGCGGCGACGTCGACGCGGCCCTCGCCGCGAGCGCGCACGTCGTCCACGAGGTGTTCCAGACGCAGCGCATCGAGCACGCCTTCCTCGAGCCGGAAGCGACACTCGCCGTGCCGGCGGACGATGGCCGCTTGCACGTCTACTCCGGTGGCCAGGGGGTGTGGGACGACCGCGACCAGATCGCCGCCGTGCTCGGCATCGAACCCGGGCGGGTCACGGTCGAGCTGGTCTCGAACGGCGGCGCGTTCGGCGCCAAGGAGGACATGAGCAACCAGGCCCAGACCGCGCTCGCCGCGTGGCTGCTGCAGCGGCCGGTGAAGTGCACGCTGTCCCGCGAAGAGAGCTTCGCCATCCACCCGAAGCGCCACCCGGTGCGCATCGAGGCGTGGGCGGGATGCGGCAGCGACGGGCTGCTCACCGCCCTGCGGGTCCGCGCCGTGGGCGACTCCGGCGCCTATGCCAGCGTCGGGATGAAGGTCCTCGAACGAGCCGCCGGCCACGCCAGCGGGCCGTACCACGTGCCGGCGATCGACGTCCGCGCGACCGCGGTGCGCACGAACAACCCGGTGTGCGGTGCATTTCGCGGCTTCGGGGCCAATCAGGCGCAGTTCGCCATGGAGGGCATGCTCGACCGGCTCGCCGAGCAGGCCGGGATCGACGGCTGGGAGATCCGCAAGCGCAACGTGATCCGCCCCGGGATGCTGTGGGGGCCGGGGCAGGTGATGGACGGCGGCGCCGCTGGGGCAGAGGCCTGCCTC
>DASZOG010000077.1:0-16524 GCA_035550895.1 Acidimicrobiales bacterium
AACTCTGCCTGGACAGTGGCGAGCGGCAGCCCGTAGCGCTGCATCGGCTCGACGATGCCTGCCTCGAACGCGCGCCGGTAGGTCTCGCGCAGGAAGGCCGACAGTGGCCGAAGCCCGTGGTGGGCGGTCTCGAGCTCCCACTGGCCAGGTGCTGGCGGATCGAACGTCACGGCGGGCGTGGTGCGGGTGATGTGGTCGATCATGGTGCCCCCTCGTCCCAGTGCGACTCAATCATGTCATATGTCTGCCGTCAAGGCAGAATATTGTCACCATGACGTACATGTGACAGAATGACCGTGAGAGGCCATGAGCGCGTCACCGAAACCATCCACCACGAAGCCCTACTCCTCGACGCTGCGCGACCGCCAGGTGGCCCAGACGCGGGAGTTCATCCTCGACGCCGTGACCACCCTGCTCGGCGATCGACGCGCCGACGAGGTGACCACGCGGGAGATCGCCGCCGCGGCGGGGGTTTCCGAGCGCACGGTGTATCGCCACTTCCCCGATCGCGCGGCCCTGCTCGAGGGGTTGTCACGACGGTTACCTCAGCTCGACGGCGTCAGGCCATCGTTCGACGGAGGCCTCGATGCCCTCGCGCCCACGAGCCGTCGGCTGATGGAGGTGCTCGACGAGCACTACGTGACCGCCCGCGCCGAGGCAGTGCTCAACGCTGATCCGCGCCGCTTCGCAGCCGACACCCAGGCCAACACACGCGCGCTGTGCGAGTTGTTGGCGAAGGAGCTGCCTGAGCTCGGCGAGCGCGAGCGGCTTCGCATCGCGGCCGTGATCCGCTGTCTGGTGTCGACACAGGCGTGGCTGAGGATGCGCGAGGAGTTCGCTGTCCCCGGCACCGAGTCCGGCCCGGTGGTCGCCTGGGTGATCGACACCATCATCCGCGAGATCCGCGCCGGCAACACCCCTGCCGCGACGTAACCGGGACGTTGGCGCCGAGAGCTCACGTGCCTACAAGGTCGGCTCGGCAGCGCAGTCGAGCCAAGCGCGGTCGCGTGCCAAGCCAGACGTGACGCCAGTGGCTCAGCTGGTGAGCGAGGCGGCGTGGTCCGGCACGTAGTGCTGGGCATCCCGCGGCGGGCGCTCGTAACCCGTCGGTGCAGGTCGCTTGGGTAGCGCCAGTGGGACGCGGGTCACGGCGTGGTACTCGAGGGTGCTCAGGAGGTGGGCGATCATGTTGATCCGGGCGCGCCGCTTGTCGTCGCTGTCGACGACGTACCACGGTGCCTCGGGGATGTCGGTGTGGACCATCATCTGGTCCTTCGCGCGCGAGTAGTCCTCCCACCGACTGATGGACTCGAGGTCCATCGACGACAGCTTCCACTGGCGCATCGGATCCGCGAGCCGGGCGCGAAAGCGCGCCTCCTGCTCGGAGTCGCTGACCGAGAACCAGTACTTCCGCAGGAGCAACCCGTCCTCGACGAGCATGCGCTCGAAGATCGGGCACTGGTGCAAGAAGCGGTGGTACTCGTCGGCGCTGCAGAAGCCCATCACCCTCTCCACCCCCGCCCGGTTGTACCAGGAGCGGTCGAACAGCACGATCTCGCCAGCCGCCGGCAGCTGGGAGATGTAGCGCTGGAAGTACCACTGCGTGCGCTCGCGCTCGGTCGGCGCAGGCAGCGCGGCGATGCGGGCGACGCGGGGGTTGAGGTACTGCGTCACGCGCTTGATCGTGCTGCCCTTGCCGGCGGCATCGCGACCCTCGAACACCACGACCAGGCGCGCGCTCTCGGCTCGCACCCATTCCTGGACCTTGACCAACTCTGCCTGCAGCCGAAACAGTTCCCGTTCGTACAGCTTCTTCGGCATGCGGTCGCCCTCGCGGGCTGCCCCTTCACCGCGTGTGCCCTTGGCCATGGACGCGAGCGTACGGCTGCATCCGCGTGCAGTCGGCTCAGCGTCCGCCTTGTCCAGATCGGTTCCCGATGACTGCCTCAGCGGGACTCTGTCGGCGCGACCGGACGGCTCGACCAACTCCAACTGCTCGCGGGGTGAGCCGACGCGGCGCCGGGTCGTACCGTACGGTTCCGGCTGCTCGCTGGCTGAGGCGACGCCCAACACGGCGCTCGCCTCGTGGTTCCGGGTGGCTGGACCGTACGATCAGGTCATGGCGCGGTATCTGATCGAACCCGTCGACGAGCTGCCCTTCGGCACCGAGGACAAGGCGCGGCGGTACGCCACCGAGCGGTACGTGGGCGCGGTCGGGCGGAACTGGTACACCTGCGACCCGTCGCTGCAGTTCCTCATGCGCCGGCATCTCGGTGCCGACGGCGTCGCCTGGGCGACCCCGCACCTCGAGCGGCTCGGCACGCTGATGGGTGGCGCGATCGCCGAGCGGGCGGAGGAGACCGACCGCAACCCGCCGCGGCTGGAGCGCTACGACAGATGGGGCCGTGACGTCAGCGAAGTCGTCATGCCGCCGACGTTCGAAGCCTCGCGTCGGGATCTGATCGAGCACAGCCTCACGTCACCGGCGTTCAAGGCCGAGGCCCGCCGGGCGGGGGTCGACCCGGCGCCGCTCGGCGCGGCGTGGAGCTACCTCCTCGACCAGGCCGAGATCGGCATGGCCTGCGCGCTCGGCACTGGCGGAGACATGGTCATCCGCCTCGCCGAGGAGTTCGCGCCCGCGGACGTGCGCGAGCAGGTGCGCGAGATCTTCGCCGCGGGCGAGATGGCCGGCGAAGCCGTGCAGATGCTCACGGAGCGCACCGGGGGCTCCGATCTGGCCACGCTGGAGACGACCGCCACCGTTGCCGGCGACGGGTGGCGGCTCAACGGCCTGAAGTGGTTCGCGTCGAACGCGAACGGTTCGGCGTTCGTCGTCCTCGCCAAACCGGAAGATGCACCGGACGGCATCCGAGGCATCGCCCCGTTCCTCGTCCTGCGGACCCGGCGCGACGGCAGCCGCAACGGGATCCGCATCCGCCGGCTGAAGGACAAGCTCGGCACGAAGGCCGTCGCCTCCGCCGAGGTGGAGCTCGTCGACGCCGAGGCGTTCCTGCTCGCGCCGTCCGGCACAGCGGGCGACGGCCAGCCCGCGGAAGGAACCGTCGCCGACGGCCGCGGGCTGGCGCGGATGATGGAGATGACGAACGGCGCCCGCCTCGGCATCGCCATGATGGGCCTCGGTTGCGCCCGGCGGTCGCTGGTCGAGTCGCTCTGCTACACGAGCGCGCGGGAAGCCTTCGGCGCGGAGCTCGTCCGGCACCCGCTCGTGCAGCGCAAGCTCGCCGAGCTGATCGTCGAAGTCGAAGCGGCACAGGCGCTGGTCTTCGACGGCTACCTCGGCCCGCGGCTGCGGATCGGCGCGCCGTTGATCAAGCTGCGCGCGGCACGTCTCGGGATCACGGCCGCGAGCGACGCGATCGAGCTGCACGGTGGCAACGGGTACGTCGAGCAGTGGCCCGTCGCCCGCATCCTGCGCGACGCGCAGGTCAACCCGATCTGGGAAGGGCCGGACAACATCCTCTGCCTCGACGTACGCCGGGGCATCGAGCGCGACGAGGCGCACCGCCCGTTCCTCGACCGGCTACGTGCCGCTGTTGCCGCGGCGCCAGCCGGTGATCCGACAGCGACGCTCGTGTCGCAGCGCGTCGACGATGTCGAGCAGGCGATCGAGCACTGGCTGCGTCTCGACCGGACGACCGGCGAGGCGCGGCTGTTCCCGCTGGCGCAGTTGATGGTCGACGTCTACGCCGGCGCGCTGCTGCTCGAACAGGCCGGGTGGGAACAGGCCGAGATCGGCAGCGACCGCAAGCAGCTCGTCGCCCGGCTCTACGCGCGGGACCATCTTGCCGACCGAGGCCCGCTGCGGGGTATCGACGCTCCGCCGGAGGAGCTCGAGCGCTTCAAGGACCTCGCCGACGGCGCGTTCCGCGCCGACGCCTGACCGGCCGCGCCGACGGGCCTTCCGCGCCGACGCTTGACCGGCCGCGCCGACGGGCCCTCCGCGCCGACGCCTGACCGGCCGCGCCCGACCCACCGACGTTCGACGAACGGCTCATGCAGCCGATTGGGTTGCATATCAGCCAGATCGGCAGCGGGACCGGACTGGCCACGATCCGGCTCGGATTCATCTGCTTCGCGGCGACGCTGCGCGCGAGGGTGCTCGGCACCGCTGCTCCGGCGCCGCTGCGCGGCCTCCACGGCTAGTGGGCCAGGGCTTCCTCGATTGCGGCGACGAGGTCCGGGTCGTCCGGGGTGACCATCGGTGAGAAGCGGGCCAGGACCTGACCCTCGGGGCCGACGAGGAACTTCTCGAAGTTCCAGCGGATGTCCCCGGTGTGCCCTTCCCCGTCGGCGGCGGCCGTCAGCTCCTCGTACAGCGGGTGACGGTCATCGCCGTTGACCTCGATCTTCTCGAACAGCGGGAACGTCACGCCGTAGTTCAACGAGCAGAACTCCTGGATCTGCTCCGCCGTCCCCGGCTCTTGGCCGCCGAATTGGTTGCAGGGGAAGCCGAGCACGGTGAAGCCCCGCCCCGAGTACGTGTCGTGCAGCCGCTGGAGTCCCTCGTACTGCGGCGTCAACCCGCACTTCGAGGCGACGTTGACGAACAAGCCGACGTGGCCCTTCTGTGGCGAGAGCGCGTCGGGCGTGCCGTCGAGCGCGGCGATCGTGTGGTCGTATGCCGTCACGGCGGCAGAACGTAGCGTCAGGGACGTCGCGTCAGGGGGCAGCCTGCTCGAGGTGTGCCGCGTGCGCTGGGTGTCGTGTCGGGGGCAGCCCGCAACGAGGTTTGCCGCGTCTGACGACGTGTCGCGTCAGGGGGCCGCCCACACGAGGCGCGTCGTGCCGTCCCGCTCGACATGGTCGCCGTCGCCCATCCAGGGTGGAACGCCGAACGGCAGGTCCCGCCGTGGGATCGGCACGCGATCGGTCGGCAGCATCTCCGGGCCGAACTCGAGGTCGTCGAACACCGCGCCCCGATCCGGGGCGACGAACGCCCGCGCCCGGCGCAGGCCGGCGTTCCAGCTCTTCGCCAGCGCGACTTCGTCCCGGGCCGAGGGGTGCTGGATCTCGACGATCTCGAACGACGCGTGGCCCGGCCAGTGGGCGACGGCGTGCGCGGCCGCGTTCCCGGCGGCGATGACGACTTCGATCTCGTTCGTCGCTGCAGCGTGGTCGAACCAGCGGTTGCGCGTATCGAGGATCGGCGGCTCGAGCGAGATCCGCCGCAGCTCGGTGTCGAACTGCCCGAGCACGGGGAAGAGGAACGTATTCAGCATCAGGTAGCTGCGGTCGATGCCGAGCTTGCGGAGGAAGCCCTGGACGCGCTGGCCGGCCGAGCCGACGAGCGTGCGATGGGCGACGAGCTCGTTCGGTGCCGGATCCTGCGCGACCAGCAGCACCCGCGCCGTGCCGTTCAACCGGCCGCGGTAGAAGACCGGTCCGAACTCCTTCCGGAACCGCTGCCTCGGGTGGTTCGTGAAGTGGTCGAGCGGCGCGGCGGCGAACAGGTCCTCCCACGCCCGTGTCGGCCCGGGGTCGAACGCCCGGGGCATCAGCGCGCCGCCACCGGATCGATGCCGGCCAACCGGAGCACACCGCGCAGCGGCACGCCGGCCCACTCCGGCCGGCTGCGCAGCTCGTAGTCGACCTCGTAGAGCGCCTTCTCCAGGCCGTACGTGTCCAGCGCGGCGACGATCTCCTTGTCGTCGCCGGCGACGAACGGAGCGGTCTCGACCGTCTCCAGGTAGCCGTGCAAGAACGCGTGCGCGGCGGTGGTGTACCAGGCGCTCGTCAGCGCGTCCAGCACCGCTTCGTCCTCGGTCATCACGCCGCGGGCGGCGAGCTCGGCGCGGGCGACGTGCGTCGCGTACTCGAACGAGCGGAGCATGCCGGCGACGTCCCGGAACGGCGAACGCTTGATCCGCCGTTCGCCCACTGGCCGCAGCGGTTCCCCCTCGAAGTCGATGATGACCGCGTCCTTGCCGGTCCACAGCACCTGCCCGAGGTGCAGGTCGCCGTGGATCCGGATCCGTTGCCCGGTGATGGGGATCTGGGTGATGCGCAAGATCGCGTCCACGACGGCGGGGCGGTTGGCGAGCACCAGGTCGGCGAGAGGCTGCGCGTCGCCGAGCTGCGCGCGGCGCTGCCCGAGCACGGCATACGTCTGGTGGACCCGGTTGCGCATCGACTGCTGGATCGAGCGCTGGTAGAGCTTGGTCACCGGCTCCGGCGCGAACGCGCGGCCGTTGCTCGCGTCCCCGAGCATCCGGTGCAGCTCGCCGAGGCGGCACCCGATCCGTTCGGCGACCGCAGCCATCTCGTCGTCGGCGGTCGGTGGCTCGTCGCGGGAGATGCGCACGAGGTCCTCGTTCGAGGGCAGTGGGGCCGGAGCCGGCGGTGCTCCTGCGGTGACACTCGCCGCGGCCGCCTCCAACCGGCGGCCGAGGTCGTCGAGCGAGCGGGACCACGCGTCGCCCTCGTTCGGCACCAGCTCGTGCGCCGCCAGCAAGGTCGAGCGCTCGCCGCCGGCGTGGAGCTCCAGCGCGGCCGCGAGGCGCGGCGCCGCCGGGAAGCCGCGGTTCGTGAGCAGCTCCCCGATCTCCTGTTCGGGGTTGATCCCGCTCGGCAAGCGGCGGAACAGCTTGACGATCAGCCGCGACCCGAGCACAGCCGAGCTGTTCGACTGCTCGGCGCGACCGAGCGCGACCGTGACCGGTTCGGCCGGCGCGAGCCGACGCAGCGCGGGCGTCGCCACCGGATGGAGGCGGCCGCCGTCGAGCGTCGCCAGCGGTCTCCGCCGCCGGACCAGCCGGTACAGTGCGACGACCGTCTCGGGGAGCGCCATCCCGTCGCGCAGCACACCGTCGGCTCCACGCCGGGACAGGCGGGCGACCGGAGCGCCGGGGCTCGCCCGGTCGTACTCGGTCGACCCGGTGTCGGGCGTGACGACGAGCGGCATCGCGTACCGCTCCGCTTCGCCGGCGCTGAAGTGCGCCTCGGCGACGACGATCGCCGCCGCGTCGACGCCGGCCACCTCCAGCGGCACGGTGTCGACGACCTGGACCTCGCGCAGGCGGCGATCCTTGCCCTGGTACCAGCGCTGGGCGGGCAGGTAGCGAGCGATCGCCCCGGCAAGCTCGTCCTCGAAGCGCTCGCCGAACACGTCCGCGAAGGCGCGGCCACCGAGCTGCACCGTGGGCACGAGGACCGGCTCGGCGTAGGTCGACTCGATCGCCAGCCAGTAGTACCCGTGGGGGCCGAGTGTGAGGACGTACGGCTGGTCGCTGATCGAGGCGAACGAAGTGTGCCCGAACAGCTCGACCGGAGTCACCCCCTGATAGCGGGAGAGGTCGAGCTCGACGAACTGTGCGTGGCGGGACAGGTTGGCCACGACGAGGACGACTTGGTCCTCGTGGCAGCGCAGGTAGGCGAGGACGTGGGGATTGTCCAGTTGCAGCACCTCCAGGTCGCCGCGGCCGAACACCTGGTGGCGGTGGCGCAGCGCGAGCACGCGTTGGGTCCAACGCAGCAGCGAGCTCGGGTTCTGCAATTGCGTCTCGACGTTGACGTTCTCGTAGTGGGCGAGCGGGTCGATGATCGGCGGGAGGTAGAGCTGCTGCGGGTTCGCCGTGGAGAAGCCGGCGTTCCGGTCGGCGGACCACTGCATCGGCGTGCGGACGCCGTTGCGATCGCCGAGGTACACGTTGTCGCCCATACCCAGCTCGTCGCCGTAGTACAGGACGGGCGTCCCTGGCAGCGACAGGAGGAGGATGTTCAGCAGCTCGATGCGCGCCCGGTCGTGGCCGAGGAGCGGGGCGAGCCGACGGCGGATGCCGAGGTTGATGCGCGCCTGATGGTCGCGGGCGTAGAAGCGGTACATGTAGTCCCGTTCCTCGTCCGTGACCATCTCGAGCGTGAGCTCGTCGTGGTTGCGCAGGAACAGCGCCCACTGCGAGCCGTCAGGGAGCAGCGGCGTCTGCTGGAGGATGTCGACGACCGGGTAGCGCTCCTCCATCTGCAGCGCCATGAACAGCCGCGGCATGAGCGGGAAGTGGAAGCACATGTTGCACTCGTCGCCGTCGCCGAAGTACGCCGCCGCGTCCTCCGGCCACTGGTTCGCCTCGGCGAGCAGGAACCGGCCCTCGTACTTCGTGTCGATGTGCGCCCGCAGCGTCTTCAGGAACTCGTGCGTCTGCGGCAGGTTCTCGCAGTTCGTGCCCTCGGCCTCGAACAGGTACGGGATCGCGTCGAGGCGGAGGCCGTCGACGCCCATGTCGAGCCAGAAGTCGAGGATCCGCGTCGCCTCCCGGCGGACCTCCGGGTTGGCGAAGTTCAGGTCCGGTTGCTGCGAGTAGAAGCGGTGCCAGTAGTACGCCTGGGCCACGTCGTCCTAGGCCCAGTTCGACGTCTCGAAGTCGGAGAAGATCACCCGTGCGTCGAGGTAGCGCTGCGGCGTGTCGCTCCACACGTACCAGTCGCGCCACCGGCTCCCGGGCGCTGCCCGGCGGGCGCGCTGGAACCAGACGTGCTGGTCGGACGTGTGGTTGAGGACCAGCTCGGTGATGACCCGCAGCCCGCGGCGGTGGGCCTCGCGCAGGAACGTGCGCACGTCGGACAGCGTCCCGTAGGCCGGATGGACGCCCCGATAGTCGGAGATGTCGTAGCCGTCGTCGCGCAGCGGTGACGGATAGAACGGAAGCAGCCACAGCGCGGTGATGCCGAGCTCGGCGAGGTAGTCCAGCTTCGAGGTCAGGCCGGGGAAGTCGCCGATGCCGTCGCCGTTCGAGTCGGCGAAGGCGCGCACGTGCAGCTCGTAGATGACGGCGTCGAGGTACCAGTCGGGATCGCGGAGCTCGTCGTCGCCGGTCATCGTGGTGCCCGCTTGACGTGGAGCACGTGGGCCGGAGTGCCCTGCGGATCGAGGTGCACGTACGGGTGCGGATCGTGCCATGTGTAGGTGCCGCCGCAGAGGAGGTCCTCGACAGCGAACGGGCCCCCGTCGAGGCCGAGGGCGCCGAGGTCGAGCGACAGCCAGCCGCTCTGGGCGTGGTGCGGATCGAGGTTGACGACGGTGAGGATCACGTCGTTGTCCGCGTTCTTCCCTGCATCCTCCCGCGCGTCGTCCCCCGCGTCGGTCGCCTTCGACGCGCAGAGCAATTGCTCGTTGTCGGTGCCGTGGAAGACGAGGTTGCGGTCGCGCTGCAGCGCCGGGTGGGCGCGCCGGATGCGGTTCAGGCGGGCGATCAACGGGCGCAGCGATTGCTCCACGGCGAGGTCCCAGCGGCGGATCTCGTACTTCTCCGAGTGGAGATACTCCTCGCTGCCCGGCTCACGCGGTTGCGCCTCGCACAGCTCGAACGCCGGCCCGTAGATGCCGTACGACGCGGCGAGCGTCGTCGCCAGGACGAGGCGGGTGACGAACGCCGGCCGGCCGCCGTCCTGCAGGTACTCGGTGAGGATGTCCGGCGTGTTCGGCCAGACGTTCGGGCGGAAGTACTGCCGCCCAGGGTCGCTCGTCAGCTCGGTGAAGTACTCGCGCAGCTCCCACGCCGTGTTCCGCCACGCGAAGTAGGTGTACGACTGGCTGAAGCCGAGCTTCGCCAGCCGGTGCATGACCTTCGGGCGGGTGAACGCCTCGGACAGGAACAGCACGTCGGGATGGGCCGTCTTCACCTCGGTGATCAGCCACTCCCAGAACGCGAACGGCTTCGTGTGCGGGTTGTCGACGCGGAAGACGCGCACCCCGAGGTCGATCCAGTGCCGCACGACGCGTGCCAGCTCGTCCCACAGCGCCGGCCAGTCGGGCGTCTCGAACTCGAGCGGGAAGATGTCCTGGTACTTCTTCGGCGGGTTCTCGGCGTACTGCACGGTGCCGTCGGGCCGCCAGTGGAACCAGGACGGATGCTCGGTGACCCACGGATGGTCGGGGGCGCACTGCCAGGCGATGTCCAGCGCGACCTCCATGCCGCGCTGGCGCGCCTTGGCGACGAGGCTGCGGAGGTCGGCTTCGGTGCCGAGCTGCGGGTGGATCGCGTCGTGCCCTCCTTCGCTGGCCCCGATCGCCCACGGGCTGCCCGGGTCCTCCGGGCCGGCGACGAGCGTGTTGTTCGGTCCCTTCCTGTTCACCCGTCCGATCGGGTGGATCGGCGGCAGGTAGAGCACGTCGAAGCCGAGGTCGGCGATCTCGTCGACGCGCGCCTCGACGTCGGCGAGCGTGCCGTGCTCGCCGGGTGCCCCGGCAGAGCGGGGGAACAGCTCGTACCACGCCGAGAAGCGGGCCAGGCGGGGGTCGACGACGAGCTCGTACGCCGGCGTACGCCGTGCCGGAGGCCGCGGCCCCTGCTCGTCGATGACAGCGAGCAGCTCGGGATCCGCGAGCAGGCTCGTCTCCGCGTCGCTGCCGCCCGGGTAGGCGCGCAGCCGCGCCGCCCAGCGGAGGCGCAGTTCGCGGTCGCCATCGTTCTCCGTAGCCAGTCGCTCCAGCCGCCGCGCCCCTTCCTCCAGCTCCACGCTGATGTCGAGGCCCGCCGCTTCCTTGATCGCGGTGTCCTTCCGCCAGGTCGCCAGGTGGTCGACCCATGCCTCCAGCGCGAAGCGCCACCTGCCGAGCTCGTCCGCGTTGAACGCCGCGTGCCAGCGATCGTTGACCAGCAGCTGGAGCGGCGAGGTCCACGGCGCGTCGGCGCCCGGCCTCCACACGAGCAGGCGACCGGCAACGCCGCCGTGACCGTCGGCGAACACGTCGGCCTCGACCTCAACGGTGTCGCCCACTTCGCGCTTGGCGGCGAAGCGACCGCAGTCGACGACGGGCGTGACCGCCTCGATCACGACGCGCGGACGCAACTCCGTCACGGCTCCACCCTTCGGGTGGATGGGTGACGAAGACGCCAGTGCGTGGCGACAACCGACCGTGCTTGCTGGACCTCGCTTCGCTCGGTCACCAGAGGTCAGACTTGCAGACGCTGGCCGGGTCAGCCGGCGCGCGTATCCGTCACGGCTCCGTGAGCAGGGCGGCGGCCGCGGCGATCAGGTCCCGATTGCCGTGGAGGAGGTCGTCCTCCGTCATCCGGTAGATCGGCGACGGCTCGACGCCGAGATCCTCCAGGACGTCGCCCGCCGAGGGCCCGACGCGCAGCGTGCGCCGCACTGCGACACGCAGGTCCGCACCGCCGGGGAGCGGCGAGTACGAGTTCCCGAGCGGGGTGCCGTCGAGGAGTGTCCGCAGGAGCTGGTGCGACCACACGTTGGCCCCACCCGCGCCGGTGTTCGCGCCGACGCCGAGCACCGGGCCGATGCCGTGGTCCTGGAAGCCGGCCGCGAACATGTCCGTCGCGCTGTAGCAGAGCGGGTCGACGATGAGAACGACGGGACCCTTGTACACCCGCTTGCGCTCGTTCGCCTTCGCCGGGTCGGTGATCGGGAACGCGTTGGAGTGCACGGCACCGGTGAGCACGGCCTGCTCGACGGATCGGAGCCACGGGCGAAGGACGAGCCCGGGGAACGCGGTCGACTCCTCGTGCGCGCGGCAGATGGCGAGGTTGCCGGTCGTGTTCAGGAACTGCGCCCGCTCGGGCTCGATCGGGCGCTTCGCGGTCAGCAGCTGGAGCAGCTGCTCGGCGGCGTAGATCAGGCCGCCGCCGTTGCCGCGGACGTCGATCAGCAAGCCCTCCTGCGGCAGCTCCCCGGCGAGGCGGGCGAACTCGTCGAGGAACCCCTCGGCGTCGCTGACGTTGAACGTGAAGATCCGCAGGTACCCGACCGGACCGTCCGGGCCGTCGACGACGCGGGCCCGGAAGACGGTCGGCAACGTCGTCTCCAGGCCATCGGCCGTCGTGGCCAGCGCAGCACCCTGCTTTTCGGCGGCGACGGCGCGGGCAGCGTAGAGCGCCTTCTTCGCCTCCTGGATCTCGCCGGTGTGCTCGTCGACGCCCAGGCCGGCGGCCTCCAGCGTGCCGCCGCGCGGGTCGACGGCGAGTGCTCCCGGCTCGGGCTCGAACACGAGCCACGGCTGCGTGAGCTCGCGCACCTTGCCCTCGCGATCGCGGTAGCGCAGCGTGACCCACTCCTCGGCCGGGATCTGCGACGTCGCCAGCGGGCGCAGGGTCAACGCGTTGAGCGCCCGGGCGTGCCGGGCGGCGGCGTTCCCCGCCGGTTCGTCGCGGGCGAGCCGGTCGACGAACGTGGCGATCGGCGTGCCGTTCCAGTGCAGCACCTCGACGCCGTCGACGAACGGCGCCCGCCTGATGCGGCTGGCCACCTTCGTGACCAGGTACCGCGGTCCGTCCCGGTCCCAACACTCCTCGATCAGGTACGGCAGCCAGGCCACCTTTCCGTTCCACGGCTTGGGCAGGCGGTACGTCGTGTGCAGGTCGCGGATCGAGTGGAACGTCCCCAGCATCTCGGCGTGGAAGATCCGCTCGTCGACCAGCGTCCCGTCTGGGTCGCGCTCGATCTGGTAGCGCAGCAGGCGGAGGCGCTGCACCGGGTCGACTGCGTGCATCGCCCGCTTCAGCGGCAGGTGCACGTAGTGGCCCTCGAGGATGCGCAACGCTTCGTCGACGATGACGAGCCGGTCCTCCGCGGACAGGTTCCCCGCGTCCTGGGCGAGGTCTGCCAGCTCGCGGGTCGTCTGGCGCACCGACGGCGCGACGGTCTCGTCGTCCGAGAGGAACTCCGCGCTCGGTGGGAGCGGGATCGCCCGCCCGTACAGCCTCGGCAGCCCGAGCTTGACGAACTCCGGCAGGTTGCGGGCGCGCACGAGCTCGGAGAGGAACCGCGTGTCGTCGACGACGGTCGGTGGGTCGAGGTGCATCGGCTGCACGAAGTCGGCGAACCCGCCGATGCCGAACGCGAGCGCCGGGTCGAGCTCGGCGTCCTCCGGCTCGAAGTCGGGGACGACGCGCAGCGTCGGGGCGACGGGCGCGCGCCGGCGGCGGACGTTGGCCGGCGGAACGTCGTCGGCGCTGGCGCCCGTGACCAGGCCGGACAGCAGTCCGCGCGCGCCCGCCGCGTCGAGGTCGGCGGCGAGCTCGGGCAGCCGCTCCATCCCATCGCGCAGCCGCTCGACAGCCGTCGCGAAGTCGATGTCGGCGACGAGGGGGTCGGCGTCCGCGTCCACGAGGTGCAGCAGGCGGCGCGCCGTGCCGACCCGGAGTGCCTCCGGGGTGCCGGCGAAGCGGCGCATGACCGCGGTGGCGCCGACGCGCGGGACACCGTCGATGACGACCAAGGTCACGGAGGACTCGCGGGCCTCGACCAGCTGGCGGAACGGGTCACCGCGGCGGTCGTCGAGCACGATCAGGTCGGCGAGCATCCCGGGCGCGATCGCCCCGAGGTGCTCGCCCCACCCGCAGATGCGCGCTGGATTGCGCGTCACCATCGCGGCGAGCTGCTCTGCGCTGAACACGTCGCCCGCCTCGCGGCTGGCCAGCCAGGCGACTTTCAGCTCGCCGAGCAGGTTCTTGCTCCCGCTCGGGGCCCAGTCCGAACCGAGTGCGCAGCGGTCGGTGAGCCCGGCGTTGCGGATGTGGCGCGGATCGACGCTCTGGCCGTAGAGCAGGTAGTTCGACAGTGGCGACCAGACCATCGACGCGCCGCCCTCGGCGAGGAGGGCAAAGTCTTCCGGATGCAGCGCCGCCGAATGGATACCGCACAGCGAGGGCGCGATTGCCCAGTGGGTGTCGTCGATCTGCAGCCGGAGGAACCACCCGCGGGCGGTCTCGTCGTCGCTGCGGCCCTCGCTGAGATGCTGGAGCAGGCACGTCTCGGCGGCCAGGCGCGCGGCGTACTCCTGCGCTCCGGCCGCGGGTGGGTTGTCGATGCGCGTCGCCGCCGCCGGGAGCTCGTCGCGCAGCGGTGCTTCGACGTTGCGCACGAGCCCGCGGTAGAAGCGGCGGATGCCGCCGTTGCCGACGAGCGTGATGCCCTGTGAGGTCGTCACCCCGCCGAGCAGGCAGCGCACCTCCACGAACCGGATCAACGCTTCGGCGACCCCAGGCGTGGCCCCGAGCACCTGGGTCGGCTTCGTGATCAGCCGCGCGTAGGGCCCGTCCGACTTCCGCCACTGCGCGTTGTTCTTGTACTGCGCCGGCACCTGCCACAACGGCATCGCGTTGTACGACAGATGGTTGTGCAGCTCGATCAGTCCGGGGAAGACGGTCCCGCCGGAGCGGACCCGCGGTGCCTTGGCGAAGCCGTCGGGTGGCTTCACCGAGCGGCGGGCGACAGCCTCGATCCGGCCGCCGCGGATGTACACCGCGCCGTCGTTGATCACTCCCGCGTCGTGCATCGTCACGACGCGCCCTTCGAGCACCCACGGCTGAACCGGATCGATCGCCATCGCACCCCCTCCCGGGAGCGTACGACGCGTTCGGCTAGTGCCGAGCCGCTTCGTACACGGGGACGGTCGCGGCGGCGATCGCGTCCCACGTGTAGCGCTGCGCGACGAGCTGGTGGCCGCGCCGTTGTTGCGCCTTCGCCGCTCGGGGATCACGGAGCAGCTGGCGCAATGCGCCGGCGAGCGCGCCGGCGTCACCGGGAGGGAACAGCAGCGCCGCGTTCGTCCCGTCGAGCACTTCGGCCAGACCGCCGCTGCTGGCGGCGACGAGCGGCGCGCCGGCGGCGAGCGCCTCGAGGGCGACGATGCCGAACGGCTCGTACAGGCTCGGGATCACGACGGCGGCGGCCCGGTGGAGCAGGTCCTGCAACTCCTCGTCCGGTACGAACCCGGGGAACTCGACGGCGTCGTCGACGCCGCACCGACGGGCCAGGTCACGCAGCTCTTCGAGGTAGCTGCCGCGCCCGGCGACCACGACGCGGATCCCGGGATGCGCGAGGCGGATCTCGGGCAGCGCCTGGACGAGCGTCTGGAAGCCCTTCTCGTACTGGACCCGGCCCCACGTGACGACGAGGGGCTTGTCGGTGTCGAGCGTCCGCTGCACTCCGGGCGGGGGCGCCCACGGCGCCGGATCGACGCCGTTCGGCACGACGTGGACCTTGTCGGCGGGGAGGTTGAAGCCGCTGACGACCTCGTGGCGCATGAACTCCGAGCAGGCGATCACCTGGCTCGCCTGGTAGGTCAGCCACCATTCGATGCTGTTGATCGCCGACGGCTGGCCCGGCGGCAGGTGACCACCCTGGCGGCCGCGCTCGGTGGCGTGGATCGTGGCCACGAGCGGGCAGCCCCACACGGTGCGCAGCGTGTTGCCGGCCCACGCGACGAGCCAGTCGTGGGCGTGCACGACGTCGGGCACCCAGTCCTGCAGGCGGGCGAGCGCCGTCACCAGGTGGTGGTTGTTCGTCGCCATCCCGGCGACGAACTGGTCCTCCGGGAGCCAGGGCAGGTCGGTGCGCACCCGCACGACGTGCACGCCGTCCTCCAGCGCGTCGTCCTCGGCGTCGGGGTGGTGGAACGTGAGGACGGCGACGTCGTGGCCGGCACGGGCCAGCGCTCCGGCCAGCCCGTGGACGTGCGGCGCGATCCCACCCACGACGAGCGGGGGGAACTCCCACGACAGCATGGCGATCCGCACGGCGGGCGAAACTACGCCACCGACGCGTCGGCGCACCGTGCCGGGCTCGTGGCGGGATGGTGAGGCGCCACTAGGTTCCGGGGGCGTGGCGACCCCCCTCGTCGGTGACGTCGATCTGCACCTGTTCGGTGAGGGACGCCATCGGCGGCTGTGGGAGGTGCTCGGCGCCCGGCTGATCGAACGCGACGGCACCCCGTGCGCGGTGTTCGCCGCGTGGGCGCCGAACGCCCGCGCCGTGTCCGTCGTCGGCGACTGGAACGGCTGGCGGATCGGCGCCGACCCGCTCGTACCGCAGGGTGTCAGCGGGATCTGGGCCGGCGCCGTCGATCGCCTCGAGGTCGGGACGCGGTACAAGTTCGCCGTCCAGGGCGTCGACGGCAGGGTGCGGCTGAAGGCCGACCCGTACGCCCGCGCCTGTGAGATCCCGCCGGCGAGCGCGAGCGTGCTCACGGCCCGGCACCACCAGTGGGGCGACGAGGCGTGGCTCGCCGCCCGAGCCGCGACGGATCCCAGCCGGCGCCCGCTGCGGATCTACGAGGTCCACGTCGGCTCGTGGCGGCCTGGCCTCGGCTACCGCGAGCTCGCCGTGCAACTCGGCGACCACGTCGAGGACCTCGGGTTCACCCACGTCGAGCTGCTCCCCGTGGCCGAGCATCCGTTCGGCGGTTCGTGGGGGTACCAGGTCAGTGGCTACTTCGCGCCGAGCGCGCGCTTCGGCGTGCCGGACGACTTCCGCTTCTTCGTCGACCACCTGCACCAGCGGGGGATCGGCATCATCGTCGACTGGGTCCCGGCGCACTTCCCGAAGGACGACTGGGCGCTCGTCCGCTTCGACGGCACCGCGCTGTACGAACACGACGATCCGCGCCTCGCGGAACACCCCGACTGGGGAACGTTGATCTTCAACTACGGCCGCCACGAGGTGCGCAACTTCCTCATCGCCAACGCCCTCTACTGGCTGGAGGAGTTCCACGTCGACGGGCTGCGTGTCGACGCGGTGGCGTCGATGCTCTACCTCGACTACTCGCGC
>DASZOG010000078.1:0-3562 GCA_035550895.1 Acidimicrobiales bacterium
ACTGGCGATACTCCTGCCGATCCGGCGCGTGGACTCCGTAGGGTGAAGCGATGACCGGCGAAGACAGGGTGGTCGACGCGCCTGGTCCGCGTTCGGACGCGTCACGGGTCCGGCGACTCCCGCAGCGCGCCGCGTACGACGACTCCACGATCCACGCCATCCTCGACGCGGGGATGGTCGGCCATGTGGGGTTCGTCGTCGGTGGTCGACCGGTCGTCATCCCGACGCTCTACGGGCGAGATGGTGACGTCGTGTACCTCCACGGCTCGGTGGCGAGCCGGCTGCTGCGCACGCTGTCCGCCGGCATCGACGCCTGCCTGACCGTGGCGTTGATCGACGGCCTGGTGATGGCACGCTCGGCGTTCCACCATTCGATGAACTACCGCTCGGTCGTCGCCTTCGGTCGTGCCGAACTGGCCGAGGGCGACGCGAAGATGCACGGTCTGCAGGTGATCAGCGAGCACCTTGCGCCGGGGAGGTGGGAGGAGGTGCGACCACCGACGGACGTCGAGCTGAAGCAAACGTCCGTGCTGCGGATGCAGATCGAGGAGGCGTCGGCGAAGATCCGCACCGGCGATCCGATCGACGACGAGGAGGACCTCGCCCTCGACGTGTGGGCCGGTGTGCTGCCCTGTGCATTGGTGTGGGGCGAGCCCGTTCCGGCCGCGGACCTCACTGAAGGGATCCCGCTGTCCCCGTCGCTGTCGACGGGCGCGGAACGCGGTCGTATCGTGGTGCCGTGACGGCGCGGCACCCGAGCGCTCACATGTCCGAGCTGGCAGCGGTCGAGGCCATCGCGCGCGGTGAGGTCGTCAAGGTGAGGTCGCCGGAGCTCGTCGCGCTGCAGGCGCAGATCGCACAGGTGCGCGTCGACGAGGAGTTCACGGCGCGGGCGCGGCACGTTCTCGACCGTGACCGGCAGCTGCTCGAGCGGCTCGAGTGACGCGCTACCTGACCGTCCCGGAGTACTTCTGGCTGGCCGAGCAGGTCACCGCCACCGCGGCCGAGACCCTCGCCGAGTCCAGCAGGCTCGATCTCGCCACCGCTGCACTGCACGCGCCGGCTGCCGCCTTCGAGGACGACGAGTTCTACCCCGATCTGCACGACAAGGCAGCGGTGCTGGCATGCCGCCTGGCGCGCAGCCGGCCGCTCCCGGACGGGAACAGCAGCGCTGCGTGGGCGGCGCTGGCGCTGTTCGTCGACCTCAACGGCGGCCGGTGGATCCCCGAGCGGCCGGATGCCGACGAGGCGGAGCGCGAGATGGCCGCTGTCGCCACCCGCGCGGTCGACGAAGACGCCATGAGCGACTGGCTGCGGGTGCGCGTCGCGTTCCCGACGCATTGATCGGTTCGTGTTCAGAGCATGCGCCGGAGGAGCCGGTCGCGGTCGATCAACTGGTGCTTCAGCACGAGTCCGACGTGCAAGGCCAGGGCGACGAAGAAGGCGATGTGGCTGGCGACGTGGAGCGCGACCGCGTCGTCGGAGACGACGACGAGCCACAGGCCGGTGAGCGGCACGACGAAGAGCAGCAGGTAGAGCACTCGTTCCGTCCAGTGGGCGAGCGCGCGCTCACCGCACGAGAGGCCTGCGGCCCACGGCGGCAGCGTGCTCCGCCAGCGCCACAGCACACGGATCGTCGCCAGCACGATGATCGTCACGCCCAGGATCACGTGCGCGGTGAGCAGCGGATCGTCGAACACGTCGAGGTCGCCACCACGCCCACGGCCCCGCCCCGACTCGCCGCCGCGCCCCCGGCCGCGCCCGCGGCCGCCCCCGTCGACGTCGAGGAGGTAACCGATCGTGAACTGCGCGGCGAGGGCGCCGACGGTCAGCCAATGGAGGACCTTCGTCAGCGGGGCGTAGCCGTCAACCGCTCGCGCCGGGGCTGCCGAGTTGTTCCGCGTGGTCGCTCCCCTCCGCGCCATCTGTCCCGTCCGCCGCGTCGTGCCGCGACGGTAATTGGGTCGTCGTCCGGGTTCTGATCCAGGTCGTGAAGGCCTCGATCCCGTCCACGAGGGAGTCGAAGCGGATCGAGTGGAACAGGTCGAAGACATGCTGCGCGCCGGGGAGCTCGGCGTAGACGACCGGGTTGGCGGACACCGCGGCGAGCCGTTCGACGAAGTCGCGCGCCTCCTCGACGAGGACGATCGTGTCCAGCTGCCCGTGGGCGACGAAGAACGGCGGCGCGTCGGCGTGCACGTACGCCACGGGTGAGGACGACATGCGCGTGGGGCTGTCGACCGAGCCGAAGTAGCCGTAGAGCACGACCGCCCCAGTGACCGACGTGTCCGCCGCTTCGACGCCGGGTTGGAGCTCGGCGACGTTGGGTGTCAGTGCCGCAGACGCCGCGAGGTGCCCGCCGGCGGAGCTACCGCTGACGAACAGCACCGCCGGATCGGCGCCGTATTCCGCGCCGTGGGTCCGCACCCAGGCGATGACCTGCTTCGCGTCGACCAACGGCTCAGGGAACGTCGCTTCCGGGCTCGAGCGGTAGTTCGCGCTCACGCACACCCAGCCCCGGCTCGCCAGGCGGTAGAGCAGGGGCCGCGCCTCACGGCTCTTGCGTCCGCTACGGAACGCTCCGCCGTGCAGGTGGATCAGCGTCGGAGCGTGCGCTGGGCGCGAGCGGTGCCGGTAGACGTCGAGGAGGTTCGCTCTCCCGGCGCTGCCGTACGGGATGTTCCTCACCCGTTCGACGTCACGGCGACGGAAGACGAACGGCGCGAAAAGGATCCGCAACCACGGCAGCCGACGGCGTGGTCTCGACTCCAGGCGTTGGCCGTTGCCTGCGCCGGGTCCGGCCTCGAGCGCGTCGCGCAGTGCACGGCCCACAACTTCGGACGTCCGCGACGCACGGCGTACGACGACGACCAGTCCGATCGTCGCCGCCATTGCCACGCACAGCCCGATCCACCCGACCGGCGTGTTCAGGTCTCCCGTCAACACCGTCGCCACGACGAGTGCGAAGAAGGCGATGAACGGGAGCTCCGCTACGGGAAACGCCAGCCAGAAGCTGATGTTGGACGGGCTGGAGTGGCGGGGACGCGGCGGCGCGAGTGCGAAGGCGGTGCACACCGCCCAGATCGCCACCGTGATCAGGTAACCGACCGGCATACCGTCCTCAGCAGGCTCCTCGCGTCCGCGTCACATTCCTCACCCCTGGCCGTAGTCCCTGCAACGTTCCCCTGTCGCTCGGCGGCCAACCTCGAGTGCCAGTCCACCGGCTGCGCGGCGCCGCAGCGCGCGCTTCAGGGCTGGGTCGTGCAGCGGCGGAGGAACGCGACGATGCGCGTCAGCGCGGTGCGTGCGTCCTCGAGGTCGAGGTCGAACTGGTACTCGTGCCCGAGCGCCGGTTCGTGAGCGGCCGGGTAGAAGAGCGTGTCCACCTCGACCCCCTGCTCGGCGAGACTCGAGGCGAGCGCCTCCGAGTGTGGGCGGAGAGGGTCGGCGTTGCCCACCGTCAAGAACGTCGGCGGGAACGACGCGCGCACGTGGTCCCCGAGCCGGGTGACAGAGATGAACTCGCGGTCGTCGCGCGCGTTGCGTTTGCCGGAGTACGCCC
>DASZOG010000079.1:0-5501 GCA_035550895.1 Acidimicrobiales bacterium
CCGACTCCTCCTCAAGTGCACTTCGGCAGTTGCCTCGTCGCCGTCTACGCCACTGACGCCGCTGACTCGGCGATCCGACCACGTCATTCCGGCGGCGCACCGCTCAGCGCGAGCGTGACACCGCCGGTCACGATCGCCGCTGCGGTCGCGGGGAGCTCGTCGGCCTCCACGGCGACGACGGCCGTGGAGGCGTCGACGTGGACGACCTGGGCGGAGGTGGCGACGACGGACGCCGCTTCGGCGTCGAGCGCGCTGATCACGTCGACCGTGTCACCGACGGCGAGCGGGAGCGGAGCGGTGCCGCGTGGCACGGCCACGGCGCGGGCGCCGGCCGGGACGAGTGCCGCGACGGGGCTGCTCGCGGGCCGACCGAGTCGCGAGCTGACGACCGGCTCGCCTGCCGCCATCGGTGCCGCGGCCACCGCGGGAGCGGGGAGAGAATCGAGCGCGCCCTCAGGGAGCAGAGCGACGGGCCAGGGCCGCGTCTCGACGTCGCCGGCGTCGAGCACGTCGCCGATGGAGACGGCGTGGCGCGTGACGAGGATCGAGCGCCGGTCGAGCCACGCCTCGCGGGCGCGACGGGCCTCGGCGTACTGCAGCCCGACGACGACCGCCGGCGCCGCGGCGAGCAGGGCGACGAGCGACCAGTAGAGAGGTGGCCAGCGGGCCACGAAGACGTGCATGCGGCGCAGTGGTCGCACGGGCGCGCTCCTCCGGATCGGCGAGACCGGGGGAAGCGGCAGCACTCTACGTGCTGCGCCGGTCAGTCGGACGCGCTCGACGAGGACGGGGCGGAGCTGGACGAGCCCGAGCTGGAGCTCGACGAGGACGAGTCGGAGGACGAAGTCGTCGTCGTCGATTCCGGCTTCGACGGCGATCCGCCCGAGTCGGTGCCGTTCGACGCGACGCGGCTGGAGCCCGACCGGCTGTCGGTCTTGTAGAACCCGCTGCCCTTGAACGTGATCCCCACCGGCGTGAACACCTTCCGCACCGGGCGCACGACGCCATCGACGGGATGCGCCGCCTCGGTGAGCGGGTCGTCGGTGAAGGACTGCTGCACCTCGATCGTGTCCCCGCTGTCGAGGAACTTGTACACGTAGGTGGGCATCGCCGGCTCCCGTTAGCAGTCGCGATCGTCGAGTGCCAAGCGTACCGCTCCCGCCCTGCGTCCCGCACGGACGCTGCGCGTTGCGTAGCCTCGGCCGCCGTGCCCGTCCGTAAGGCAGTCATCCCCGCGGCGGGGCTGGGGACCCGGTTCCTGCCCGCGTCGAAGGCCGTCCCGAAGGAGATGCTGCCGGTCGTCGACCAGCCCGGCATCCAGTACGTCGTCGAGGAGATCGTCCGCTCAGGCATCGAAGACGTGCTGATCGTGACGGGCAGGAGCAAGAAGGCGGTCGAGGACCACTTCGACCGCAACCCCGAGGTCGAGGCCGCACTCGAAGCGAAGGGCAAGCACGACGAAGCCGACACCCTCCGGCGCATCAGTGAGATGGCCCACGTGCACTTCGTCCGCCAGGACGAGCCGCGCGGGCTCGGTCACGCGGTGGGCATGGCCCGCTGGCACGTCGGCGACGAGCCGTTCGCCGTCCTCCTCCCCGACGACCTGACGCATCCCCGGGCGACACTGCTCGCCGACATGATCAAGACCCACGAAGAGACGGGCGGGTCGGTGGTCGGGGTGAAGCGGTTCCCCGGGAAGGAGATCTCGCTCTACGGAGCGATCGACCCGGCGGGGGAGCCCGACGACCGCGGGGTGGTCTCCGTCCGAGACCTGGTGGAGAAGCCTGCGTTCTCCGATGCACCGAGCGACATGGGCATCATCGGGCGGTACGTGTTGACGCCGAGCGTCTTCGACCACATCGCCAGGCTCAAGCCCGGCGCCGGCGGCGAGCTGCAGCTGACCGATGCGCTGCGCGAGATGTGCCGGACGGAACCGTTCCACGCCGTCGTGCTCGACTCCGGCCGGTTCGACACCGGCAACAAGCTCGACTGGTTGCGGGCCACCGTCGAGCTGGCGCTGGAGCACCCCGAGCTCGGGCGCGACTTCCGCGAGGTGCTACGGGAGATCGCCGCCCGAGAGAGGCTGACCGCGTGACGGCAGCCGCGCCCCGATGACCCGCGAGCGGATCTACACGAAGAAAGGCGACGACGGCACGACCGGGCTGTTCTACGGCGGCCGCGTCCGCAAGGACAGCGTCCTGCCGGCAGCGTACGGCACGGTCGACGAGGCACAGGCGGCGCTCGGCGTCGCCCGGGCCCATGCCCGGGCTCTCGGGGCGGCCGGCGACGAGCTCGACGAGCTGCTCGTCGGCCTGGAGCGCGACCTGTGGGTGTTGATGGCCGAGCTCGCCACGCTGCCCGAGAACCGGGCCAAGCTCGAACCGGGCGCGACGGCGGTCACCGCCGCGATGGTCGAGCGCCTGGAGCACGTGATCGACTCCCTCGACGCCCGGTTCGACGCTCCGGCCGAGTTCGTCGTCCCCGGCGAGACGCTCGTCGCCGCCGCCCTCGACGTCGCTCGCACGGTGACCCGCCGAGCGGAGCGCCTGGCGCTCGACGCCGCGCCGCCGCCCTCATCCGTCGTCCCCTACCTCAACCGGCTGTCCGACTTGCTGTGGACGATGGCCAGGTGGCAGGAAGGGGAATCCCGCAGGACGCGGGACGTCACCCGACAGGACCACTCGTGAGCATCGCCTTCCACACCGCCCGTCGCCTGCCGACGAACGTCGACGCGATCGGCGTGCCCGTCACCACCAGCGGACCCGTGCCGCGGGTGCTGCGCATCTCCCGCGCTGGCCTCGCCGATCACGGGTTCGAGGCCAAGGCCGGGCAGGTGCTCGTGCTGCCGGCGGCGGGGGCACGGTCGACGCTCGTCGCCGTCGGGCTCGGCGACGCGACGGAGGTGAGCGCGACGACACTGCGCACGGCGGCAGCCGCATTCGCCCGCGCGGTGGCGAAACGCTCCACCGCGGCCACGGCGCTGACCGAGGCGGCGGGAGTGCCCGCGGCGGAAGCCGCTCGCGCGGTGGCCGAGGGCATCGCGCTCGGCACGTACCGCTTCACGCGCTTCAAGGGAGAGCAACCCGACGGCGGCCTGACCGACGTCACCCTCGTCGGCCCGAACCCCGCCGCACTCGCCACGGGCGCGCAGCGCGGGGCGGCTGCCGCCCAAGCCGTCTGCCTCGCCCGGGACCTGGCCAACACGCCGCCGCACCACCTGAACGCGCTCGACTTCGCCGAGCAGGCCCGCACCGTCGCCACGGGACGCGGCCTGTCAGTCGAAGTGTTCGAGCGCGAGCAGATCGAGGTGCTGCGCCTCGGCGGCCTGCTCGGCGTGAACCGCGGATCCGACCAGCCGCCCGCCGTCGTGAAGCTCACGTACACGCCGCCGCGCCCGGCCGGCACCGTCTGCCTGGTGGGCAAGGGGGTGATGTACGACTCCGGGGGCATCTCGCTGAAGCCGTCCGACGGCATGCACGTGATGATGAAGATGGACATGACCGGCGCCGCCGTCGTCCTCGCGGTGCTGTCGGTCCTGCCGATCCTCAAGCCCCGCGTCAAGGTCGTCGGGTTCTGCCTCTGCACGGACAACATGCCGTCCGGGCGCGCCCTGAAGCTGGGCGACGTGCTGACGATCCGCAACGGAAAGACCGTCGAGATCCACAACACCGACGCCGAGGGCCGCCTGCTGCTCGCCGACGGGCTCGTGCTCGCCACGGAGGAGCAGCCCGACGCGATCGTCGACATCGCCACGCTCACCGGCGCCGTGCTCGCCGCGCTCGGCAAGAAGCTGGCCGGGGTGATGGGGAACAGCGACGCGTGGGTCGACCAGCTGCTCGCCTCCTCCCGTCGGACGGACGAGAAGCTGTGGCACCTGCCGCTTCCGCCCGAGTACCGCAAGCTGCTCGACTCGAACGTCGCCGACATGAAGAACATCGGTGGTCCGTACGGCGGCGCGCTCACGGCCGGCATCTTCTTGCAGGAGTTCGTCGACGGCGTGCCGTGGGTGCACCTCGACATCGCCGGGGTGATGGACAGCGACGCGGACGAGGGGTGGTTGTCGAAGGGCGCGACGGGATTCGGTGTCCGCCTGCTGCTCGACGCGCTGGCCCACTTCGAGCCGCCGGCGGCGAACGGCCGCGGCTGAGCGACGTCAGCCCGCGGCGGCGTAGGTCCGATCGAGCGCCCAGCGCAGCGCGTCGACCGCCGCTGCCGGCGGGACACCGACGGCGAGCAGCTGGCGCTCGGTGGTGGCGTGGTCGTCGCCGGCCTCGAGCATCGCCTGGGCGAGCACCTTCGCCCGCCACGTCTCGTGCTCACCGATCGACGCCGCCGGCGCGACCCAGTCGGCGTGGACCTCGCGGAGGGACTCGGGGAGGCGGGACAGGTAGCGCTGGCTGATCGGCGGGATCCGCCGCCGCACGACGAGGCCTTGGGAGTGGGTGCGCGCCAGGCCGAACAACACCGAGCGCTCCAGTGCGCGCGTGAACGCGTGGCTGCGCGGCCCGGACGGCTGCAGACCGAGGCATGTCGCCGTGCCGGGCACGTCGAGCTCGAACCCGTCGGGGAAGCTGTCGAAGCCGTCGGCGATGCGCCGCAGGAGGAGCGTGGTCGTCGGCCCGAGCGCGGAGAGCCAGAAGAGCTCGAGGTACCGCGAGCGCGGGTCGAAGCCGATCGGATCGACGGCGGGATCGTGCCAGGGGAGCACGACGAACGGCTGGTCGAGCGGAGCGAGCACGGGCACCTCCGATGGTCGCCTGGGAGAGCGGGGGAAGCCGGCGCGGGTCGCTTCCGCCCGCTCACCCGCACCGTGGGTGCGCGTTGGCGTCGAGCGGCAACGGCCGATCGGCAAGAGTGGAGCGATGCCCGCCGGGGACGATCAGCTCGAGGAGGTGGCCCGCTGGATCGACAGCGCCGAGCGGGTCGTCGTGCTCACCGGCGCGGGGATCTCGACCGACTCCGGGATCCCCGACTTCCGCGGTCCGAACGGCGTGTGGACGCGGAACCCCGAGGCCGAGAAGCTGGCCACGATCCAGCACTACCTCGCCGATCCGGAGATCCGCCGCACGGCGTGGATGACGCGCCTCGACTCGCCGGCCTGGGCGGCGGAGCCGAACGCCGGCCACCGGGCGCTCGTCGCGCTGCAGCGCCGGCGCAAGCTGCACGCCCTCGTGACGCAGAACGTCGATGAGTTGCACCAGCAGGCGGGCATCGACCCGGCGCGGGTGATCGAGGTCCACGGCACGATGCGCCGGTCGATGTGCTGGTCGTGCGGTGACCGCCGCCCGATGCAATCGACGCTCGACCGGGTGCGCGCCGGCGAAGGGGATCCCGCCTGCCTGGTCTGCGGCGGAATCCTGAAGAGCGACACGATCAGCTTCGGCCAACCGCTCGATCCGGTGGTCATCGACCGGGCGATGGCGGCGAGTACGCAGGCCGACCTGTTCCTCGCCGTCGGCTCCAGCCTGCAGGTCTACCCGGCGGCGAACACACTGCCCCGG
>DASZOG010000080.1:0-11663 GCA_035550895.1 Acidimicrobiales bacterium
CCTGTCCCCGCCTGAACCGCTCCGCCCCGGCCAACCTCGGGAGAATCGGGTCGATATGCGACCCGTTCTTCCCGCAGTCGTGGTCAGGGTCTCCCCGCACCTCTCACACGGGGCAGGCGTCCCGCTCGCTGCCGACCTCGGCGACATCGCTGCCTGGCGGGAAGCGATGGCGGAACGTGAACGCCTGCGATGTCGGGCCATGGGCGCGGAGGTGCTCGAGGCGGGCGATCGCGTCCTCTGGCGAGGGGATCGTGCCCTCCGGGATCCACCACAGGCAGAGGATCGGCTGGCCGAGCGTCTCGAAGAACTCGCGCCGCCGGCGGAGGAACTGCGTGTGCCCCGACCGATAGGTGAAGTCCGCCAGCGCTTCGATCGACTCCCACACCGTGAGGTTGATGATCATCAGGTCGTCGTCGTCGAACAGCTTGATGTCCGTCGCATTGCCGCTGTCGTCCTGCAGCCGCCAGACGAATCCAGGGCTCGCTTCGGCGAGGGCGTTGATCGGATCGAGGTTGTCGCGGAAGTCGGTGATCGCCGGATCGTCCAGCGGCGCCCGTAGGCGCCCGACGTTGAGCTGAGCCAGATGCACGCCACCGAGTGTGCCAGGACGACCGGCAGGGCGTGACAGCTGTCAGGCGCCGAAGCGGGTGGTGTCGATGACGGCTCGTTCGTGGGTACCTTCGCCGAGCAGGCGGTCGCCGACGAGGGCCCGGACCTCGTAGCGCAGCCGGCGCTTGGCCACCTCGGTCAGCCGGCCGGTGACCGTCACCGTTTCGCCAACGGACGCGGCGGCGATGTGCGACACGCACACGTGGGTGCCGACGGTGGTCTCGTTGGCGTCGAGGTGCGGCACCGCCGACAGGAGGCACGTCTGCTCCATCAGCTGCACCATCGACGGGGTCGAGAGAACCGCGACCGGCAGGTGCGGTGGTGACATGTCCGCCGTCACGGCCGCCTCGAGGGTGTGTTCGATCCCGGGTGCCAGCGAGTCCTTCACCTGCGAGACACTAGACAGCGTGGCGCGCGTCGCTCCGGCTCCATCCTCACCGCGGAGGACACTCCAGTCGGTGACGATCGCGCTCGACGTCCTCGACGCGCTCGCCGCGGAGCCGGAACTGAGCCTGAGCGAGCTCGCCCGGCGCGTCGGCGTGGCCAAGAGCACCGCCCACCGCACGTGCGCGGTCCTCTCCGACCGCGGGCTGATCGACCACACCGCGGCCGGCCGCTACCGGCTCGGCCTCCGCTTCGTCGAATACGGCCACCTGGCCACGGAACGCACTGCCGTGCGCGACCACGGCCTGCCGCTGCTCGTCGAGCTGCGCAACGCGGTCGGCGAGACGGTCCAGATCGGCGTGCCGGCCGGCGCCGACGTCGTGTACGTCGAACGGGTCGAGGGACGGCACGCCTTGCGCTACGCGACGAACGCGCGCCGAGCGCCGGTCCACCGCTCGAGCGCGGGGAAGGCGCTCGCCGCGTTCCATCCGGCGATGGCCGAGGCGCGGCTGGCGGCGGGTCTCCCGCCGAGCACCGGCTACACGATCGTCGTCCCCGAGCTGTTCCTCTCCGAGCTCGCCGTCGTGCGCGAACGGGGCTACGCCCGTAGCGTCGACGAGTCCGAGGTCGGCATGTCGTCGCTCGCGGTGCCCGTGCGGGCCGCGGCGGAGGGTCCGGTGGTGGCGGCGATCTCGATGGTCGGTCCCACGGCGCGCGTCGTCGGCGACCACGAGGCGCACCACATCTCGGTGCTGTTCACCGGCGCTCGCCGCCTCGGCGAGGCGATCCGCTCCGGCGAGTACGCCGTCCGCCGCCGCCGCTGACCCATCCCCGCCGCCCGCCCACGTGCAGCGGAAGTGGTTGATATGCAACCGGATCGGCTGCACGCCCTGTGGGTCAGACCGTGCGTGCAGCGGAAGTGGTTGATATGCAACCGCATCGGCTGCACGCCCTGTGGGGTGAGACCGTGCGGCCCGGCGTCACCAGGGATGGGTCGAGCCGTCGCGGCGGAGGAACGTCCCGGAGTGATCGAGCGTCAGCCCGTCGATCAAGTCGACGATCTCGCCTGCCGCGGGTCCGGTCTCCTCGACTTCGCCGCGGGGGCTCGCCAGCGCCGTACGGAGGATCCCCGGATGCAGCGCGACGACCACGACGCCGTCGTCGCGCAGCAGGCCGGCGAGCTTGATCGTGATCATGTTCAGCGCCACCTTCGACACCACGTACCCGATGTCCCTCCCCATCCGCGGGGCGACCTCCATCGACCCGACCGTCGAGGAGACATTCAGCACCCGCGGACGGCTGGCCAGCTCCAGCGGTCCGAGCAGCGCGCGCGTCAACAGCATCGGTCCCAACGCGTTGATCCGGATCTCACCGAGGAACACGTCGCCGCTCAGCTGGAGCACGTCGCGTTCCTCGTCGGCCACGCCGAGCGCCCGCCCGTCGACGCCGGCGTTGTTCACGAGCACGTCGAGCGGCTGGCTGCCGAAGGCAGCGGCGAACCGCTCGATCGATTCCTCCGCGCCGACATCGAGCTCGACGACGCGATCGGTGAGCTCGCGCAGCTCGGTCGCCTCGTCCGGGCGGCGGCACGTGCCCCACACCTCCGCGCCCCGCTGCCCGTAGTGCCGGGCGAGCTCCAACCCCAGCCCGCGGTTGGCGCCGGTGATGACGACCCGCTCGGCCACGTCAGCCGGCGGCAGCGCTGAGGAACTCGACCAGGCGGGAGCCGACCTCGTCCGGCGCGTCCCATTCGACGAGGTGGCCGGCGCCCGGGATGACCTCGACCGAGATCCCGCCCGCCGACCAGGCGTCTGCGGCGGCGACGGGGAGCAGCTCGTCCTGGTCGCCCCACAGGGCCAGGCGTGGGCAGCGGATCCGGTGCAGGCGGCCGGCGTGGCCGCGGTCGCCGAGCGGCCACAGCAGGCTCGCCGCAGCGATGTCGGACAGGTAGCGCGCCACCGGGCCCTCGTCGGGTCCGAGCTCGGAGAACCGCTCGGTGAAGGGCTCGGGCACTCCTTTGGCGAAGAGGTGCGCCATCCGCTCGGTGGCCGGGAGGGCGAAGAGATCCAGCCCCGGGTGCGCGTCGTCGAAGATGCCGAACGGCGCGAGCAGGGCGAGCGCGGTCACCGCTTCGGGCCGGAACACGGCGACGTCGGCAGCGAGCATGCCGCCGACTGACGCGCCGACGAACGGGCACGGCAGCACGCTGGTCGTGTCGAGTGCGTCCCACAGCACCGTCAGCCAGCCGATGTAGTCGTCCGGGGAGTGGAACCCGGCCCGCCCGTCGAAGCCGGGCAGCTCGGGCACGACGACGTTCCACCCGTCGTGCCGGAGCGCGCCGAGCGCGCCCGACGGCGCGGGGTGCCCGGCGATCCCGGGGAGGTAGATCAGGCTCCGCTCGGTCACTGGGGCACCCTTCGGGTGCTGGAATGACCGGGGCGCCACTTCGTGGCGACTACCGACCGTGCTCGCTGGACCTCGCTTCGCTCGGTCATGCCGGCACCGACTCGGCGGGCAGCGCGTTCTTCGGCCACCAATGGTCCACGGCGTCGGCGTACATTCCGCGCAGCGCGGGAGCGACCTTGTCCCCGAACAGCTGGGTGTTGTACCGGGTCAGCTCGTCGCTCATGTTCCCGAACTGCAGCATCGTCAGCAGGTGGCCGCAGTTGAACGTGCGCGCCACGTCGGCGAGCGTCTCGCGCACCGTGTCCGGGCTGCCGATCACCACGTAGCCCTTCTCGACCATCTCGTCCCACGTCAGATCGTGCTTCGCCTGCTTCGCCCGGGCCACCGTCCGGACCTGTGACCGGTACCGCGCCCGCACCGAGGCCTCCGTGACGTAGCCCGGCGGGTCGGTGTAACCCGGATAGACGTGCAGCGAGCGGTTGAAGAAGTACTCCGCCGGCTCGCGGTACAACCGGTACGCCTCCTGATCCGTGTCGGCGACGCCGATGAACTGGAGGAACGCCAGCCGGTACGGGTTCGGGTCCTTGCCGAGCGCCTCGACCCGCCGCCAGAAGCCCCCGACCGTCTCCTTCGCCAGCAGGTGCCCGTAGTACGACAGGGCGGCGTACACGTAGTCGTTCTCGGCACAGAGGTCCCATGTCTCGACCGAGCCACCGCCGGGGATCCACACCGGCGGGTGCGGTTTCTGCAGCGGGCGGGGGAGCACGTTGACGTAGCGCATCTGCGTGAAGCGGCCGTTGAACGGGAACGCCTCCGTCGCGGTCCAGGCGCGCAGCACGAGATCGATGCCCTCGAGGTACTTCGCCCGCAGGACGGCCGGGTTCGCGCTGTAGGCGTACGCGGTGTCCATCGACGTGCCGACGGGGAAGCCGGCGATCAACCGGCCGCGCGAGAGCAAGTCCACGACCGCCATCTCCTCGGCGACGCGCACCGGCGGGTTGTAAAGCGCGACGGAGTTGCCGAGCACGGTGATCGCGGCCCTGGACGTGCGTGTGGCCAGGACCGAACCGAACACGTTCGGCGACGGCATCAGGCCGTACCCGTTCCCGTGGTGCTCGTTGATGCAGATGCCGTCGAACCCGCACTGCTCGGCGTACACGAGCTGCTCGATGTACCGCTCGTAGCAGTCGGCGATAACCGCCGGCTCGAACAGCCCCGGATCGATATCGACCCATACGCTGCGGTGGCGCTTGTTGAAGTCCTCCGGCAGCTCGGGGTAGGGCATGAGGTGGAACCACATCAGCTTCACGGGTTCCACGCTGGCCCGTCGTGGCCGCGGAGTCCACGACCGTTCGCAACACGGATCATGTCCGAACCGATACCGTTCGGAACGTGGCTCGGGGCGTCGACCTGCGCCGCCTGCGGTACTTCGTGGCGGTCGCCGAGGAGCGCCACTTCGGGCGCGCCGCGGCCCGGCTGCACCTGTCCGGCCCGCCCCTGTCGCAGCGGATCCGTGAGCTCGAGCGGGACCTGGGCGTGACGCTGTTCGAGCGCACGAGCCGGAAGGTGGCGCTCACTCCGGCCGGGGAGCGCCTACTCGTGGAGGCCCGTGACGTGCTGCGCGCCGCCGAGCGGTTCGAGTCGGTCGCCACCGAGCTTGCCGCCTCGCCTGTCCCGCGCACCGTCGGGTACTGCCACGGCAGCGAGGACGGGATGATGCGCACGATCGGCGCCTTCCGCGCCGAGCACCCGGACGCGGTCGTCCGGCCCGACGGGCTGACGACGCTGCACATCCTCGACGGCGTGCGCGAGGGCCGGATCGCGGTCGGCATCGTGCGCGGCCCCGTGCCGGATCCCGAGCGGGTCGCGTCCGTCCCGCTGCGGCGCGTGCCCGTCGACCACGTCGTCGTGCCGCCCACCCACCGGCTCGCGGCGTCCGACGTCGTCGCAGCCGGCGACCTCGACGGCGAGCCGGTCCTCGTCGTCGACCGCGCGGACGCACCAACGGCGCACGACGAGATCGAGGCGTACTGCTCGGAGTCGGGTGCCCGGCCGAAGTGGGTGACGCACGCGGCGACGCAGGTCGAGCGGGTGCTCGACCTCGTCGCCCTGGGCACCGGCATCGGCTGGCTGAACTCGTGGCAGGTGGAGCGGGCCGCGGCCCGGGCGGACGTGGTCGTCCGACCGCTGCGGCCGGTCACCCTGTACGACGAGTTCCGCGTCGCGTGGCGCGTCGGGGACACGTCGGCGACCACGGCCGCGTTCGTCCGCGTGGTCCTCGAAACCTGCGGCACGTAGCCCCGGGATCGGCCGGCACCCTGGGGGCGCTCCCCGACGCGCGCCGTACGCGACTTCTCACTGCCCGTCGCCCGCCGACCGCTCCACGCGGCTGCACGACCGACCCGGCGGTTGCACGTGCAACTTCCGTCACACCTGCGTCATGACCAGGTACTTCGTCCGTGTCCTCGGTGAGATGACGATCACCCCGCCGCTCCTTCCCTCCGCCTCGGCGGAGCCGACCACGGACGTGCCGCCGCGCCTGCGGATGGTCGCGTTGGTGCCGGCGCACAACGAGGCTGCCGGCGTCGCCGCGACGATCGAGGCCCTGCTCGCACAGACCCGTCCGTTCGACTCGATCGTCGTCATCGGCGACAACTGCACGGACGACACCGTGGAGATCGCCCGCCGCTTCCCGGTCGAGGTGGTCGAGACGGTCGGCAACCGAAACCGCAAGTCCGGCGCGCTGAACATGGCGTGGAGGCACTTCGCCGGCGACGCCGACATCGTCATCACGGTCGACGCCGATACCGAGCTCGACGCGCACGCCGCTGCGGACTGGGAGGCGGAGTTCCTCGCCGACGACGGCCTGGCCGGTTCGACGGCCAAGTTCACGATGCGGCCGGGCAGGGGCCTGGTCCTGCGCTGGCAGCGGTTCGAGTTCGCCACGTCGGTGGACGTCTCGCTGCGCCGCGGCTGGACGGCAGTGCTCGCCGGTGCCGGTGCCGCGCTGCGCAACGACGCCCTCCGCCAGGTCGTCGCCCGCGGCGACCGCGAAGGTCCATGGTCCTACGAGTCGACCGTCGAGGACTTCGAGCTGACCCATCGGCTGCGCGAGCTCGGCTGGTCCTGCCACACGAGCCCGACGATCCGCGCATTCACCGACCCGATGCCGACGACTTCCGCGCTCTGGGGCCAGCGGTTGAAGTGGACGTCCGGCACCGCGGAGGACCTGCTCCGCTTCGGGCTCAACCGGCTGACGTTCGCCGCCTGGTCCCAGCAGGCCGCCGGTGTGCTCGCGGTCCTCACCCGGGCGCTGTGGGTCGTCGTCACGATCTGGGGCTTCGTGCTCGGCGCGGCCGGGTTCAGCCCGCTGTGGTTGCTGCTCCCGGCGATCACGATCTCGCTGTCCGTGCGCCGCGCACTGCGCATCCCGTACCGCGACTGGCGCGATATCGCCCTCGCCGCCCTCGTCATCCCGCAGGAGACGTACGCGTGGTTGCAGGTCGGCTGGTTCCTGAAGGCGTGGGCCGTGGTGCTGACGGGGAAGCTGACCCGTCGCCGTCGCGACCTGTGGGCCTTCCAGTACGAAGCGGAGAGGAGGTGAGCACATGAGCTACACGTCCCAACTGAGCGCAGGCGCCGCGACTGGCGCCGCGGGCGCGGCCGGCGCCGCCGGCACGATGCTGCCGGCCACAGGCTTCGGCACCACCGCCGCGCTCCTCCTCGGCCTCAGCCTGGTCGGTGCCGGTGCCGCGCTGGTGTCACTGGTGCGACGCCCGGCCAAGGCCCGCCCGTAACCGCCCGGTCGGGAAGCGCGGAGCGCGCTTCCCGACCACAACCCCTTCTTTCCCGATCTGCAGAGAAGCGAGTCCGAACGATGCCGAACAAGACCACCGTGCCAGTGCTGATGGGAGTGTCCATGGCGCTCCTCGCGCTGCCCGTGGTCGGCACGTTCCGTGCCGGCCTGCGCAACGACAGCCCGCCGCCAGCGGAGAGCGCCGCCGACGGCCGGCGGTGCGCGGGCCATGTCGCGTTGACCTTCGACGACGGCCCGACGCCACTCACGCCGCAGATCCTCGACATCCTCGACGAGCACGGCGCACGGGCGGCGATGTTCAACCTCGGCTCCGCCGCCCTCGAGCATCCGGAGCAGGTCGAGGCCCAGCTCGCCGCCGGTCACGCGGTCGAGAACCACAGCCAGAACCACGCGGACCTGACGACGCTCGATCCCGAGGCCATCGCCGCCGAGATCATCGAGGCAAACGAGACGCTGCGTGCCGCGGGCGCCGATCCGCAGTGGTTCCGCCCGCCGTACGGCTACACCGACGACCGCGTGAAGGCCGCCGTGGCGACCGCCGGCCTGCGGGAGGTCATCTGGACGACCGACACGTTCGACTGGGAGGACGGTCCCGTCAGCGACGTCGTCGACAAGGCTCTCGCGGTGGAGCCCGGCGGGATCATCCTCATGCACGACGGCAAGCAGCGCACGGTCGATGCGCTGCCGGCGATCCTCGACGGACTCGCCGAGCGCGGCCTCTGCGCCGGCCAGATCGTCGAGTCGGCGGAGACGCACCACCCGAGCGGCTGGCCGGACAACACCTACCAGGCCGTAGCCGGTCCCTGGGACAACGCCGCGGCCTGACCCGCTCCGGTGCGCCCCCGCTCAGAGCGAGTTCTCGTCGAGCGCGTCGGCAACGCGACGGGGCACGACCATCCGCCACGCGTCGATCACCAGCTCGCGCATCTCGTCCGCGTCGAGGCGGTCCAGCCGGACCTGCACCCAGTTGTACCGCAGGTCGCCGCGGTCGGGCATGAGGAACTTGTCCGGCTCCGACGCGACCAGCGCCTCGCGCTCCTCCTTCGGGAAGCCGAACCCCATGACCTCCTCGTCCCGGGAGAACGCCAGGTAGACGAGGCGACCGACGCGGAACTTGACCCGATCGCGTACGAGCACCTCGGTTGTACGTGGCAGGCGCAAGGCGAGCGCCCGCACGTCCTCGATCGTCACCACGGCGACCAGTCTCGCCAGCGATCGGGGCGCGCGCGACAAGGGCTCGGCCGACCCGCACCGGCACGGCACCCTCAGAAGTCGCCGGCGAGATCCCGCTTGCCCTGCCGGCTGGATTCCGCGGCGTGGTCGAGGATGTTGCGCGCCATCGAGGACGACTGCTCGGCAGCCCAGGCGGTGTAGAGCTCGGCGCGCAGTGCGTGGACGTCTGCCGATGCCGGTTCGGCGACGACGGCGTGTTCCACGAGGTGGCACGCCAGCCGCAGGTTGCCCCCTTCGCGCAGCTCGGCGGCGCGGGCGAGCACGGCGCCGGTTCCACCGGCGAGCGCGATCCACTCCCGGGCCTGCTCCTGGCGGGGCGACGGCAGCAGGTGGTCGGGCTCGCCGTCGTGCCACCCACCGAACCGGCGCCACACGTTGCGGACGATGAACTGCGGATGGTCGTACACCGGCTGGAGGTAGGGCTTGCCCCGGAGGTGCGCCGGAAGCTCGACGTCGTGCAGGACGCGGTCGAGCGTGCATCCGGTCTCCATCAGCGCCAGCGTCTGGGACTCGAGCGACTCGAGCAGCTCGGCGGTGTCGGTCAGCGCCGTGCGGATCCGCTCCCCGCCGAGGACCGGCAGGCCATGTCCGGAGATCATCACCTCGGCCCCGAGCGCAGCCATCTTGCGCAGCCCCGCTGCCCAGTCACCGACGTAGCGCTGCACCTTCTGCGGGTTGCCGGCGTTGGGCACGGCGTAGATGAACAGATCCCCAGGATGGAGCACCTTGCGCTCCGGAACCCACGTCCACGTCGCGTCGTCGGTTTCGCCGCGGTCGTGATGGAGCTCGAACGTCAGCTCGCCTCGGCGGAACGTGAGCCGGTCGTCGAACGTGACGTCCGGGTAGCGGTACCGGTCGGGCCAGGTGAAGTTCGCCAGCCCATACAGCCCGAACTGGCGCTGGTTGATGCGCCGGTTCCAGCCGAGTGTCCGCAGGTAGCGGTCGAAGTTGCCGGGCAGGTCGGCGTGGGCGTACACGACGGGGCGCGGCCGGCCCCGCTCGGCAGCTTCCTGCTCGAAGCGGGCGGTGCCGAAGACGTGGTCGATGTGGTGGTGGGAATAGACGGCAGCGGCGAGCGGCTCGTCCGGACGCCAGCGACGCACCTGGCCGTAGAGCGCGTCGACGTCGTACGGCGCGCCCGTGTCGAGCATGACGAGACCGTCGCCGGTGTCGAGCGTGTTGGCGCTCGCCGTGCTGAGGTAGACGAGCACGCCGTCGACGATCTCCTCGGCCTCCGGGTAGCGCGCGGCCACCGGATGGTGCTCGTGGACGACGTCGAGCTCGCCCGCCCACATCCGCTCGGCGAGGTCCGCGATGGTGCCCATCGCAGGGACCATAGGGGCGTCGCTGGACCGCGTGACAGGGAAGCGACGCTCTGGAGCCTGAAGGGTCCGCGGCACGTCGGCGACCACGGGCCGCGTTCGTCCGGTCGTCCCCCGAGACCCGGGGGCGCATCGCTCATCGGTCGCCTGCGGAGCGCACTGCGGAGCATCCTCGCTAACGTCCGCCGATCGCTCGCCTCCTCGTCGGCCCCCTGCTGCGTCATGTCAGTGACACGACCGCGACGATCTGGGTCGAGACCGACGCGCCGTGCACTGTCGCGGTCCTCGGCCACGAGGCCGCCACGTTCGGCGTCTGCGGCCATCACTACGCGCTCGTGATCGTGGAGGGCCTGACGCCGGGCTCGACCTCTCCCTACGAGGTGCATCTCGACGGCGAGCGGTGCTGGCCCCCGCCCGACGCGCGCTTCCCGCCCAGCGTGATCCGCACGCTCGACGGCGGTTCGCTGCGGATCCTGTTCGGGTCGTGCCGTGCGGCGGCACCGCACGAGCCGCCGTGGTCGCTCGAGTCCGACCACGACCAGCGCGCCCGCGGGGTCGATGCCCTGCACGCCCATGGGTTGCGCATGCTCACGCGGCCCTCCGCGGAGTGGCCCCACCTCCTCGTCTTCGTCGGCGACCAGGTGTACGCCGACGACTCCTCTCCGGAGACCAGGGAGAAGGTCAAGCGCCGTCGCGGCCATCTGACCGACGACGACCGCTTCCCGCCCCTCGACGACGTCGCGGATTTCGAGGAGTACACATGGCTCTACCACGAGTCGTGGCGACCGGAGGTCGAGCGGTGGGTCCTCTCCGTGGTCCCGAGCGCCATGATCTTCGACGACCACGACATGGTCGACGACTGGAACACGTCGCGGTCGTGGCTCGAGGACATCCGCCGCCATCCGTGGTGGGAGGAGCACGTCACGGGCGGGCTGATGTCGTACTGGGTGTACCAGCACCTCGGGAACCTGTCGCCCCGCGAGATCCGGACCGAAGGCATGCTCGAGCGATTCGTGAGGATGGGCGACGCGACCGCGGCGCTGACGCAATGGGCGAGGGACGCCGACACCCGCACGCCGGGCGAGGGTGGTTACCGCTTCAGCTTCTGGCGCGACCTCGGCCCGGTCCGTCTCGTCGTGATCGACTGCCGGCAGAGTCGCGTGCTCGATCCCGGGGCGCGGCGGATGATCGACGAGACGGACTGGGCCTGGGTCGTCGCCCACGCCGACGTCGACTGCGAGCACCTCGTGCTGGCGACCTCGGTCCCCGTCGCACTCCCTGGCGGCGTGCACGACCTCGAGCAGTGGGACGAGCGCGTCGCCAACGGGGCGTGGGGGAAGCCGTTCGTCCGCGCCGCCGAGATGGTCCGCCGCGCCCTCGATCTCGAGGACTGGTCGGCCTTCCACACCTCGTACGTCGAGTTCATGGACCTGCTGCATACCGTGGCGACGCGCCCCCCGGACGGGAACTCCGGACCCCCCGCGACGGTGCTCGTGCTGTCCGGCGACGTCCATTTCAGCTATCGGGCGCGAGCGACGTGCCTCCACGGGACGGACGAGGCGTCACCGATCAGCCGCGTGCACCAGATCGTCAACTCGCCGATCCGCAATGTCCTGGCGAAGCGAGAACGCCGGGTGATCAGCCTGGGTCTGTCTCGCGTGGGTTCCCTCATCGGCCGCGCCCTACGCCGCGCGTCGGGGGCGCGGCGCCATCCGGCGCGTTGGACCATCAAGGACGGGCCGTTCTTCGCCAATCACATGTGTGAGCTGGAGTTCAAGGGCCGTGCGGCGAGGATGGTGCTCGAGCGGGCTGAACCCGACGACGAGGGTCAGCCGCGGCTGACGGTGGCAGCGGATTCGGAGTTGTAGCGAGCGCATCTCGGGCCGCGGTCC
>DASZOG010000081.1:0-11492 GCA_035550895.1 Acidimicrobiales bacterium
TGCGCTTCGGGAAGTTGCGATTGAACGAGTTCACGATCGTGTTCGGTTGGCCGGTGATCGAGGCCGGCCGGCTCCACTGCCCGATGCACGGCCCGCAGGCGTTGGCGAGCACCGTGGCGCCGACCGCCTCGAGGTCGGCGAGCAGGCCGTCGCGCTCGATCGTCGCCCGGATCTGCTCGGACCCGGGAGTGACGAGCAGCTCCGTCTTCGCCCGGAGACCCTTGGCCGCCGCTTGGCGGGCGATCGAGGCGGCACGGGTGATGTCCTCGTACGACGAGTTCGTGCACGACCCGATCAGCGCCGACGAGATCTCTAGCGGCCAGTCGTTCTCCTCGGCGGCCTTGCCGACCTCGGCGCCGACGCGGTGGGCGCGGTCGGGGGAATGTGGCCCGTTGATCATCGGCTTCAGCTCGTCGAGATCGATCTCGACGAGCCGATCGTAGTTCGCGCCCTCGTCCGAGCAAAAATGCTCGGCGACACGCTCGGCGGCGTCGGCGATCGCCTCCCGCCCGGTGGCCTGGAGGTACAGCGCCCTGTTGTGGTCGTACGGGAAGATCGAGCACGTCGCGCCGATCTCGGCGCCCATGTTGCAGATCGTCGCCTTGCCCGTGGCGCTGATCGTGTCGGCGCCGGGACCGTGGTACTCGACGATCGCGCCGGTCCCGCCCTCGACCGTGAGGACGCGGGCGACTTCGAGGATGACGTCCTTCGGGCTCGACCATCCGGACAGCGAGCCGGTCAGGCGCACGCCGATGACCTTCGGCCAGCGGACGTTGAACGGGAACCCGGTCATCACGTCGACGGCGTCCGCGCCGCCGACGCCGATCGCCACCATGCCGAGCCCGCCGGCGTTCGGGGTGTGGCTGTCGGTGCCGATCATCATCCCGCCGGGGAACGCGTACTGCTCGAGGACGACCTGGTGGATGATCCCGCTGCCCGGCTTCCAGAACCCGATGCCGTACTTGGCGGACACCGTGCGGAGGAACTCGTACACCTCGCTGTTCACGTCGAGCGCGAACTTCAGGTCGATGTCCGCCCCGGCCTTGGCCTGGATCAGGTGGTCGCAGTGGACGGTCGACGGCACGGCGGTGCGCGGTAGCCCGGCCGTCATGAACTGCAACAGCGCCATCTGCGCCGTGGCGTCCTGCATGGCGACGCGGTCCGGGTGGAAGTCGGCATAGCTGCGGCCGCGCTCGAGCTCCTGGTGCTCGGGGTCGGCGAGGTGGTTGACCAGGATCTTCTCGGCCAGCGTCAGCGCCCGCGCGAGACGGCGACCGGCGATGGCCACCCGCTCCGGGAGCGAGGCGTAGACCTGCTCGACGAGCTCGATCGGGGTTCCGGCGGTGACGGCCATCGTGCGCTCCTTCTGTCGGGCACGAGTATACAAGTTCAAGACAAGTGTGGCAGAATCTTGTTGTGCGGACGATCCGCTACCAGGCGATCGCCGACGCGCTGCGCGACTCGATCCGCCGCGGGACGCTGGCACCGGGCCGGATGCTGCCCAGCGAGGCGGAGCTGTCCGCGCAGCACGGCGTGAGCCGGGTGACGATCCGCCGTGCGCTCGACGTGCTGCGCGCCGAGGGCCTGCTCGACGCGCGCCAGGGTCTCGGGTGGTTCGTCGCCTCGGCGCCGATCCGCCAGTCGCTCGGTGAGCTGGGCACGATCGAGGAGCAGCTGGCTGCGTCGGGCAGCACGCCGGAGCGGCGCGTCCTCAGCTTCGCCTTCGGGCGCGCCCCTGCGCGAGTCGCCGAGGTCCTCGGGGCGGACGAGGTGCTCGAGGTCCGCCGGCTCAACCTGGCCGACGGCGAACCGTTCGCCGTCGTGACGGTGTGGTGCCCGGCATCGCTCGCGCAGCACCTGTCGCGCGCCGACGTCGAGAGGTCGCCGTTCTACGAGTTGCTCGACGTCACGATCGGCGGTGCAACGCAGACGATCGGTGCAGCCGCGGCGTCGGCGGAGGAGGCGGAGCTGCTCGGCGTCCCGGCGGGCGCGCCAGTGCTGTGCTGCGAGCGGGTGACCGAGGAGCAGAGCGGCAACGCGGTGCTGGTCAGCGTGCACGTCTTCCCCGCGCACCGCACGGAGTTCGTCGTGCACCTGGCGCGCACCGCGCCGAGCATCGCCCCGACCGGCCTGCGCCTGGTCGAGTGACCGGACGTCCGCACGCTCGCGGGCGGATGTCCGGGAGCCGGATCAGTCCTGCGTGCCCTGGAGCTTGTCGATCTGGTCGTCGGCGGCGTTGGCCGCGGAACCGATCGTGCCGCCCTTCTCGGCCTGCTTCTCGACCTGGTCCTCCACCTTCTTGCCGATGTCGCTGCTGGCGAGGTCCTTCGCCTTGTCCGTGAGATCACCGGCTTGGTCCTTCCCCTTGCCGAACCAGCCCTTGATCGTGTCCATCAGGCTCATCGAGTTCCTCCGTATCGGATGAGGCCCACAGTGTGTCACGCCCACGGAGGGTCAGCGCGCGAGCGAACTCCGTGCGGACGGGCGGTGCCGATTCCGGTCGTGGGAGACTGCCGCCATGTCCGACCGGGTGACCGTCTCGATCGACTGCGGCGTCGCCGACGTCCGCCTCAACCGGCCCGACAAGCGCAACGCGCTCGACGGCGAGATGTTCCAGGCGATCGCCGACGCCGGGGCGGGGTTGGTCGGCGCGCCGGGCGTACGTGCAGTGGTCCTGTCCGGCGAGGGTGCCTCCTTTTGCGCCGGCCTCGATTTCGGGGCGTTCCAGCAGCTCGCCGCTGGCGCCGGCGACGGGAACGGCCAACGGTCGGGCAACCCAGGTCAGCTCCAGCCGAGCGGGATGACGCACCTCGGGCAGCAGGTGTGCTGGGTGTGGCAGGAGATCCCGGTCCCCGTGATCGCCGCGGTGCACGGGCACGCGCTCGGGGGAGGGCTGCAGATCGCGCTCGGTGCCGACATTCGTCTCGTGCACCCGGACACGAAGCTCTCCGTGCGCGAGGTCCACTGGGGCCTCGTGCCGGACATGACCGGGACACTGTTCCTCTCGCTGCTCACCCGGCCCGATGTCGCCAGGGAGCTGACGTTCACGGCCCGCATGTTCGACGGCCGCGAGGCCCTCGCCCTCGGCCTCGCCACCCGCGTCTCGGAGACGCCGTACGACGACGCGCTCGCGCTCGCCCGGGAGATCGCCGGGCGCAGCCCCGACGCGGTGCGCGGCGCCAAGGCCCTGCTCAACCGGCTGGCGCACGAACTCGCCCGGGAGCAGTTCGCCGAGGAGCGGCGTGTCATCGGCTCGCTGATCGGTACCCCGAACCAGGTCGAGTCGGTGATGGCCAACTTCGAACAGCGCCCGCCGGTGTTCACCGACCCAGCCTGACCAGACGTTCTGACGCGCTTTGGGCGCACGACATGCGCCCAAACAGCAAGTAAACGTCGCGGCGAGGCCTCACCGGGCGGCCGGAACGGGGCGGGGGCGCGATGGAACGACCCGGGGGGGGATGGAACGACCCGGGACGCGGCGGGTCGATCCTGTAGAGTTGCCGGACTGCCGTCGGGCCATCGTCGTCCCCCGGCTCCCCACACAGGACAGAGGGACGATGCAACACGGATCTCCTGGCCCATCGGGCCTCTACGACCCGCGTTTCGAACACGACGCCTGCGGGGTGTCGTTCGTCGTCGACGTCTCCGGCCGGGCGAGCCGGCGCATCGTCGAGCTCGGCATCGGCGCGCTGTGCAATCTCGACCATCGCGGCGCGACCGGCGCCGAGCCGGACACCGGTGACGGCGCCGGCATCCTGCTCCAGGTCCCCGACCGGTTCCTGCGGACCGTCGCCGGCGTTCCGCTCCCGCCCGCTGGCGCCTACGCCGCCGGTCTGGCGTTCCTGCCCACGGACGACACCGACCGCGAGAAGGCCTGCGCAGCGATCGAGCGGATCGTCGCCGAGGAAGGGTTGCGCGTCCTCGGCTGGCGCGAGGTGCCCACTGCACCGGAGGTGCTCGGCGACACCGCCCGCCGTGTCTGCCCGGCGTTCCGCCACCTGTTCCTGACCGACCCCGGCGGGGCGACGGGCATCGACCTCGACCGGCGCACGTTCGTGATCCGCAAGCGCGTCGAGCGCGAGGTCACTCGCGAGGACGGCACCGCGCTGGCCTACTTCCCGTCGCTGTCGAGCCGGACGCTGATCTACAAGGGGATGCTGACCACTCCGCAGCTCGCCGCGTTCTATCCCGATCTCGCCGACGGGCGCGTCGAGTCGGCGCTCGCGCTCGTGCACAGCCGGTTCTCGACGAACACGTTCCCGTCGTGGCCGCTCGCCCACCCGTACCGCTTCATCGCGCACAACGGCGAGATCAACACCGTGCAGGGCAACCGGAACTGGATGCGGGCGCGAGAGTCGATGCTCGCCACGGAGCTGTTCCCCGGCGACCTGGAGCGGATCTTCCCGGTCTGCACCCCGGGAGGATCCGACTCGGCGACGTTCGACGAGGTCCTCGAACTGCTCCACCTCGGCGGCCGGCCGCTGCCGCACGCCGTCCTGATGATGATCCCGGAGGCGTGGGAGAACCACGAGGCGATGGACCCGGCGCGCCGCGCCTTCTATCGCTACCACGCGTCGCTGATTGAGCCGTGGGACGGCCCTGCGTCCGTGGCCTTCACCGACGGCACCGTGATCGGCGCCGTCCTCGATCGCAACGGGCTGCGCCCGAGCCGGTACTGGGTGACGAGCGACGGTCTCGTGATCATGGCGTCCGAGGTCGGCGTCGTCGACGTCGACCCGGCCACCGTCGTCACGAAGGGTCGCCTCCAGCCGGGGCGGATGTTTCTCGTCGACACCGCGCAGGGCCGGATCGTCGCCGACGAGGAGATCAAGGCGACGCTCGCCGCCGAGCACCCCTACGACGAGTGGCTCACCGCGGGCCTGGTCGAGCTGCCGTCGCTGCCCGAGCGCGACCACATCGTCTACAGCCACGACAGCGTGCTCCGCCGCCAGCAGGTCTTCGGCTATACGCATGAGGAGCTGAAGGTCCTCGTCGCGCCGATGGCCCGCACCGGCATCGAGCCGATCGGCTCGATGGGCACCGACACGCCGATCGCCGTTCTCTCCGACCGGCCCCGGCTCCTGTTCGACTACTTCCAGCAGCTCTTCGCCCAGGTGACGAACCCGCCGCTCGACGCGATCCGCGAGGAGCTCGTCACCGCCCTGTCGTCGACGATCGGTCCGGAGGGCAACCTGCTCCGGCCGACTCCGGCGAGCTGCCGCCAGGTGGTGCTGCCGTTCCCGATCATCGACAACGACGAGCTGGCGAAGATCATCCACATCAACGACGACGGCGACATGCCGGGCTTCAAAGCGGCCGTCGTCAGCGGCCTGTACCGCGTCGCCGGCGGCGGGCTGGCGCTGAAACGCGCGCTCGACGCGATCCGCAGCTCGGTCAGCCAGGAGATCGCTGACGGGGCACGGATCATCGTCCTCTCCGACCGCAACAGCGACGAGGTCTACGCCCCGATTCCGTCGCTGCTGTTGACGAGCGCGATCCACCACCACCTGATCCGCGAGCGGACGCGCACGCGGGTGGGCCTCGTCGTGGAGTGCGGCGACGCGCGTGAGGTGCACCACATGGCGCTGCTCGTCGGCTACGGCGCCGGGGCGATCAACCCGTACCTCGCGTTCGAGTCGATCGAGGACATGGTCCGCGAGGGGATCAACGGGCTCGGCGCGCTGGACGCGACGAAGGCGATCCGCAACTACGTGAAGGCCGCCGGCAAGGGCGTGCTCAAGGTGATGTCGAAGATGGGCGTCTCGACCGTCGCCAGCTACACCGGCGCGCAGATCTTCGAGGCGATCGGCCTCGGTCCCGACCTCGTCGACGAGTACTTCACCGGCACGGTCAGCCGCCTCGGCGGCATCGGGCTCGACGAGCTCGCCGCCGAGGTCGCGGCGCGCCACGCCGCGGCGCATCCGGCGCGGCCAGAGGAGCGCGTCCACCGGACGTTGGAGCTCGGCGGCGAGTACCAGTGGCGGCGGGAGGGTGAGCACCACCTGTTCAACCCGGAGACGGTGTTCAAGCTGCAGCACGCGACGCGGGCGAAGCGCTACGACATCTTCCGCCAGTACTCGACGATGGTCGACGACCAGAGCCGGCGGCTGGCGACGCTGCGCGGCTTGTTCGAGCTGCGCGACGGCGAGCGCCCGCCGGTACCGATCGACGAGGTCGAGCCGGTGAGCGAGATCGTGAAGCGCTTCTCCACCGGCGCGATGAGTTACGGGTCGATCTCCGCCGAGGCGCACGAAACTCTCGCGATCGCGATGAACCGCATCGGCGCGAAGTCGAACACCGGCGAGGGCGGCGAGGACGTCGAGCGCCTGCGGGACCCGGAGCGGCGGAGCGCGATCAAGCAGGTCGCCTCTGGCCGGTTCGGGGTGACCAGCGAGTACCTCACGCAGGCGACCGACCTGCAGATCAAGATGGCCCAGGGGGCCAAGCCGGGCGAGGGCGGCCAGCTGCCGGGGCACAAGGTGTACCCGTGGATCGCGAAGACGCGGCACTCCACACCTGGGGTCGGGTTGATCTCGCCGCCGCCGCACCACGACATCTACTCGATCGAGGATCTCAAGCAGCTGATCCACGACCTGAAGAACGCCAACCCGTCGGCGCGAGTGCACGTGAAGCTCGTCGCGGAGGTCGGTGTGGGCACGGTCGCCGCCGGCGTGAGCAAGGCGAAGGCCGACGTGGTGCTCATCTCCGGCCACGACGGCGGCACCGGAGCGTCGCCGTTGACGTCGCTGAAGCACGCCGGCGCGCCGTGGGAGCTCGGCTTGGCGGAGACGCAGCAGACGCTGATGCTCAACGGACTGCGCGACCGGATCGTCGTGCAGACCGACGGCCAGCTGAAGACGGGCCGCGACGTCGTCGTCGCCGCGCTGCTCGGTGCCGAGGAGTTCGGCTTCGCCACCGCGCCACTCGTCGTGTCCGGCTGCGTGATGATGCGCGTCTGTCACCTCGACACCTGCCCGGTCGGTGTCGCCACGCAGAACCCCGAGCTGCGCAAGCGGTTCAGCGGCAAGCCCGAGTTCGTCGTCACCTTCTTCGAGTACATCGCCGAAGAGGTCCGCGAGCTGCTCGCTCGGCTCGGGTTCCGCTCGATCGAGGAGGCGGTCGGCCATGTCGAGTGCCTCGACACGCGGGCGGCGATCGACCATTGGAAGGCCCGCGGCCTCGACCTGGCGCCGATCCTGGCTTCGGCGGAGAACCCGTACGGGCAGACGGCGCACCAGTCGGTCGGCCAGGACCACGGACTCGACCGCGCGCTCGACGCGCAGCTCATCGACGGCTGCCGGCCGGCGCTCGAGGACGGCCGTGCCGTCGCGTTCGAGCTGCCGATCCGGAACACGAACCGGACGGTCGGCACGATGCTCGGCCACGAGATCACGAAGCGGTGGGGCGGCGACGGCCTGCCCGACGGCACGATCGAGATCCACCTGCGCGGCTCGGCCGGCCAGAGCTTCGGGGCGTTCGTGCCCCACGGCGTCACGCTGCGCCTCGAGGGCGACGCCAACGACTACCTCGCCAAGGGGCTGTCCGGCGGGCGGCTGATCGTCCACCCGGACCGCGACGCAACGCTCGTCGCCGAGGAGAACATCATCGCCGGCAACGTCATCGCCTACGGCGCGACCGGCGGGGAGCTCTTCCTGCGCGGGCAGGTCGGCGAGCGGTTCTGCGTGCGCAACTCCGGTGTGACCGCGGTCGTGGAGGGCGTCGGTGACCACGGCTGCGAGTACATGACCGGCGGGCGCGTCGTCGTGCTCGGCCCCACAGGGCGCAACTTCGGGGCGGGCATGTCCGGCGGCATCGCCTATGTGCTCGACCTGCGCTCCGGCCACCTGAACACCGAGATGGTCCTCGTCGAGGCTCTCGCCGATGAGGACACGCGGTTCCTGCGTGAGCTCGTCGAGCGTCACGCGGAGCTGACTGCGTCGACGGTTGCCAGGCGGCTGCTGGGGGAGTGGTCGGCGACGCTCGCCCGGTTCACGAAGGTGATGCCGAAGGACTACAAGCGGGTGCTCACCGTGATGCAGGCAGCGGACGCGGAGGGCCTCGACGAGGCGACGACGCTCACTCGCGTCATGGAGGCGGCTCATGGGTGAGGCGACGGGCTTCCTCACGTGGAAGCGGGAGACGCCGAGGCGGCGGCCGATCCCCGTCCGCGTGCACGACTGGCGTGAGGTCTACGAGCCGTTCGCCGAGGACGCGCTGCGCCACCAGGCCGGGAGGTGCATGGACTGCGGCATCCCGTTCTGCAACAACGGCTGCCCACTCGGCAACCTGATCCCGGACTGGAACGACCTCGTGTACCGCGACCATTGGCGTGCGGCGATCGAGCGGCTCCATGCGACGAACAACTTCCCCGAGTTCACCGGCCGGCTGTGCCCGGCGCCGTGCGAGGCGGCCTGTGTGCTGGGCATCAACGATGACCCGGTGACGATCAAGCAGGTCGAGGTGGAGATCATCGACCGGGCGTGGAGCGAGCGGTGGGTCCGCCCCCAGCCGCCGACCGTGACGACGGGCAAGCGGGTGGCGGTGATCGGCTCCGGGCCGGCCGGCCTGGCCGCCGCGCAGCAACTCACCCGCGCCGGGCACGACGTCGTCGTCCTCGAACGGGCGGATCGCATCGGCGGCCTGCTGCGCTACGGGATCCCCGAGTTCAAGATGGAGAAGCGCCACCTCGACCGGCGCCTGGCGCAGATGCGCGCCGAGGGCACGGAGTTCCGCACGCAGGCGGAGGTCGGCTCGACGGTCGACGTCGAGGTCCTCCTCGCGTCGCACGACGCGATCGTGCTCGCCTGCGGTGCGACGGCGTGGCGTGACCTGCCCGTCCCCGGGCGGGAACTGCACGGCATCCACCAGGCGATGGCGTACCTGCCCTGGGGCAACCGCGTGCAGGAGGGCGATGTCGCCGAGCCGCCGATCACCGCCGCCGGCAAGCACGTCGTCATCATCGGCGGTGGAGACACCGGTGCGGACTGCCTCGGTACCGCCCACCGCCAGGGTGTCCGCTCCATCACGCAGTTGGAGATCCTGCCGCGCCCGCCCGACCAGCGGGCCGAGGCGAACCCCTGGCCGCAGTGGTCCCTGATCTACCGCGTCACCTCCGCGCACGAGGAGGGTGGCGAGCGGCTGTTCAGTGTGAACACCGAGCGGTTCCTCGACGACGGCGCGGGCAACGTGCGCGCCCTCCTGCTGCACGAGGTGCGCTTCGAGGACGGGCGGTTCGTGAAGGTCGAGGGCACCGACCGCGAGCTCCCCGCCGACCTGGTTCTGCTGGCGATGGGGTTCGTCGGCCCGGAGCGCGGCAGCTGGCTCGATCAGCTCGGCGTGGCGTTCGACGAGCGGGGCAACGTCGCCCGCGACGAGCAGTTCATGACGAACGTTCCGGGGGTGTTCACCTGCGGTGACATGGGTCGCGGGCAGAGCCTGATCGTGTGGGCGATCGCCGAGGGCCGTTCGGCCGCGGCGGGCGTCGACCGGTGGCTGATGGGCGAGACGCGCCTGCCGGCACCGATCCTGCCGACGACGCGCCCGCTCACGTGATGCCGCGGATCTGCCGCCGCGCCGTAGTCTGCATGTGATGCGGTACCAGGTGCGGATCGCTGTGGCGGCGCTCGGCGTGTCGTTGGCGGTCGTGCCCGCGGCGTGCGGCTTCGGTGGCGACGACGGCGGGAACGAGGCCGACGCCTCCGACTCGACCGCGTTCCGCACGATCACCGTCCAGATCGAGACCACGACGACCACCCCGGCCGTCGTCGTCTCCGGCGGCGGCACGGTCGCCCCCAGCGGGCAGACGTACGAGGTGCAGCAGGGCGACTACTGGATCGGCATCGCCGAGAAGTTGAACGTCGGGCTCAACGAGCTGCTCGCAGTGAACAACGCGACCACCGACACGGTCATCGTCCCGGGCCAGACGATCGCCATCCCGGCAGGCGCGAGCTCCTTGCCCCCGAGCGAGGGCGGCGCGACCGGCACCAGCCAGCCGAACGACGGCTCGACCGGCACGTACCAGATCCAGGCCGGTGACTACTGGATCAAGATCGCCGAGGACCTCGAGGTCCCGTTGCAGGATCTGCTGAACGCGAACAACGCGACGACTGACACCGTGCTCATCCCGGGCGAGTACATCCGCGTGCCGGAGCAATCTGGCTGATCACATGTCCGTGACCACGACGCGCCGCAGGCGGTGGCGGTGGCCGTGGATCCTGCTGGGGGGCTCGATCGCGATGGTGCCGCTGTCCTGCACCGGCGGCGACGACCCCGTCGGCGTCGACCTGCCCGACACGACGCCGTTCCGCACCACGCTCGTCGAGGTGATCACCACGACGACGACGGCGCCGACGACCAGCGCTGCGCCATCCGGCACGGCCGCGCCAGGGTCGACGGCTCCCTCCGGGCCGGGCGGCACGTACACCGTCGTGGCCGGCGACTACTGGATCGGCATCGCGAACAAGGTCGGCGTCACGCTCGAGGCGCTGCTGGCGGCGAACAACGCCACGCCCGAGTCGTTCCTCGCGCCGGGCCAGCAGATCAGGGTCCCGCCGGGAGGCACCGTCGCGCCGGCGACCACGGCGCCGGCGCCGGCGTCGTCCACTCCGACGGGCGCGACGGGCCGGACGTACACCGTCGTCGAGGGCGACTACTGGATCGGCATCGCCCAGAAGCTGAACGTCGCGCTCGACGCGCTGCTCGCCGCGAACGGCGCCACGACGGAGTCGTTCCTGGCGCCGGGCCAGACGCTCAACGTGCCCTGAGTCGGTACCGTCCACTGCTCGTGGACGTGTACCTCTACTCCGCCCGCAGCTACGACCGGGCGAGCTTCGCCCACGCCGCCGAAGGCACGGCCCTGCGGTTCACATACCTCGAGGACCGTCTGACCCCGACGACCGCGACGTTGGCGCGCGGGGCGGCAGCGGTGTGCCTGTTCGTGAACGACGACGCCGGGGCGGAGAGCCTGGAGCAGCTCGCCGCTGTCGGCGTCCGGCACGTCGCGCTGCGCTCGGCAGGGTTCAACCACGTCGACCTGCTCGCCGCGCAGCGCCTCGGCCTCTCCGTCGTCCGCGTGCCGGCCTACTCACCGAACGCCGTCGCCGAGCACACGATCGCGCTGATCCTGGCCCTCAACCGGCGCATCCACCGCGCCTACAACCGGGTCCGCGACCGCAACTTCAGCCTCGAGGGCCTCGTCGGGTTCGACCTGCGGGGCAAGGTCGCCGGCGTCGTCGGAACGGGCCAGATCGGCGCGCTCGTCGCCCGGCTGTTGTGGCATTTCCGCTGCCGCGTGCTCGCCGTCGACCCGGTCCCCGACGAGGGCCTGCGCGAACTCGGTGTCACGTACGCCGACCATGAGCAGCTGTGGCGGGAGAGCGACATCATCAGCCTCAACGCGCCGCTCACGCCGGAGACCCGGCACCTGGTGCGGACCGAGACGGTCGCCCAGATGAAGGCTGGCGTGATGATCGTCAACACGGGACGCGGTCCGC
>DASZOG010000082.1:0-1855 GCA_035550895.1 Acidimicrobiales bacterium
GTCTCCCGCAGGACACCCTCACGCTCGAAGCCGGCCTTCTCCAGCGCCCGCTGCTCGGCGACGTTCTCGACCTCGGTGTACGCCTCGATCCGGTGCGCCGGCATGGTGTCGAACAGGTACCGAACCAGCAGGCGCTGAGCGACCGTCCCTATCCCCTCGCCGCGATACGCAGGGAACAGCGCGATCCCGATCTCGTAGATCGCCCCCTTGGTCGCCCCCGGCGACCGGTCCTTGTAGCTCACGTCTCCCGCGAGCGAGTCCGCGCTCATCACCGCCAGGCGCCCGTTGTCCGCACCGAGCCAGCCGTCCTCCTCCCAGCGGCGCCGCATGGTCTTGGCATCGTCGAAGCCCGTCCATTCGAACACGCCGGCCGCCTCAGGGTCGGTCGAGTAACGGCTCAGATCGTCCAGGTCCGGTTCCTGGATCGGCCGCAGGATCACGTCGCTCATCCAGGCATTCTGACCAAGCGCGCGCCGCTGATGTGCGGTCACATGCTCAGGCGTTCCCCGCGGACGAAGCTGACGGCTTCGCGGTGGCTGAGCCGGGCGCCCGCCGCACGCGCCTCCTCGAAGTCCCAGGAGTCGGCCGCCTGCGCCACCCGGGCGACCAGTTCGTCCTCGCGACGCCGCGTCGACGGCCATGCCTTCAGCCCCGCACGGCGCCTCCGCCCGTCGGCCGCGCCGAGCGCCACCGCCGCACGCCGGGCGTCGCCGCCGGCCAGTGCGAGCTGGGCGGCGATGACGAGCGAGAAGCTCACGGTCAGGGTGCTCAGCTCGGCGTCGTCGGCGGCGTCCACCGACCGCACGAGGAGCGCCCGCGCCTCGTCGAGGCGACCGGCCCGCACCTCGAGGGACGCGAGCTGGGCGCGGGCGCTGGACCGGAGCCAGACGTTGTCGAACCGGCCGCCGAGCTCCTCGACCATGGCGAGGTGTCCACGCGCCGCATCGTCGTTGCCGAGGCCCATCTCCACCATGCCGACGGTCAGCGCGGCGAACGCCACGAACGGGTCGTTCAGCCGGCGGAAGCCGTCGAGCGCCAGCGAGGCGGCACGGAGCGCGCCGTCGAAGTCGTCGACCATGGGCAGGATCCAGGAGATCGCCAGTTGCGCTGCGCTCTCGAGGTACGGGTCGTCGATGTGGCCCACGAGTCCGTTGAGCCCGTCGAGCGCGGCCAGGGCGCTCTCGTCGTCGCCGACCTCCACGGCCGTGACGGCGGACGCGAAGAGCAGCTCGGCTCGGGCGCAGTCGTCCAGGGCGCCGGCTCTGTCCTGCACCTCGTTTATCCAGGCGCGGCCCTCGGGCATGCGTCCACGCATCTGCCAGAACAGCCACAGGATGCGGAACATGTGCGGGAGTGGTGCGACGTCGTGCGCGAGGAACCAGCGGACCGCGACCCGGATGTTCTCCTCGTCCGCCCGCACGCGCTCCGCCCACTCGGCCTGTCCTTCGGCGGGCCAGTCGGCGCCGGCCACGAACGCACCGAAGTGCTCCGCGTGCCGCCGCTCGACGTCGGCGACCTCCCCGCTGGCGGCGAGGCGCTCCCTGGCGAAGTCCCGCACGGCGACCAACATGTGGAACCTCGGCTCAGGGTCCAGGGCGTCGACGGCGATGAGGCTGTGCCCGGCGAGCGTGTCGAGCAGATCGAGGGTCCGGTCCTCGGTGAGGTTGGCGACGTCGACGGCGGCTTCGACCGTCCATCCGTCGACGAAGACCGACAAGGTGGCCAGCATCCGTTGTTCGGCCTCGTCGAGCAGCCCGAAGCTCCATTCGACGGTCGCACGCAGCGTTCGTTGCCGCTCGGGGAGGTCGACCGAGCCGGTGCCCAACGCGTCGAGGCTCCGCTCCAGCCGCGCGAG
>DASZOG010000083.1:0-38015 GCA_035550895.1 Acidimicrobiales bacterium
GATGGCGTTGAAGATCGCCCGCTGGCTCGACGAGCCGTGGGAGATGATGCAGACACCGTCGACACCCAGGAGCATCGCCCCGCCGTACGTCTCCGGGTCGAGCGTCTCGTACAGCGGGAGCAGGGCGGGCACCAGGGCGTCAGCGTGCTCCTTGTACACGGGATCGGACCCGAACGCCGCGAGCAGGCCCCGCACGACGGCCCGCAGCGCGCCCTCGAGCGTCTTCAGCACGACGTTGCCGGTGAAGCCGTCGGTGACGATGACGTCCACGATGTCCGTCATCACGTCGCGGCCCTCGACGTTGCCGATGAACTCGATCGCCGGCGCCACAGCGAGCAGGTCGTACGCCGCCTTGCGGAGGGCGTCGCCCTTGCCCGGCTCCTCGCCGATCGACAGCAGCCCGACGCGCGGCGTCGGCAGCCCGAAGCGGTGCTTGGCGAACACCGATCCCATCTGGGCGAACTGGACGAGCCACTCCGGCTGCACCTCGGCATTGGCCCCGGCGTCGAGGAGCACAGTGGGCGTCGAGCCCGGCACCGGGATCGGCGTGGCGATCGCCGGCCGGCTCACGCCGTGGATGCGGCCCATCCGCAGCAGCGCGGAGGCCATCGTGGCGCCGGTGTTCCCGGCCGAGACCATCGCCGAGGCGTGGCGGTCGCGCACCGCCTCTGCCGCCCGGACCAGCGTCGAGTCCTTCTTCCGCCGCACCCCCTGGGCCGGGTCCTCGCTCATCGCGATGACCTCGGACGCCTCCCGCAGCGCCAGCCCGGTGAGGTCGACCCGTTCGCCGAGATCGGCCGGTCCGACGAGTAGCACGTCGATGCCGTGCTCGGTGGAGGCCCGCCGCGCGCCGGCGACGATCTCCTCCGGGGCCCGGTCGCCGCCCATGGCGTCGACGGCGACGGGCAGCGTCACCGGGATTCCGCTTCGTCCAGTCCTGGGTCGATCGGCGCTCGGTCGGCGGGCGTCAGTCGACGTCGACGACGACGCGGTTCTTGTACCACCCGCACGACGGGCAGACCACGTGGGGGACCTTGGTCGCGCCGCAGCGCGGGCACACACTGCGAGCGGGCGCGGACAGCCGCCAGGCGCCGGCGCGGTGGCTGCGCGACTTGGACTTCGACTTCTTCTTCTTCGGGACAGCCATCGCCAGGGTCTCCTCGTTCCGAGCCGGGAAAGCCTACCGAGCGTCAGCTCGAGTCGGGCAACCGCTCACCGCGCGGCGAGCGCAGCGCGTCGAGCGCGGCCCAGCGGGCGTCCGCCGGCGTGTCGCCGTGGCCGCAGTCCGTTCCGGTGCGGTCGGCCTCGTTGCGGTCGGCGCCGCACACGGGGCACAGCCCACGACAGTCGTCGCGGCAGACGGGCGCCATCGGCAGTTCGACCATGACGAGCTCGCGGACCATCGGGCGGAGGTCGAGCTGGTCGCCCTCGAAGCGGAACGCGTCCTCGTCCATCGGGTCGTGCTGGTAGAGCTCGTGCACCTCGGCGCGCAGCTCACCGCGGGCCGGGCCGAGGCACCGCCGGCACGTCCCCTCCCACGTCGTGCGGACCTCACCGTCGACGGTGATCCCGTCGCTGAGGCTCTCCAGGACGACGTCGACCGCCACGTCGGCGCCGTCCGGGACGTGCGCGTCGCGGGCGGACAGGCCCTCGGCGGCGACCTCGACACGAACGTTGCGCTGCGCGCCCGGCCGGCGGAGCAGCTCGGCGACGGGGACGACGAGCGCGGACCCAGCCATCGCCGTGCCTCCGTTCAGACGGCGTCCTGGTCGAAGAACGCGACGCTCGGATCCTCGGGCTCGGGCTCCGGCTGGTGCGCAAGCGCCCGCCCGGCCAGCTTCTCCCGGCCCACAGCGACCGTACGGGAAAGCTTCTCGAGGATGATCTCGAAGCTCGCCAGCCGCTGGTCGCAGAAGTCCTCCACCTCGAGGCGCATCCGGCGGGCCTCGCCCTCGGCCGCCTCGATCACCTGGCGGGCCCGGATCTCGGCCTGGCGGGTGATCTCCTGGCGCTGGACCATCCGCTCCGCCTGGGCGCGGGCGGCGTCCAGGATGTCGTCGGCCTCGCGCCGGGTCTTGTCGATGAACGCCTGGCGCTCCTTGAGCATCCACCGGGCCTGGCGCAGCTCGTCCGGGATGCGCGCCACGGCTTCCTCGAGCAGCTGCAGGATCTCGTCGCGGTTGACGCGGGGGGTGGACGACAGCGGGACGGTCGGTGCCGTGGCGATGATGTCGACGGTGCGTTGCAGCAGCGCCTCGGTGTCGAGGACCTGCTGCGGCTCGTGCTCCTCGTCTTCGCCGAAGTCGTCGTCGAAGCCCTCTTCGAAGCCCTGGTCGTAGTACGTCATCGCTGCGCTCGTTCCTCCAACCGCCGCGCCACCGCGGGCGGTACCAGCGAGCTCACGTCCCCACCGTACTGGGCGATCTCCCGGATGAAGCGGGACGACACGAACGACAGCGCCGGACGGCAGGGCAGGAACACCGTGCGCACGCCGGCCACGGCGGCGTTCGTGTGCGCCATCTGCATCTCCACGTCGAAGTCGGCGGCCGTCCGCAGCCCCTTGACGATGACATCGGCGCCCGCGTCGCGGGCCGCGTCGACGGCGAGGCCGGGATAGGCCGTCACCTTGACCGTCGTGAGGTGGGCGACGGACTCCTCGATCAATGCTTGCCGCTCGTCGAGCTCGAAGAACCCGCCCGGCTTGTCCGGGTTGTGCATCGTGGCGACGACGACCGTGTCGAAGAGGGTGACGGCCTGCTCGACGATGTCGAGGTGGCCGTTGTGGAACGGGTCGAAGCTGCCGGGATAGAGGGCGGTGGACAACGGCTCATCCTGCCGGTCGGAGGAACGTGACCACGGTACCGCCGTACGCACGTTCCCGAACGGTCACCCATCCTGCGGGCGCATCGACGGCGCGACCGGCTTCGGCGACGACGAACCCGGCGCGCAGGTCAACGATCAGGTCCGGCCAGTCGTCGAACGTGTACGGAGGGTCAGCCAGCACGAGGTCGTACGGCCCGGGCCGGCGCGCCACGAAGCGGACGGCGTCCGAGGGCACGATCTCGGCCCGCTCCTTCAGATCGAGTGTGCCGATGTTGGCCCGGAGCGCGGCGATCGCGGGTCGGGCTTTCTCGACGAACGTGCAGTGCCGGGCACCGCGGGACAGCGCCTCGATGCCGAGCGCACCGGACCCGGCGAACAGATCCACAACCACGGCGTCGCGCACCACGTCGAGTGACGTGAGCGCGTTGAACACCGCGCCGCGCACCTTGTCGCTCGTCGGACGGGTGGCGCGCCCCTCGGGCGCGACGATGCGCCGCCCGCGGAGTGTCCCGGCGACGACGCGCACGGTCGAACGCTATGGCTCTGGTCGGACGCGCCAGCGACACTGGTGTCGTGAGCGTGGCGCCGGACGACGAGATCGTGTGCGTCGAGTGCGGCGGGCGCGCCCACCTCCTGTCCTTCCCCCGCGAGGACGGGACGTGGCTGCCGGGCGATGTGGTCGTCTACCGCTGTGCGGACTGCCTCGACCGCTTCGACGTCGTCCTGGACGACGCGACTCCCGATTGAGCAACTCGAGGGCGGGCCGGCGACGCCGTTCGCTGCGGACCCGCCCGCGCGATTTCCGTGGACACCCTCGGCCGCCTGAACCACCATTGACGTGGGCTTCCGTCAGGCCACTTCGGTGGTGTCCGCGCATCAGCTTCGCGAGCCGGTTCAGGCAGTCCTTGGCGTTGCTCGAGGACCGGTAGGAGCTGGCCGAGGATGCGCTCGATCTCCTGGTGCTGGCGCGCCAGCTCGACGTAGCCGGCGAGCACGGTCTCGAGCGTCGTCGGGTGGAGGCGGGCGCAGGCAGCCGACGCCGGAGCTGCTCGATCTCCTCGGGGGAGTGCGCCACGAAGCGAGCCTTGCCGAAGGCCCGTCTTCCACGCCTCACGGCCGGAGCAGCCACTCGGCGGGCCGGGACCTGGAGCCGCCGGCGTCCGTCGGCGATCGCGTGTTGTCCGGGCGGAGCACCCAGACGGCGAGGGCGGTGGTGATGGGGACGGACGCCACGATGCCGACCGATCCCACGAGGGAGCGGATGATCTCCGTGGCGACGACTTCGCTGGTCGCGATGTCGCCGAGGCTTCGCTGAGTTTCGGTGAACAGCAACAGGAGCGGCAGGGCCGCGCCCACATACGCGAGGACGAGAGTGTTCACCGTGGACGAGACGTGGTCGCGGCCGATTCGCAGTGCCGCGTCGAACACGGCGCGGCGGCCGAGTCGTGGTCGGGCTCGGCGCAGTTCGGCCACGGCGGACACCTGCGTCACGGCCATGTCGTCGAGGACGCCGAGCGAACCGATGATGATCCCGGCGAGGATCATGCCTCTCAGGTCGACCTCGCCTGCGGCGACGTCGAGCAGGAGCGCGTTGTCGTCGAGCAGTCCGGTCAGCCTGCTGGCGCCGACGAACGCCGCGGCGAGGGCGCCGGTGAGGAGCAGGCTGGCGAATGTCCCGAGTGCTGCCACGTTCGTGGCGACGCCGAATCCGTGGGCGAGGTGCAGCGCCAACAGACCGATGAGCGCCGCGCTGACGAGAGCGACGAGCACAGGTGAGCGGCCGTCAAGGATCGCTGGCAGGGTGAACACGGCGAGGACGATCAAGCTGGTGATGAGACCTGCGAGCGCTCCGATGCCTCGCCAGCCGCCGAAGAGCACCACAACGGTGACGAACAGCAGCACGAGCAGGATCAGCGGTGTCCGGCGTTGGAAGTCGTAGAAGTAGAAGGCTGGGCCGTCGACGCCGGCCGCGTCGTACGCCAGAACGATGTCGTCACCGGGCGACAGGCGCGGTGTGCTGCCCTCGACCGGAAGCTCGAGACGGGCTGTGGCACCGCGTCGCTCGCCTGACCGCACCGACGCGTCGACGACGTAGCAGTCGACCTCGTCCTCCTCGGCGGTGCCCGCACACGGCGCGATCGACACGGTGCGGACGCTCGCGTCAGCGATCGGCAGACGCTCACCCAGGATCGAAGCGCCGCTGTCCGCCTCCGGCCAGAGCGCCACCAACCCGATGGCTGTCAAGGCCGTGACGGCCAGGACCAGCATTCGGATCAGCCGCGCCCGCGGCAGCGTCGTTACAAGTCGCGTATGAGCGTGGCCATGCCGCTCGTGGAGATCGTCCCCGCTGTCGGCCACCTCAGGAGTGTGCCGCTCCCTGTCGCGCAAGCCGCGGATGGCCCTGGTTCGGGGGGCGGTGGCGTCGTCACATGATTGCAGCGCGACGCGCGCCAGCCCGGAACGCTGATGCCTCTACCGTCGAGGGCGTGAACGGGGTCTGGTCGCAGATGCTCAACATCGCCGCGACCACGCTGGCCGGGGTGGCGATCATCTCAGCCGTGGGCTTGATGGTGTTCTGGATCGGACGGCACCTCAACAACCCCCACTGATCGCAACGACGCGTGAAGCGCCGTCGTCACCCCGGAGTCGCCACGGCGAACGCATCGCCGATCAACCGCAACGAATGCTCGACCTGCGGGGGGACATTCTCAGGACTGACGAAGCCAGGTTCTTGGCGCTGAACCCTGCGTGTCGGCGGTTCTTCCGACTTGAGGAGGTACTTCGTTCCAGGGGTCGCGTAGCACGCACTTCACGTAGATGTGGCCGTCGAGAAGCCGGCATGGACCGGAGTCAAGGCCGGTCCAGCCGCGCGAAGGGCAGCCTGGAAGCCGGTGCAGGCCGTGGCTCAGGCCACGGCTCAGGCCGCCTTTTTCGGCGAGGCCTGGGTCTCGATCGGTATCTCCGCGTGGGCCAGACGGCGGAGCAGCGCAGCGCACATCCGGGCGATGCTGGAAGCCATCGCTTTGGTGGGCCACCACGTGAACATGTAGAGGCGGCCGTTCTTCTTGCGCCCTTCGATCCACCACCCGAACCGGCGGCCGCGTCGGATCACCAGTGGTTGATACTTCGGACCCTGCAGATCCATGTCGACCAGTCTTCCCGACGAAGCGGAGGACTCTGACCCGCCGTACGCCGACGTCTACGGCCTCGTCTGGCCGGGCGACGAGGATCGCGGCGGGTTGGCCGTCGACGGCATGTTCACTCCTCGTGCTGAGGACCGGCTGAGGACTGACACCGCTGACGAACCCTGAAAGCCCTGCGTAAGGGAGTTTTTCAGGACTTGAGGAGGTACTCCTCGTCTTCTTCGCTGAGGAAGACTGCGAGCTCGTCGCGGAGTTCGGGGTGGTCGGTGAGGTCGGGGTCGGGACCGACGACGCCGAACGCCGCCTGGCGGGCCAGGACGACGAGCTCGCGGTCGCGCCGCAGCGAGGCGAGCTTCAGGTCGTTGCGCCCCTTCTGCGCGGTGCTCATGATCGTCCCCTCGCCGCGCAGGTCGAGGTCCACCTCCGCCAGCGCGAAGCCGTCGTCCGACTGGACGAGCGCCTCGACCCGCGGAGACGGATCGGGTGACGCCGTGACGAGCCAGCAGCGGGACGCCGCGCTCCCCCGCCCGACCCGGCCGCGCAGCTGGTGGAGCTGGGCGATGCCGAAGCGGTCGGCGTCGAGAACGACCATCACCGTCGCGTTGGGGACGTCGACGCCGACCTCGATCACCGTCGTCGCGACGAGGATGTCGAGCGCGCCGCGGCGGAACAGGTCCATCGTCAGCTCCTTCTCGGCCGGCGTGAGCCGCCCATGGAGGAGACCGAGGCGCAGGCCGGCGAGCTCGCCCGCGTCGAGTCGCGCATACGTCTCCTCCGCCGACGCGGCCTCGAGCTTGTCGCTCTCCTCGATCAGCGGGCACACGACGTACGCCTGCTCACCGTCTGCGATGGCGGCCCGCACGTCCGCCCACACCTCCGCCTCGAGTAGCGGCCCTGCCGCCCACTTCGTCACGACCGGCGTCCGCCCGGGTGGCAGCTCGTCGATGACGCTCACGTCCAGGTCGCCGTAGACCGTCATCGCCGCGGTGCGCGGGATCGGCGTCGCGGTCATCACGAGCACGTCCGGCACCGTCCCCGAACCCTTGTCGCGCAGCGCCGCGCGCTGCTCCACACCGAAGCGGTGCTGCTCGTCGACCACGACCACGCCGAGGCTGTGGAACTCGACGCCCTCCTGGATCAGCGCGTGCGTGCCGATGACGACGTCGACCTCGCCGGAGGCGAGCCCGGCAAGGACGTCACGGCGCTCGGCCCCCGTGACGCGGTTCGTGAGCAGCACGACGCGCAGCGGGCGATCGCCGAACAACGTGTCCGCCGGAACAGCGACACCGTCGAGCAGTGCGCTGACACTCGCGTGATGCTGCTCGGCGAGCACCTCCGTCGGTGCCATCAGCGCGCCCTGGTGGCCGCCCTGTACCGCTGTCAGCAACGCGGACACGGCGACGACGGTCTTGCCCGAGCCCACGTCGCCCTGCAGCAACCGGTGCATCGGCCGGCCGCCCGCCAGGTCGTCCTGGATCTCCCCGATCACCCGCTGCTGTGCGTCCGTCAGAGCGAACGGCAACTGGTCGTGGAACCGGCGCACGAGCGGACCGTCGACCGTGTGCGCGACGCCGTGCGACTCCCGTTCGAGGCGCAGCTTGCGCATGACGAGCGCGACCTGGACGCGGAACAGCTCGTCGAACGCCAGCCGGCGGCGAGCCTCCTCCTTCGCCCGCATCGACTCGGGGAAGTGGATCCCCCGCAGTGCCGCGTCGCGCTCGACCAGGTCGAGCTGGCGGCGCAGGTCAGCCGGAACCGTGTCGCCGATGCCGCGAGCCGTGCACCGTTCCAGCGCGTTCTCGACCCACCCCGCCAGCTCCCAGGTGGTGAGGTTGGCCTTCTCCGACTGCGGGTAGATCGGCACGATCTTCCCGGTCCGGTCGCCGATCAGGTCGACCACGGGATTCGTCATCTGCAGCCCGCCGCGGAACACGTCGGCCTTGCCGAACAGGGCGACGGTCATCTCCGGACGGAGCTGCTTCTCCCGCCACGGCTGGTTGAAGAACACCACGGTCATCCGCCCGGACCCGTCGCCGACGGTGGCGCTGACCATGGACCGCCGGTTGCGCGTCTGGCGGCGATGCACGCTCCTGACGGTGACGATGACGAGCGCCTCGTGGCCCGGCACGAGATCGCTGACCCGCGCCTCGTTCGAGCGGTCCACCCACCGTCGCGGGTACCAGGTCAGCAGGTCGAGGACCGAGACGATGCCGACCTCGTGGAGCGCCTCGACCTTGCGCTCCCCGACGCCGCGCAGCCGCTCGACGGGGATCGCGTCGAGCTCCCGCAGCGTGATCGGCTGGGGCGCGGCCGCGGCGGTCACTCGGCGCCGAACAGAAACGGATAGAGCGGCTGGCCGCCCTCGTGCACTTCGACCTCGACCGCGGGACGGTGCGCGGTCAGCCACGCGAGCACGGCGTCAGTCGCAGCGCGCGTCGCCTGCACCCCGGTGATCACGGTGAGGAGCTCCCGCTCCGGCGTGAGCAACCGCTCGAGGAGTGCGGTCGCCGCCTCCTCGGCCGTCGCCCCCGCGGACACGATCCCTTCGCCACGGCGCAGGCCGATCCAGTCGCCTGCCCGCACGGGCCCCATCGGGGTCGGCGCGTCGCGCACGGCTTGCGTCACCTCGCCGGCCACGACGGCCTCCGCGGCCGACGCCATCGCCGCCTGGTTCTCGTCGGCGCTCGCTTCCGGGTCGTACACCACCAAGGCGGCGAGCGCCTCGGGGATCGAGCGCGTCGGCACGACGCGCACCACTCGCTCGCTGAGGGCGTCGAGCTGTTGGGCGACGGGAACGATGTTCGGGTTGTTCGGCAGCACGACGACCTCGCCGGCGTTCACGCGGGCGACCGCGTCGAGCAGCTCGGCCGTCGACGGGTTCATCGTCTGCCCGCCCGTGGCGACGCCTTGCACGCCCAGCTCGCCGAACAGCTGGGCGAGGCCATCGCCGGTGCACACGGCGACGACGGCGCACGTCACCGGCGGGAGGCCGGCAGCTGCGAGCTGGTCGCGGGACGCACCGTCCGCAGCGCCCGGCGGCTGCGCGTGCAGCGCGGCCTCCCGCGCCCGGTGCTCCTCGTCGACCTCCTCGAACAGGTCCGTGACACGGATCTGCGACGGCCGGCCGCCGTCGGCGAGCGCGGCTTCGATCGCCGCACCGATGTCGTTCGTGTGGACGTGGCAGTTCCACAGCCCTTCGCCGCCGACGACGACGATCGAGTCGCCGATCTCTCCCCATGCCCGCTTGAACCGCTCGATGTGCTCGTCGTCGAGGTCGAGGAAGTACATCACCTCGTACCGCAGCTCGGACACGTCGCCGTCGCCCCGGTGGGCCAGCGCCGCCAGACCCGACGGCGGCGCGGCGACGACATCCGGCACCGGCAGCGGGCGGCCGTCGACGACGTGCAATCCAGCGTCGAGCAGCAGCACGAACCCGGCGCCGCCGGCGTCGACCACGCCGGCCTGTTTCAGCACCGGCAGCAGCTCCGGCGTGCGGTCGAGCGCGTCCTGACCTGCGTCACGCGCCGCGGCCAACACGTCGCCGAGCCCGCCGCCCGACTCGGCCGCCCGGACAGCGGCGGCAGCTGCCTCGCGGGCGACCGTGAGGATCGTGCCCTCGACCGGCTTCAGGACGGCCTCGTAGGCGGCGCCCGCCCCGGCCTGCAGGCCGGCGGCCACGGATGGCGCGGTCGCCTCGCCAGAGGCCTGCACCACCCCCGAGAACCCACGCAGGATCTGGGACAGGATCACGCCGCTGTTGCCCCGGGCGCCCATCAGCGAGCCGTGGCTCACGGCGCGCAACGTGGCCGCCAGGTCGTCGCTGGGCACCCCGTCGAGCTCGTCGACGGCGGCGTCCAGCGTGCGGGCCATGTTCGTGCCGGTGTCGCCGTCCGGGACCGGGTAGACGTTGAGGCGGTTCAGCCGGTCGGCGTGGGTGTGCGCCGCATCGCGGTACGTGACGATCCACCGGCGCACCGCCGCCGCGGAGAGCCGGTCGACGTCGGCTCCCGAGTCGACGGACACCGCGGCGATGGTAGTGAGGGCTCCACGCCAGGTCGGGGCTTGGGGCAAGCCGCGACGCCGTTGGTAGGCTGACACGACCCCTGACACCCGGGAACCAAGGAACGGCGTCTCATGGCAGCAGTGTGTGATGTGTGCGGCAAGAGCCCCTCGTGGGGCATGCAGGTGTCGCACTCGCACCGGCGCACGAAGCGCCGGTGGAACCCGAACATCCAGCGCGTTCGGGCCATCGTCGACGGCGCCCCGAAGCGGTTGTACGTCTGCACCTCGTGCATCAAGGCGGGCAAGGTGCAGAAGGCCGTCCGCGCGCCACGCTGACGGCTGGAGCGGGCGGCCGTGCAGGGTGTGATCAAGAGCTACGACCCGGGCACCGGTGACGGCCTGGTCGTCCGGGACACCGACCTGGCCGAACTGGAGCTGGCCGACGACGCTCTCGCCGGCTCCATCTTCCGCATGGTCCGCCAGGGGCAGCGGGTCATCTTCGACCTCGACGAGGCCGGGCGGGCGACGCGCCTGCGCCTCGGGAGCGAGGTCGACATGCGCACGCCAGGAGCGTCGCCACCCGGGTGACCGGCGGACGGTCACCCCTTCAACCCCCGGAGGACAACGATGTCCGGAACGACGATGTCCGGAACGACGACGAACGAGCGGCTGCACGCCTGGGTCGACGAGTGGGCCGCTGTCCTCCAGCCGGACGCGGTCCACTGGTGCGACGGCTCCGCCGAGGAGTACGACCGGCTCTGTGCCGAGCTCGTCGAGGCAGGCACGTTCACCCGCCTCGACGAGGCCAAGCGGCCGAACTCGTACTGGGCGCACAGCGACCCGGGCGACGTCGCTCGCGTCGAGGACCGCACGTTCATCTGCTCCGCCGACGAGGCCGACGCCGGCCCGACGAACAACTGGCGCGAGCCGGCGCAGATGCGCCAGGACCTGCTCGCCCTGTACCGCGGGTGCATGCGCGGCCGCACGATGTACGTGGTCCCGTTCTCCATGGGACCGCTGGGATCGGACATCGCGCACATCGGAGTGCAGCTCACCGACTCCGCCTACGTCGCCGTGTCGATGCGGATCATGACCCGCATGGGGCAGGGCGCGCTCGACGTGCTCGGCGACGGCGAATGGGTGCCGTGCCTGCACTCCGTCGGTGCGCCGCTCGAGCCAGGCCAGGCGGACGTGCCGTGGCCCTGCGACGCCGAGAACAAGTACATCGTCCACTTCCCGGAGACGCGGGAGATCTGGAGCTACGGCTCCGGCTACGGCGGCAACGCGCTGCTCGGCAAGAAGTGCTTCGCTCTGCGCATCGCCTCGGTGATGGCCCGCGACCAGGGCTGGCTCGCCGAGCACATGCTCATCGTGAAGATCACGTCGCCCGAGGGTGAGGCGAGGTACGTCGCGGGCGCGTTCCCGTCCGCCTGCGGCAAGACGAACCTGGCGATGATGGTGCCGACGGTGCCGGGTTGGCAGGTCGAGACCATCGGCGACGACATCTGCTGGATGAAGTTCGGCGAGGACGGCCGGCTGTACGCGATCAACCCCGAGGCCGGGTTCTTCGGCGTCGCGCCCGGCACGAGCGAGGAGACGAACCTCAACGCGATCCGGACGCTGTGGGGCAACTGCCTGTTCACGAACACGGCGCTCACCGACGACGGGAACGTGTGGTGGGAAGGGATGACCGACGAGCCGCCGGCCAGGGCGACGGACTGGCAGGGCCAAGCGTGGACGCCGGGCAACGGCGCTCCGGCTGCCCACCCGAACGCCCGCTTCACCGTCCCGGTCGCGCAGTGCCCGTCGATCGCGCCCGAGTGGGAGGACCCGCGCGGCGTGCCGATCTCGGCGATCATCTTCGGCGGGCGGCGGGCCACGACCGTCCCGCTCGTCAACGAAGCCACGGACTGGGCGCACGGCGTGTTCCTCGGATCGATCATGTCGTCCGAGACGACGGCGGCGCAGGCCGGCGCCGTCGGCGACCTGCGGTTCGACCCGATGGCGATGCTCCCGTTCTGCGGGTACAACATGGCCGACCACTGGTCGCATTGGCTGTCGATCGGCGAGGCGACGACCGCCGACAAGCTGCCCAAGCTGTTCTACGTCAATTGGTTCCGCAAGGACGCCGATGGGCGGTTCCTGTGGCCCGGGTTCGGCGAGAACAGCCGGGTGCTGAAGTGGGTGTTCGAGCGTTGCGCCGGCACCGCCGACGCCATCGAGACCCCGATCGGCAACCTGCCGGCGCCGGGCGCGCTCGACATGGACGGCCTCGACGTGCCGAGCGCGGCGATGCACGAGCTGCTCCACGTCGACGTCGAAGGCTGGCGGGCGATGGTGCCGCTCATCGAGCAGCACTACGCGCAGTTCGGCGAGCGCCTCCCCGGAGAGCTGGCCGATCAGCTCACGGAGCTGGACAAGCGCCTCGCGGCTGCCGGCTGAGCGGCCCAGGCGCGGTCTCCTGGCGCGAGACAGACTCGGGCTCGGGTTCGGAGCACTTCGCCGCGGGCGCGGACCCCGCAGGCCCGACGAACGGTGACGGAGTGGGCGCCGACACGCTCGCGGGCGGCAGCTGGGCCTCGGGTGCGGGCAGCGGCATCGTCACGGGCGCCGGCACGGTCGTCGCCGGTGGTGGCGGTGCGGGCCGGCGGTCCGTCCCGAGCAGTTGACGTCCTGCCGTGATCCCTGCGAGCGCGGCGAGGATCAACAACGCCACCACGAGACCTGGCACGCGCCGTACGGGCGCGGTTCCGAACGCTCGGCTGCGCCGGGCGCCGGCGTCCCCGCTCCGATCGATCTCGTCGCCGACGAAGAGCGGCACCGAGCTCGCCGGAGCGACGAGGTAGCTCGGACTGACGGCGTCGATCAGCGGGGCGAGCACCCGCCCGGTGAGCGCGATTGGTGGCGGATCCATGGACAGCGCGCCGCGCAACGCCGGCACGCCACCGACGGGACCGAGCGCGTCGCGGACGAGTGCCTCGATCTCGGCGACGGTGCCCTCCGGCATGCGCAGCGCGGCGGCGACGTCGGGAAGGAGCATCCGGTCGACATGGCGGAGCACGACGACGGCCCGCGCCAGCTGGGGCAGGTCGCGCACGAACGCGCTCACGTCGTCCGCCGGGCCGCGGGCGATCACGGCCCGCGTCGCCTCGAGCGCGCGTGCCGCAGCGCGAGCGCGCCGCTTCCGCCTGCCGGCGGGATCCAGCTCCTCGAGGAAGTGGTGCCGCAGGACGAGCTGCAGTCGTCCGAGCGTGACGGTCTCGCGGCCGCGACGGACCTCGCGGCTGAGCCAGGCGAACGTCTCCTCGGTCAGGCGGCACGCCCTGGCCCGCTCACCGCCGCAGAGGAGCAGCGCCTCGCCGTGGACGTCGGGGAGCGAGGCGCGCACCATCTGGCGGGCGCCGTCTTGATCGGCGAGGGTGAACCGGAGCCGGATCGCGCTCCCTACCACGCCTTCATCGAACCACGTCGGCGGCGTCCCGGGTAGTGTCCGCGCCACATTCGACGCGAGGGGGCCCGTCCATGTCCGTGCGCGCGTACATCCTGATCCAGACCGAGGTCGGCAAGGCCGGTGACGTCGCCCGCCAGATCATGGAGCTCGAGGGGATCACCGCCGCGGACGACGTGACCGGCCCGTACGACGTGATCGCCCAGGCGGAGTCGCCGGGCATGGACGACCTCGCCCGGATGGTGCTGTCCCGCATCCAGACCATCGGCGGCATCACGCGCACCCTGACCTGCCCCGTCGTCCACCTGTAGGACGCCCGCCGCCATCACTCCGCTGCGCAAGCACTCGCACGCGCCGGGCACAACGCCCAGCGCCGCCATGCCGCCCTCAGGTAGCGCACATCCCGCCCTCAGGCGCGCACTGCCGCAGCGCCCGCGCGCATGCCACGAACGGACGCATCCGGTCGCACTCCATCGCACGCTGGTGGGCGTAGGGGTAGGACTCACGTGCGCATCGGCGGTCGGGTGGTCCCGGTGCGGCCGTCGGGATAGGTGACGGCGAGCTCGCGGTCGGGGGTCAGCTTCAGCTGCCAGCCGCGCTCGTGCACGGCGTGGTGGTGCCGATCACACACCGGCAGGAGATTCTCGGGATCCGTGCGGCCTCGCTCGGGCGATTCCCACCAGATGACGTGGTGGATGTCGCAGTGGTCGAACCTCACGCTGCAACTGGGCAGGGCGCAGGTCGGGTACAGGGCACGCAGCACCCGCCGCTGGGTCCGGTTCGCCAGCCGCGTCGTCCGCCCCAGGTTCAGCTCACCCACAGCGTGGACGACGACACCACCGGCGACGACGACCGGGTGCACCACGGCCGGCGGCCACAACCGACGCAGCACCGCCGCCGGCAGCTCCACCGGGAGCCCCCAATCGATCGCCGGCGACCCATCCGCGTCGGGGGCGGTGGCGTCGACGACGACGATCACCTCCGGCGCACCGGCGCGCCCGGCTCGCCGACGGGCCTCGGCGCCGGATGGGTCATCGCCCGCTGTGCCAGTGGCGGTCACGCCGAGAAGACCAGCGAGCGCGTGGGCGCGCAGGAAATCGGCTCGCTGCCCCGGATCGTCGGGGGCGAGCTCGGGCACTGTCTCGGCGAAGCGGGCACCCACGGCGTCGAACAGGCGGCGGTGGACGCGGACTCCGATCTCGGGGTCGTAGCGCCCGGACAAGCACCACATCCCCTCCCCGTCGACCCACGTCCGCAGGCGCGTGTTGCGCCGCTGGCGGTCGAGGTGGGCCTGGCCGTCGTCGGTACGCAACCGGCGCACCTCGGCCCGCACCGCCCGGTCGAACTCCTCCGGCAGCGACCACCGCCGCCAACAACCGCTGCGCCTCCGCCACCTTCATGCGCAGGACCCTGAGCAGGGGGTGGGACACGGTTCCGGGGGCAGCCGCTGCGCCCGATCAGGTGGCGCAACACCTCCGGCCGAGTCGGACGTCCGACAGCGGAGGCACGCTCCCACGCGTCAGGGGGCGGTCGGCTCGACGTACGGGCCGGGGGGCGGGGTGATCGTGATCTCGCCGTCGAGGTTGAACAGCGTGACGCGCACGGCGCGACCGTCGTCGTGGACGACCTCGATCTGGTGCAGGCGGTCGTCGGCGATCCACACGCTGAGCCGCTCGATCGCTGGCGGCTCGTCGAGCTCGGGGATCGGACCGAGCGCCGAGAAGGCGGCGACCGAACGATCGGTCGGCGCGATGTCGTAGCGCGTGGTCACGACGCCGGCGACGGTCTCCTGACCGAGCTCGGAGACGTCCGACGCGTCGAGGACCGCGAGCAGCTCTGCCGATAGCGCTGGGTATGCGTCGGCCCCCTCACCGGGCTGGCGCGGCGTCCGTGAGGTGCGTCCATCCTCCGTGAGGTAGACGAAGCGGTCCACGGCGGTGAATGTCAGGTTCTCGACCGGCCCGTCGAAGAAGCCATCGATCGCCACCTCGAAGTCGCCGCCGTCGATGCGCGCCGCATAGGTCGTAACGCGGCCCTCGGCGTCCACATCGGTTCCGCTCATCTCGAACGAGGTGATCTCGGCGAGCGACTCGGTTGCCTGGCGCACCGCGGCTTGCGCGCTCTGCTCGTCGCCGGGCTGCCACAGCCCATAGGCCGCCACGGCGACGGCGGCGACGGCGGCCGCGACGGCGACTCGCCGCGATCCGCGTCGCCGCCCGCGCAGCGGCACGACAGTCGCCGCGGCGACGGAGTCAGTCATCGCCACCGCGGCCGACTCAGTCATCGCCACCGCGGCGGACCCAGTCATCGCCGTCTCCAGGACCGAGCGATACCGATCCGATCCCGGCCGCGGCGGATGTTCGGTCAGCGCTGGATCGAGTCGCCCGATCAATTCGAGAACGTCGTCGTCAGCGACAGTCATCCGAGTGCTCCTTCAATGGCGCGATCTCGTCCGCCACATGCCCGTTCGACGCGAGACCTGTCCTCGCCAGGTATGCGGCGAGCTGCTTGCGGGCGCGGTGCAGCCGGATCGAGACGGCATTGGGCGAGCAGTCGAGCACTGCGGCGATCTCGCCGACCGTGAGCCCGTCCCAGCAGCGCATCTCCACCACCGCCCTGTGGTCCTCGCTGAGCGAGGCGAGGGCCGCGCCGAGGAGGTCGCTCGGCACGTCAGGCTCCCGGTCCTCATGCCCGTCGGCGATGCCGGACAACCGCTGGACGAGACGGTCGTGACGGGCGCCCGTCCGCCGGTGGTTGGCGAGCACGCGGCGCGCGACCCCGAACAACCACAACCGAACCTCGCCGCCCTCCGGCAGGTCGCCGCGCCGTCGCCACGCGACAGCGAACACCTGCCCGGCAATGTCGTCCGCGTCCTCGGGAGTCGCGCAGCGACGACGAACGAAGCGCCACAGATCCGCGAAGTGGGCATCGAACAGGGCGCGGAACCGTTCGTCCTCGCCGGGCATCCGAGTCACTCCGGTCTCATGTCCACAGCCGGCCCGGATCTTTCCAGGCGCGTGCGCGGATCGTCAGCGGTCGAGGAGCATCGAGCGGATGGCGAGTCCCATCACGAACAGCCCACCGAGGCCGTAGAGCAGGTAGAGGCGGGATCTCAACTGGGAGCGGTAGCTGAAGATGATCGCCACGGCGATGATCGCGATGAAGCCGTAGAACGCGTGGAACTCCGGGGCCACGTAGTCCTGCAGGGAGACGAGGCCCACCCCGAACGCGACTTCGACGAAGATCGACACCTGCGCCACCGCCGTGGTCCACCAGAGCGCGCGATGGCGGAGCCACGCCAGCCAGTGGGCGCCGAGCGCCCACAGCCCGGCGATCCCGTTGGAGAGGACGACGAACCAGGCGAACTGCTGGTGGACGTCGCGCAGCGTGGCGAGCAGTGTCGGCCGCCTTGCGAGCGTGCTACTCCGCGGGCACTTGGCCTGGTCGCGGCAGCGGCACGGGCTCGTAGGACCACAGCTCGCTGCTCATCGCCACCGGCGGCGGCGCGCCCTCGCCCGCAGCAGCGCCCGGCCCGCGGTGGCCGTGACCGAACGCCGGCGACGAGACCCACGCCTCGAACGCCGCCTCGTCCCGCCAGCGGGTGACGACCAGCCAGGTCGTGCGGTCGTCGGCCGGGCGCAGGAGCTCGAAGCCCTCGAACCCGTCCTGCTGGTCGACGGCGCCGGCCCGCGCCGCGAACCGCCGCGCCAGCTCGTCGCCACTTCCGGAATCGACGGTGATGGCGTTGATCTTGATCACGGTCACGAGGGCGGACCGTAGCGCCCGGCCCGGCGAACTAGCGGATCAGTGTGTCGGCCTCGCGGCCGACCTCGACGAGGCGCAGGCGACCACCGTCGACGTCGACGATCGTGACCGAGCAGTTGTCGAGGCTGCGCACGACGAGGCGGTCGTCGCTCATCCCCGACCCGATGACGGCGTTGATCGCGATGAAGTGGCTGACGACGACCGTGTCGTTCTCGAGCTCGCCAAGACGGGTGAGGACGCCGTCCCGGAACGTCGTGTAGCGCGGCCCGAGCGCGGACCACGTGCCGGTCATCGCGTCGCGGAGCCACGCCACCCGTTCGCCCATCGGCACGCCTTCCGGCGAGGGGACCTCGGCGACGGCGGGCTCCACCGCTACCTCCGCGTCCCACACCGCGGCGATCACGTCCGCCGTCTCCCGGCACCGGCGCAGCGGACTCGCGATCACAGGCAATGGTCCCCGCGGCGACAGCTCTGCGGCGACGGCCGCGGCCTGGGTGCGCCCGACCTCGTCCAGGCCGGGGTCCGGGTCCGTGTCCCACCCGGCCGCAGCCCGGCCGTGGCGGACGAGGTAGAGCCGCGTCACTCGAACAGCCAGCCTGGACGCACACCGGGCGTCGCGCCGACCTCGATGAACCACTCCGTGCCGAACGCGACCGCGAACGCATCCTCGGGCATCTGCAGGAAGAACGACGTGTCCGTCACCTGGCTGCGATGCGCCGCCACTGCATCACGCTTCTGCACCACGTACGCGCTGACGTCGACGGCGTGGGTCAACTCGGCCTCGGGCATCCCGAGCGGGTTCCCGTCGTCAGCCGGGCCGTCGATGTCGAACTCCTCCTCGGGTCCCTCGAACAGCGTCACGCCGGCGGCACGGGCCGCCTCCATCTGGCGGCGGATGTGGTCCCGGTTCATCGTCGCCTCGAACACGGCCGGGGTGCCGGCCAGTTCCGCCGCGCGATGGCCGACGCGGTGCACCTGGATGTGGTCGGGATGCCCGTAGTTGCCGTGCCAGTCGTACGTGGTCAGCACGTCGGCCCGTTCCTCGCGCAGGACGCCGGCCAGGCGCGCGGCCGCCTCGTCGACGTCGGCCTGGATGAACGCCCGCTCGTGGGAGTTCTGCTCCCACCCCGTCATGCCGGAGTCGCTGTAGCCGAGCCACACGATGCGCGATACGCCGAGCACCGCCGCGGACGCCTCCGTCTCCGTCCGGCGTCGCTCGACGAGCGTCTCGCCTGGCCCGAGGTCCTCAGGGTGCTCACCGTGCTCGCCGTTCGTCGCCACGACGAGCACGACGCGGTGTCCCTCCGCCGCGGCGCGGGCCATCGAACCGCCGGTCGAGATCGCCTCGTCATCCGGGTGGGCGTGGAAGCAGACGAGCGTGGCCACGGTCGGTCTCCAGGTTCAGCGGACCGCGCCGGCCTCGACGAGCTTCGTGATGTCGGTCTCGGAGAACCCCCAGTCCGCGAGGACCTCCCGCGTGTGCTGGCCGGGATGCGCCGGCGGGCGGCTGATCTCTGCTGTCGTGCGTGAGAACCGCGGCGCGGGCGCCGGCTGGACGATCCCCTCGGATTCCACGAACGTCGAGCGGGCGACGTTGTGCGGGTGCTGCGCAGCTTCGGTCATCGTGAGCACGGGCGCGAAGCACACGTCGGTGCCCTCCATCAACGCGCACCACTCGTCCCGCGTCTTGGACGCGAAGACCTGCTCCAGCCGGCCCTTCAGCAGGGGCCACATGCTCTTGTCCATCTGCTGCTGGAAGCGCTCGTCGTCCTGTAGGCCGGTCAAGCGGAGCAGTTCGGCGTAGAACTGCGGCTCGATCGAACCGATCGAGACGTACTGGCCGTCCTTGCAGCGGTACACGTCGTAGAAGTGCGCGCCGGTGTCGAGCAGGTTCGTGCCGCGGTGCTCCTCGTTGAAGACGCCGAGGTGGCGCATCGCCCAGAACATGGTCATCAGGACGGCTGCTCCGTCGACCATCGCCGCGTCGACGACCTGGCCCTCCCCGCTGCGGGCCGCTTCGAGCAGGCCGCAGACCACGCCGAACGCGAGGAACATCCCCCCGCCGCCGTAGTCGCCGACCATGTTCAGCGGAGGTGTCGGCGGTTCGGCGTAGCGCCCGAAATGGGCCAGCGACCCGGCGAGGGCGATGTAGTTGATGTCGTGACCGGACACGGTGGAGTACGGACCGTCCTGGCCCCAGCCGGTCATCCGGCCGAACACGAGCTTCGGGTTGCGGGCGAGGCACTCGTCGGGCCCGATCCCGAGGCGCTCCATCACACCGGGGCGGAAACCTTCGATCAGGGCGTCGGCCCGCTCGACGAGACGGAGCAGCGTCTCGACCCCGTCGGCGTGCTTCAGGTCGATGGCGATGTTCCGCCGGCCGCGGTTGACGACGTCCCAGTGCGGCCCTGTGGGCGGATCGCCCCCCGCGGACTGGGCACGGTCGACACGGATCACCTCGGCGCCCATGTCGGCGAGCATCATCGCCGCGAAGGGGCCGGGTCCGATGCCGGCCAGCTCGAGGACCCGGAAGCCAGCGAGCGGTCCTGCCATGACGTGCCTCCTCGGTCTGTCCGCCGGCGCCGATCAGACCTGCGTCGACGCATAGGCCGCGTGGCCGGCGATCGCGTCGACGAACACGGGCCAGAGCGGCTCGGGAAGGTCGTGGCCCATGTCGGCCACGAGGAAGTAGCTCGCGCCGGGGATCAGCTCTGCCGTGCGCTGGCCGCCCGACGGCGTGATCAGGCGGTCGTCACGGCCGTGGATCACCAGCGTGGGTGCCTTGATCTCGGGCAACGTGGTGGTGCGCGGCCCCGAGGCGTACACCGCTCCCAGCTGCCGGGCGGCCCCTTCGGGATAGAAGGACCGGTCGTACGACCGCGCCGCGAACTCCTCCGCTTGCGCCAGGTCGAAGTAGCGCGTCGACGAGATGACCGCACCGTCTGCGGCGCGGGCGATGTACGCGTCGCGATCGGTCGGCGGTGGCGTGAACAGCAACTGCGCCGCCTCGGGATCCGGCTTGCCGTAGTCGAACTCACCGGACATCGACATGATCGACACCAACGACGACACCCGCTCCGGGTGCTCGATCGCCAGCTGCTGGGCAATCATCCCGCCCATCGACGCGCCGACGACATGGGCCCGGTCGATGCCCAAGTGGTCGAGCAGACCGAGTGCGTCGGCGGCCATGTCGGACAGCGTGTACGGCACGTCAGGCGGCGGTGCATCGGCGGGCGGGGGCTGACCGGAGAGCGCCGCGGTCAACAAGCTGCCGAGGTCGACCTGGATCCCCTCGAACTTCGTCGACAGCCCGCTGTCCCGGTTGTCGAAGCGCACGACGTGGTACCCGCGCCCCACGAGCTGCTCGCAGAACCCGTCGGGCCAGTGGATCAGCTGGGCCGTGAGACCCATGATCAGCAGGAAGGTCGGGTCTTCTGGCGAACCGATCGTCTCGTACTCGAGCTCGATCCCACCATTGACGGTCGCGCGCGGCATGCCGGGCAGTGTCGCGGCGGGTGCCCGCCCGGGTCAACGTGAGGCGAGCGCTGGCCGGCGTGAGTGCCGTCGTGAGTACCGTGCCGCCGTGACGATCTACGGGGTGCACGCGGGCCTGCAGCACACGACGATGGACGAGCTGCGGACCTTCTGGCGGCGGATCGAGGAGCTGGGCTTCGCGTGGATCTCGGTGTGGGACCACTTCTACGCGGCCACGCTGTCGGACGACGCGACCAACCACGAGGCGGTGGCCACCCACGCCGCCCTGGCTTGCGACACGCACCGCGTCCGCTGCGGTTCGCTCGTCTACTGCGTCGGCTACCGCCACCCGGCGGTGCTGGCGAACGCGATCAGCACGATCGACCATCTGGCGGGCGGCCGGGCCGACCTCGGCCTCGGCGCCGGATGGAGCAAGGTCGAGTACGACGCGTACGGCATCCCGTTTCCCTCCGCGAAGGTCCGCCTCGACATCCTCGAGGAGGCGATCCAGTGCATACGCGGGCTGCTGCGTGAGGAGACGACGACGTTCACGGGCGAGCACTTCCAGCTCGTGAACGCGCGCTGCGAGCCGAAGCCTGTCCAGCGACAGCTGCCGATCTGGGTCGGCGGCGGCGGTGAGAAGCGGACGTTGCGGATCACCGCCCGCTACGCGGACGGGTGGAACGCGGCGTTCGTCGATCCGCCGACGTTCGCGCACAAGCTGCGTGTGCTCCACGACCACTGCGGGGACGCCGGGCGCGACCCGGGCGAGATCCGCACGGCGATCAACGTCGGGCTGGCGTGGTCGGAGGAGAGCCTCCAGCAGCAGTTCGGCGGCCTCGCCGACTTCGTCCGCCCTGGCGTGCTCGGCGGCTCCGACCAGCAGGTCGTGGACCGGATCGGCGAGTACGTCGGGGCGGGCGTCGGTCAGGTGAACCTCGCCCTGCGGGCGCCGTTCGACGCCGACGCCCTCGAACGCTTCGCCACTGCGCTCGGGTTGCCCGCCTCGTAGAGTTCAGCGGAGCACAGGGGGTGGTCGCATGGCGCAGGCCTACGCGCACGGCACGTCGCGGGTCCCGCTGATCGGCCAGACGATCGGCGAGAACCTCGCTTCCACGGCCCGCCGGTTCCCGGGCAACGACGCGCTCGTCGTTCCCTTCCAGGACGTCCGCCTGTCGTACGCGGAGCTCGACGCGCAGGTCGATGAGCTGGCGCGGGCATTGCTCGGCGAGGGCCTGCAGCAGGGCGACCGGGTCGGTATCTGGAGCCCGAACAACGCCGAGTGGGTGCTGATCCAGTACGCGACGGCGCGGGCCGGGATCATCCTCGTGAATATCAACCCGGCGTACCGCACGCACGAGGTGGAATACGCGCTCAACCAGTCGCAGTGCCGGATGCTCATCGCGGCCACCGACTTCAAGACGAGCGACTACGTGGCCATGGTCGACGCCGTTCACCCGAACGTCCCCTCTCTGGAACGCGTCGTGTATCTCGAGACCGACAGCTGGGACGACCTGCTCGACGCAGCATCCGGGATCGACGACGGCGCGCTCCACGAGCGAGCCGCGCAGCTCCAGTTCGACGACCCGATCAACATCCAGTACACGAGCGGCACGACCGGGTTCCCGAAGGGCGCGACGCTCAGCCACCACAACATCCTCAACAACGGCTTCTTCATCGGCGAGGGCTGCGGCTACACCGACGCCGACCGGGTGTGCATCCCCGTGCCCTTCTACCACTGCTTCGGGATGGTGCTCGGGAACCTCGCCTGCACCACGCACGGCGCGGCGATGGTCGTCCCGGCTCCGTCGTTCGACCCGGTCGCGACGCTGCAGACCGTGCAGGACGAGCGGTGCACGAGCCTGTACGGCGTCCCGACGATGTTCATCGCCGAGCTCGCCCTTCCCGACTTCGACCGCTACGACTTGTCCAGCCTGCGGACGGGGATCATGGCCGGCTCGCCGTGCCCCGTCGAGGTGATGAAGCAGTGCGTCAGCGCGATGCACATGGAGGAGGTGACGATCTGCTACGGGATGACCGAGACGTCCCCGGTCTCCACGCAGACCGGCGCGGACGACCCGCTCGACAAGCGGGTCGGCTCGGTCGGCCAGGTGCATCCCCACGTCGAGGTGAAGATCGTCGACCCGGCGAGCGGGCACGTGGTCGAGCTCGGCGCCGCCGGCGAGCTGTGCACGCGCGGTTACTCGGTGATGCTCGGCTACTGGCGCGACGCAGCGAAGACGGCCGAGGCGATCGATAAGGCGGGCTGGATGCACACCGGCGACCTGGCGACGATCGACGAGGACGGCTACGTCAACATCGTCGGGCGGATCAAAGACATGATCATCCGCGGCGGCGAGAACGTCTATCCACGGGAGATCGAGGAGTTCCTCTACACCCATCCCGACATCGTCGACGTGCAGGTCATCGGCGTGCCCGACGCGAAGTACGGCGAGGAGATCATGGCGTGGATCAAGGTCCGCGCCGGCACCGGGGCACTGACTGCAGACGACGTGCGCCAGTTCTGCCGCGACCGCATCGCCCACTACAAGGTGCCGCGGTACGTGCACGTCACCGACGAGTTCCCGATGACCGTCACCGGCAAGGTGCAGAAGTACCTGATGCGCGAGCGGGCCATCGAGCTGCTCGGGCTCGAGGACGCGGCCGCGATGCCTACTGCCTGACGCGAACTTCCTGGCGCCGTCGGTCGCGACGCGACAGCCTGGGACTCAGTGCACGAGGCGCTTGTCGCCGGACGTCGTTCGTTCGAACAGCGGGAGTGGCGCGCCGCGTTCGACGCGCTCTCGGCGGCCGACCGCGAGGTCCGGCTGGAGCCGGAGGACCTCGAGTTGCTTGCGCTCGCCGCGTTCCTCGTCGGCGAGAACGAGGTCTGCGACACCGTCACCGCTCGCGCCCACCAGGAGTGCCTCCGCCGCGGTGACGGGCCACGCGCCGCGCGGTGTGCGTTCTGGATGGCCTTCGGCCTGCTGGCGCGGGGGGAGATGGCACCAGCAGCCGGTTGGGTCGCTCGCGGGCAGCAGCTCCTCGACGCAGGCGGCCACGACTGCGTCGAACGCGGCCTCCTGCTCATTCCGACCGCGCTGCAGCACCTGATCACGGGCGATCTCGCCGGAGCGCACCAGATCTTCAGCGACGCGCTGGCCATCGGCGAGCGCTTCGGGGACCGGGATCTGGTGACCTTCGGCCGGCTCGGCCGCGGCCAGGCGCTCGTGCTCGGTGGACGGCACGCGGAGGGCGTCGAGGACTTCGACCTGGTGATGGCCGGCGTCACAGCGGGCGACGTGTCGCCGGTGCTCACCGGACTCGCCTACTGCGCCGTGATCGAGATGTGCCAGCTGACGTTCGATGTGCGCCGAGCCAGGGAGTGGACGGCAGCCCTGTCCAGGTGGTGCGCGGCCCAGCCGGACCTCGTGCCGTTCCGCGGCCAATGCCTCGTGCACCGGGCCGAGATCTTGCAGTTCAACGGGGCCTGGACGGACGCGCTGGGCGAGGCCGAGCGGGCCTGCGCGGAGCTCTCCCGGCCGCCGGGACATCCCGCGATCGGCAGTGCGCTGTACCGCGTCGCGGAGCTGCACCGCTTGCAGGGCGATGCCGCGGGTGCCGAGCGCGCCTACCGCGGAGCCAGCGAGCACGGCCGGGACCCCCAGCCCGGCCTGGCACGACTGCGGATGGCTCAGGGCCGGGCCGCGGAGGGAGCTTCGGCGATCCGCCGCGCCGTCGACGAGGCGGGCGATCCGGTAACTCGCGCCCACCTCCTCGGCGCGTTCGTCGAGATCCTGCTGGCGCGCCAGGACGTCGCTTCGGCCCGCACGGCGGCCGAGGAGCTCGCCCGCATCGCTGCCGACTTCGCCGTACCGGTGCTGAGTGCCACCGCGTCGTTCGCGATGGGGCAGGTCCTGCTGGCCGAGGGCGACCCGCAGGCAGCACTCGCGCTCCTCCGGCCCGCCTGGACCACGTGGCGCGACCTCGAAGCGCCCTACGAGGCGGCGCAGGTGCGGGTCGCCATCGGCCGCGCCTGCCGCCAGCTCGGCGACGACGACGGGGCCGACCTCGAGCTGGAGGCCGCGGCGCGGGCGTTCGGCCAGCTCGGCGCGGTGGACGACCTCGCTGCCGTGCAGACGCTCCTCCGCCGGGAAGCTGCCGTGGCGTGCGGCTTGAGCCCACGCGAACTGGAGGTCCTGGGGCTCGTCGCCACCGGCAGGACGAACCGGGCGATCGCCGCCGAGCTGGTCGTGAGCGAGAAGACGGTTGCCCGCCATGTGGCGAACATCTTCACCAAGCTCGGCGTGTCGTCCCGGTCGGCGGCCACGGCCTACGCCTACGAGCACGGCCTCGCACCGCGGACCTACACAGAATGACCCATCGCGCCGCGACGGCGATTTGGTCGGTTCGGTCGATGCGCTGACGCGGGCCGGCTTCGTACCGTCGAGCGATGAGCACAGACACACTGACCAGAGAAGGAACTGCGTCGCGCGCGGGGACCCGGGCCGCCGACGTCCTGGACGCCGTACGGGCGCTGGCACCCGCCATCGCCGCGCGCAGCGACGAGATCGAAGAGGGCCGCCGTCTGCCCCCGGACCTCGTGGCGGACCTGCGCGCCGCAGGGTGCTTCCGGATGCTCGTGCCCCGCCGGCGCGGCGGCGTCCAGGCCGAGCTGGCCGAACACCTGCAGATGGTCCGCGAGCTGGCCCGTGCGGACGGCTCGGTCGGGTGGACGGTGATGATCGGCGCCACGGCGCCGGTGATCAGTGCCCTGCTCCCGCGCGCAACGGTCGACGCCGTGTACGCCGACGGTCCGGACATGATCGGCGCCGGATCGTTCAACCCGCTCGGTGTCGCCGTCCCGGTCGACGGTGGCTACCGGGCGACCGGCCGGTGGACCTTCGCCAGCGGCTGCCAGCACGCAGACTGGTTCATCGCGCACTGCATGGTCGGTGACGGCCGCGTGCCGCCGCTGCGGATGATGGTCGTACCGGCCGCAGACGTGGAGATCATCGACACGTGGCGCGTGTCCGGGCTGTGCGGCACAGGCAGCCACGACTTCGCCCTCGACGACGTGTTCGTCGCGGACGACCACACGCTCAGCCTCTTCGATCCGACGCCTGAGGACGCCCCGCTGGGGCCCGTGCCCGAGCTGACGTTCTCCTCGCTCGCCATCGCCAACGTCGCTTTGGGAATCGCCGAGGGCGCGCTCGCCGAGGTGACGACGCTCGCCACCGCCAAGGTGCCGATGTTCGCCGACACGGCCCTGGCCGCCAACCCGCTGTTCCGGTACCGGCTCGGGGAGGCGAGCGCTCACCTGCGCGCCGCAGTCGCGCTGGTCGACTCCGAGACGGCCGCCGTGTCGGCGACGGCGCACGCCGGCGTCGAACCGGACCCCGAGCTGCGGGCCCGGGTGCGCAGCGCCGCGACATGGGCGACCGGCGCCGCGGCAGAAGTGGTGGAGGCCGCGTACACCGCCGGCGGCGGCAGCGCGCTGTACCTGACGAGCCCGCTGCAGCGTCGCCTGCGCGATGTCCGGGCAGTCACACAGCACTTCGCCGTCAAACCCGACACGCTCACCCTGGCCGGGGCGGTGCTCGCCGGGCAGGAGGCCGACCTCACCTTCCTGTGACGAGCTCTCGCGGCGGGCTACCGTCGCCTCGGTGACCGAGGAGGTGATCGCCAAGGCGACCGAGCGGGCGCTGGCCGGCAACCTCCACAAGGAAGCCGAGAAGCTCGCCCGCCAGCACAAGCTGTTCGTCCGCGACCGGCTGGCCCTACTGCTCGACGAGGGGACGTTCGTCGAGGACGCCCTGCTGGCGAACGCCCTGGCACCGGCCGACGACCTGCCCGCAGACGGGGTCGTCACGGGTCGCGGCCTGGTCGACGGACGGCCGGTGTGCGTGATGGCCAACGACCCGACCGTGAAGGCCGGCTCGTGGGGCGCCCGCACTGTGGAGAAGATCGTCCGCCTCACCGAGGACGCGTTGCGCCACGAGCTGCCCGTGGTGTGGCTGGTGGACTCCGCCGGCGCGCGCCTCACGGATCAGGTGCAGCTGTTCCCCGGCCGGCGCGGTGCAGGGCGGATCTTCGCCAACCAGGTCCGCCTGTCGGGAAAGGTGCCCCAGGTGTGCTGCCTGTTCGGGCCGTCCGCCGCCGGCGGCGCGTACATCCCCAGCTTCTGTGACGTCGTGTTCATGGTCGAGGGCAACGCGTCGATGTACCTCGGCTCGCCGCGCATGGCGGAAGAGGTGATCGGCGAGACGGTGACGCTGGAAGAGATGGGCGGAGCGCGGATGCACGCCACGGTGTCCGGCTGCGGGGACAACCTCGTCGCGGACGACGCGCACGCGATCGAGCTGGCCCGGCACTACCTGTCGTACCTGCCGCGCTGCTTCCGGGAAGAGCCGCCACCGTCGGCGCACTGGTCGCCGCCCTCCCACTCACTCGACGACGCGCTGATCCCGGAGGACGAGCGGCGCGGATACGACATGCACCGGCTCATCGAACGCATCGTCGATGCGGATTCGTTCTTCGAGCTCAAGCCGCTGTTCGCCCCGGAGCTGATCACCGGCTTCGCCCGCCTCGAGGGCGACGCCGTGGGCATCGTCGCGAACAATCCCGCCGCGAAGGGCGGGGTGCTGTTCGTCGACTCGGCCGACAAGGCCGCGCGGTTCATCTGGTTGTGCGACGCGTTCAACGTGCCGCTGGTGTTCCTCGCCGACGTTCCGGGGTTCATGATCGGCTCACAGGTCGAGCGGGAGGGGATCATCCGCCACGGGGCGAAGATGATCACTGCCGTCACCGAGGCCACCGTGCCGAAGGTCTGCGTCGTCGTCCGCAAGGCCTACGGCGCCGGCCTGTACGCGATGTGCGGGCCGGCGTTCGACCCGGATGCCGTGCTCGCGCTGCCCACGGCGAAGATCGCCGTGATGGGTCCCGAGCCGGCGATCAACGCCGTCTACTACAACCGCATCCAGGCGCTGACCGACCCGGACGAGCGCGCCGCCTTCATCGCCGAGCAGCGGCGGATCTACGAGGAGGACGTCGACTTGCTTCGCTTGGCGGCCGACCTCGTCGTCGACGCGGTCGTCCAGCCGGAGCAGCTGCGTCACGAGCTCGTGGCCCGCATCGGCCTGGCCGTCGGCAAGACCCGCCACCTCACCGACCGCCACCACGGCGTCCCCCCGGTCTGACCCGCGGATACGGCGTGATCCTGCATCTCGTGGCGGCCGATGAGTGGGAGCGGGGAGCGGCGGACGAGCTGTACGTGGCGCCGTCGCTGGCGACCGAAGGCTTCATCCACTGCACCGGGGACCCGCAGACCCTGCTCGCCGTCGCCAACGCGCTCTACCGGGATGCGGAGGGCGAGATGGTCGTCCTCGAGGTCGACGAGACCCTGCTGGCGAGCGAGGTCCGCTGGGAGGCTGCCGCGCCCGCGCCGCCTCCCGGCGTGGCCGCGGACGTGCGCTTCCCGCACGTGTACGGCCCCATCGAACGCGCTGCAGTCGTGCGTGTCCGACCACTGCGCCGGGACCCGACCGGCGCGTTCGCGGACTGACGCGGCCGGAGATCAGGAGTTGAGGATCTTCGCCTTCTGCGCCTCGAACTCGGCGCGGGTGATGGAGCCCCGCTGCAGCAGGCCTTCGAGACGCTCCAGCTGGCCGGGAACGTCGACCCCCGGCGCCGGCGGAGGCGGCAGAGGCGCCATCTGCTCGCGCTGCGCCTCCTGGGCCATGTGGTACCGCGCCAGACCGTCGGGTCCGGCGAGGTCGATCTGGGCGTGGATCAGCTTCTGCACCTGGTCGGGGTGGCGGACGTCGGTGAAGCGACTCTGGCCGCTCTCGCCACCGGACTCGATCAGCAGGTCGCCGGCGCCGGCCAGCCGCTCGAAGAACCCCTGGTGGAAGTTGACGTTGTTGATCCGCTCCAGCGGGATCTGCACACCCGACTTGGCGAAGATGCCGCGGCGGTAGATGACACGGTCGTCGGTCAGGACGAAGCTCGTCGTCGTCCACTTCAGGTAACGGATGACCGTCCAGACGGCCGTGACGAGGATGGCGACCAGCGCCATCGCGCCGAACGTGTCCCGCCACCCGCCGTCGAGGTTGAACTGGATGATCAGGGCCAGGATCACCACTCCCGCAAGCGTCACCACCGGCTCGAGGAAGTACAACCAGTGCGGGTTCAGGTCGAGGACGACCTTCTCCCCCGGGTTGAGCAGGTTCTTCGGGAACGCCATGGGCGAAGCATAGGGTTGCCCCGGTGGACGTCGGGGATCTGGTCGGGGACCTCGACGAGCGTCAACGCGCCGCCGTGCTCTCCGATGCCGGCCCGCTGTGCGTCGTCGCCCCTCCCGGCTCCGGAAAGACTCGCGTGCTCACGCGGCGCATCGCCCGGCGCGTCCTCGATGGCTCAGCCGACGAGCCGCACGTGTTGGCGCTGACGTTCAGCCGCCGCGCCGCCGGCGAGCTGCGCCGTCGCCTCGCCGGGCTCGGAATGCGCAACGGCGTGTGGACGGGAACGTTCCACGCGGTCGCCCTGCGGCTCATGCGCCAGCGCGACGCGGACCTCCGCCGACGGGCGCCGACGCTGCTCGGCCACCGCATCCGGCTCGTCGAAGACGTCGGTGGCGGGGCCGGCGCCGCAGCGATCACGGCCGAGATCGACTGGGCGTCGGCACGCGGCATCGACCCCGAGCGCTACGCGGCCTACGCCCGCCGCGCCGGCCGGCGAACAGCGGTGCCCGCAGCGCGCGTGGCGGCCGTGTTCGGCGCGTACGAAGCGGCGAAGCGGGAGCGGCGCGTCGTCGACTTCGACGACCTCCTCCGGGCGGTGATCCGCGAGGTCGGCCGTGATCCGGCGTACGCCGCCGCGCTGCGGTGGCGGCTACGGCACCTTTTCGTCGACGAGTTCCAGGACGTCAACCCGCTCCAGCACGCGTTCCTGGAAGCGATCCGCGGCGACCGGCCGGACCTGTTCGTCGTCGGCGATCCGGACCAGGCGATCTATGCCTGGAACGGCGCCGACGCGTCGTGGCTCACCGGCTTCGCCGACCACCACCCCGCTGCCACGGTGATCCGCCTCCGAGCGAGCCACCGGTCGACCCCGCAGATCCTCGACCTCGCCAGCCGCGTGCTCCAGGTCGAGCCGCCGCAGGCCACGCGGCCCGACGACCCCACGCCGCGCCTTCGTCGCGCCGACGACGAAGCAGGCGAAGCGGCACTCGTCACTGAACTCGTTCGCGAGACGCACCGGCCCGGACGCGCCTGGTCGGCCGTGGCAGTGCTCGCCCGGACGAACGCGCAGCTGGTGCCGATCGCGGACGCGTTGACCCGCGCCGGCGTGCCCGTCCGCCACCGCGCCGGGCCGGGTCCTCTGCTCCTCGGGGAGCTGTCCGGGCTGCCCAGCCACCTGCGTGTGCGGAGCTGGCTGATCGACCGCGACGAGCCGCCACCGGCGGCGTTGGCCGACGCCGTCGACGACGCGCTCGGCCAGGACCCGGATCTCGACATCGGCGGGCTGCGGGCCGCGCTGGCGGCCGAGCACGGCGATGCCGGCGATGGCGTCGCGCTGGCGACATTCCACGCTGCGAAGGGCCTCGAATGGCCGGTCGTGATCGTCGCCGGCGCGCGGCGGGGCCTCGTCCCGCACGCCGGAGCGACCTCCGCGCCGGCGCGCGCCGAGGAGCGGCGCCTGCTCTACGTCGCGCTCACCCGCGCCGAGCGCGAGCTCCACGTGACGTGGTGGGGCCTCGACGGCGATCGCTCCCCGTTCCTCCCCGACGTCCCAGAGGACGAGGTCGTGCCACCACCGCCGCAACTGGTGAGCAGCAGGTCGACGGCGCCCGACCCGGTGCTCGCCACGCTGCGCGCGTGGCGGCGGGGTGCGGCGCGCGCCGCGCGCGTCGACGAGCAGGTCGTGTGCACCGACGCCGAGCTGGCGCGCCTCGCCGAACGCAGACCGGTGAGCGTCGAGGACGTCGCCGAGGTGCTCGGGTCGATGCCGGCCGCCCGCCTCGGCCCGCGCCTGCTCGAAGCACTCAGGCGGGACGGTCACGCACCAGCCGCTGGAACAGCGACGGATCGACCGCGATGAACAGGCCCTCGGCCTCGGCGGTGAGCAGCTCGCCGGCGTGCAGCGTGCCGCGGGTGAGGATCTTCCGTCCGTCGACCGACTCGACCCAGCCGGTGTAGCGCACCTCCCTGTGCAGCGGCGTCGGCTTGCGGTACCAGATCTGCAGCCGCCCGGTCATGCCTGCCCGCCCGGTGAGTGTCTGCGTGAAGCCGAGCACCTCGTCGAATCCGGCGGCGATGTGGCCGCCGTGCACGCAGCCCGGCGGTCCCTCGTACGCCGCGCCGTAGACGACGCGAGCGGAGATCTCGTCTTCGCCCCGCTCGGGATGGAGCGGCGGAGCGAGCGGGTTGGCGAGCCCGACGACGGGGCTGTAGTCGAGGAACGGCTTCCGCGCGTCGTCGCCGAACGCCGCCGGCGCCATCGACGACTCGTCCACGCCCTGGTACGGGCGGCCGTGTGGCTGTTCCGCGAGGAGCGCGTTCGCCTCGTCCAGCAGCTCGACCGCCCGCGCCACGGCGTCGTCGGGCGCTGCGGTCGTCATCAGCTGCTCGATCGTGAGTCGCGTCGCGTCGGCGTAGGCGCGCAGCAGTACGGCGCGCGGATCGTCGTCAGCTGCGGCGAGCCACTGGCGCGACGACCGGCCTGCGGAGGCCGGGTCGTCCTGAGACTCCGTCACGTCAGACGACCTCGAAGTCGACGACAACCGGTGCGTGGTCCGACGGCAGCTGCCCCTTGCGCGCGTTGCGGTCGATGACGCACCACGACGAGCGCACGCGTGGCGTGCCGAGCACGAGATCGATGCGCATGCCCCGGCCTTGATGGAAGTCGCCCGCCCGGTAGTCCCACCACGAGAACATGCCGCCCGTGTCGTAGTGCCGGCGGAACACGTCGTCGAATCCCCAGGCCTGGAGGGCAGCCAACGCTTCACGCTCGGGCGGGGTCACATGCGTCTCACCCTCGAACTTGGCCGGGTCGTACACGTCACGGTCGTCAGCCGCGACGTTGAAGTCGCCGGCGATGACGACCGCGTCGCTCGGCTGCGCAGTCGCTGCGACGTGGGCGCGCAGCCGCTCGAGCCAGGACAGCTTGTACAGGTAGTGCTCGTGCCCGACCGCCCTGCCGTTCGGCACGTACACCGAGTGCACGCGCAGGTCGCCGCAGGTGGCGCTGATCAGGCGGGCGTCGACGTCCGGCTCGATCCCGACGGCGAACCCGGCCTGCACGTCGGCGATGCCGAGTCGGGACAGGATGGCCACGCCGTTCCACTGCCCTTGCCCGTGGTGCGCGGCGTCGTACCCAAGGCCCGAGAACGTCAGCGCCGGAAACGCCGCGTCGGCGACCTTGGTCTCCTGCAGGCAGACGATGTCCGGCTGGACCTCCGTCAGCCACTCCTCGAGGCGGGTCAGGCGGACCTTCAGCGAGTTGATGTTCCAGGTCGCGAGCCGCATCCGAGCGAACCTAGTGGTGCGTCGCCGAGATGGCGCGGCGACATCGGCGAGTCAGCGGCGTCAGTGGCAAGGACGGCGACGAGGCAATTGCCGAAGCGCACTTGGCGAGGAGCCGGACGCCGCCAATGGCGCCGCTGGCCGGCGAGATCGCCCCGACATCTCGGCGGCGTGCCACGAACTGTCCGTCACCTCGCTGTCGGCTTGGCCCGTCGTCCCGCCGGCTTGGCCGCCGGCTGCTCGGACAATGGGTCCGGCGCGGCGGCCTTCTTCCGCCCCCGTCTCGCCGGCGCCGGGACGGGCTCGGCGGTCGGGGCTGCGGGCACCGCCGCCTGCTTGCGCGTGCGCGTCGCCGGACGAGACGGGGCCGGCTCCGTCTCCCGGCTCGGACCCGTCCTGGTCGAGCCACTCCGTGCGGACTTGGCCGGCGCCTTCGCGGAGGACTTGGTGGCGGACTTGGCGGGTGTCTTCCCGGAACTCTTGGCAGGCGCCTTGGCGCCCCGCTTTGCCGCCTGCTTCGCCGGTGCGGGAGGCGTTGACGCGGCGCCATCTCCGGTCGTGACCGGCGCATTGGCCCCTGCCGCGGCGGCCTTCTTGCGCGTTCGCTTGGCGGCCGGCGCTGGCGCTTCGCCCGCGGGGTGCGCCGGAACCTGCTCGCCGGCGGCGGCCTTCTTCCGCGACCGCTTGGTCGGGGCCACAGTCGCGGCCGGTTCGAGCCCGGGAGGCGCGAAGCCGGCGAGGGCGAGATCGATGCTCCGCCGCGCCGGGTTGAAGCTGACCACGGTGAACGTCGCCGGTGTGCCGAGGCGGAGGACCTCGCGGGCGCTGCGCGGCGCGGGATGGCCGAGGTGGCGCAGCGGCACGTAGCAGCGGGTGTCCCCGACGACGACGTACGCGCCGTGGGAGCTGTACGAGTCGGTCACGCCCTCGACCGCCGTGCCGACAGGATGCTCCTCGACGAACGCGAGGAACGGCAGCAGCTCGTTGACCATCTGCTGGCGGCCCGGTGTCGGCGCGTCGGTGCGCTCGGCGCGATGCGGCGCGTGGCCGTCGACCGCGGCGGGCGCGGCGCGGGCCCCTCGGCGGGACTTGCCGTCCGGAGAGGGCAACGGTGACCCGGCGGGGGGCGGCAGCGGCGTCTCGGCATCGGCCGCGACCGGCTCCGGCGCCTTCTTCTGCTTTGCCGCCTTCGCCGGTGCGGTCGGCGGCTGGCGCGCCGTACGCACGGCCTTGCGGCTGGTCGGGCCGCGCACCGGGGTCCGGGACACGAACACCCACCCGACGTGGGGCACGGGCTTGCCTCCGATCAGCCGGCCCTCGTCGAACAGCCACGGGTAGTAGCCGTGGAACTCCTGGAACGAGTCGTTCGACAGGATCGTGGCGTTCGCCTTGTTGGCGATCGTCAGCACGAACGCGTCACCCCGCCCGACGGCGCCGGCAGGGGGCGTGACGAGCTCGTTGTGCTCGACCGCGGCGTCGAACTCCGGGATCTCCGCCGGTTCGATGCGGTGCCCGAACGTGGCGTCGACGACCACCGTGATGAGCACGTCCGGATGCTCCTCGCGGAACGCCATCACCGCCTCGTGCAGCTGGCGCAGGCTCGGCATCGCCCGCCCCTCGGTGGCGATGTTCGACCCGTCGACCACGACCAGCTTCTCCATACCGGCCTGTCAGTCAACCACGAACGCCCTGGAAGCGCAGGTCTGGCCGCGGCGGACGCGCCGCACCCGCGGCCCATCGGAGTGACCTCGTAAGGTGCGGCGTCGTGATCCGGGCGGTGCTGTGGGACTTCGGTGGCGTGATCCTGGCCAGCCCGTTCGACGCGTTCGCCGCCTACGAGCGCGAGCTCGGCCTGCCGGCGGGGTTCATCCGCGGAGTCAACGCCACCGACCCGCACCGGAACGCGTGGGCCAGGCTGGAGCGGGCGGAACTCACTGCCGACGAGTTCGTCGCCGCGTTCGAGGAAGAGGCTCGCGCGCTCGGCGGTGAGCTGTCGGCGCGGCGGATCCTCGATCTCCTGACCGGCGAGGTGCGCCCGGAGATGGTTGCCGCCGTTCGCCGGGTGAAGGACACCGGCCTGCGCACGGCGTGCCTGACGAACAACGTCGCCGGATACGGCGACGAGGCGGAGCGCCCCCGTCCGGAGGTCGAGGAGGTGATGGGCCTGTTCGACCTCGTCGTCGAGTCGAGCAAGGTCGGCGTGCGCAAGCCCGAGCCTCGCTTCTACGAGCTGGCCTGCGAGCTGCTCGAGGTGACGCCGCCCGAGTGCGTGTTCCTCGACGACCTCGGCATCAACCTCAAGCCGGCCCGCGCCATGGGCATGACGACGATCAAGGTCGAGGACCCCCGCCACGCGCTCGACGCGCTCGGCGAGGTGCTCAGCCTGCCACTCTGAGGAGGCCGGCCTTCACACCAGGTGGTGTACGGGCGGGTTGGGGTCGAGGAGGACGGGGCGGTCGATGCGGAACGGCGCGAGGTCGTCCCCCGCTGACCCGTGCACGGCGCGCTCGGCGAGCGTCCGGCCGAACCAGGAGGCGAACTTGTACCCGTGCGCCGCCCCGAGCGCGACCTGCACCCCAGGGTGGCCGGGCACGTCGCCGAGCACGAAGTCCCGGTCGGGCGTCAGCGTGTACAGGCAGGTCTTCACGCGCGGAGTCCGCCCGTCCACCATGCCTGGCACGGTACGCGCCAGGAATCCGGTCAGGCGGTGCAGCGCGGCCTCGTCGGAATCGAACGTGCGCGTGGCTGCCGTTGTCGGCTGCCCGCCGACATCCTCGGCGGCCTTCACCGCGCCCGGCTCGCCGAACACCGGCAAGCCGTAGAAGCTCGGGTCGTCCATCCAGATCCACACCGGGAAGCGTTCGGGCGCGAACCCGTCGGGATCGCGGACAGGGAAGTAGGCAACCTGCTCGCGTGTCACCGTCAACGGCAGTCGCACGCCGAGCGGCGCCAGGACGTCGTTCGTCCACGCGTCGGCGCAGACGACGAGCGAGCCCGTCCGGTACGTCGCGCCTGCGGCCGTCACGTTCAGCTCACCGGCGCCGTCGCTGTGGATGCCGCTCACCGCGGTGTGCGCGCGCAGCTCCGCCCCGCGTGCGGTGGCCAGCTGCTGATGTGCAGCGTTGCCGAGCGCCGCCGGAGCGATGCCCGCGTCCGCCTGGAACAGGCCGACGACGTCACCGTCGAGGCGGAACGGCGGGTAACGGCGGACGATCTCCGCCGCGTCGAGCAACTCGAACGGCACCCCTTCGGCCACCAGGCTCGACGTGTAGTCCTCCATCGGGATCGCCGCGCCCCGAGGCCACAGGTCGAGCCCCCCGGTTCGCACGATCAGCGACCGGCCGAGCTCGGCCTCGACGTCCGCCCAGGCGCGGTACGCCCGCCGGGCCAGCGCGACGTAGTGGGGCGTGTGGTACGAGAGCCGGATGATCCGCGAGTGGTCCTGCGACGCGCCGCGGTCGTGGCCGAGCGCGTACTGCTCCAAACCGACGACGCGCGCCGGGCGCCCTGCTTCGTCGCTCAGGCGGGCCAGCCAGTACGCAGCTGCCGAGCCGAGACCGCCGAGCCCGACGACGACGTGATCGACGTCGACCGGCCGGCCGGCGCTCACGGGGACATCCGCGCCGTCCACCAGCGGCGGATGTCGAGGCTCGGGTCCTCGACCGGCGCGAACCAGCCGTAGTCGAACCAGCGCGACGCCATGCCACGCTGCACCCGCTCGCAGATCGCCCAGTCCTGGCGGTTGACGACGTCCCACAGCTCGACCGCGTCCCCCGGGTCGAAGCCCGGCCGCGTCGTTTCGTCCGGGTGGAAGAGGAACCGGCACTCGACGTGCGTCGTCGCCGCCGACGTCGGGTGGAGCACGAACGCGGCGACGTGGTCGCACGACAGGGAGAGGAGGAGGTTGGGGTAGACGAGCTCGGCCTTGTGTCGCTCGCGCTCGTCGGCGTCGAGGCCGGGGAACGGGCGCCGCGCCGTCGTCCCGGTGGTCGTGAACGTGTACGCGCCGTCGCGGTGCGGAATGCCCCGGTCCCAGTCGAGCCCGCTGCCGCCACCACGGCGGAACGCGGGAACGAGGTGGCACAGCTCCGGATGGACGGGGCCGCAGTGGTAGCACTCGTTGTAGTTCTCGGCGAGGACCTTCCAGTTCGCCTGCACCGTGTAGTGCAGCGTCTCGGCGGTCCCGAGCGCGGCGAGCGGGTAGTTGGCGAGGCGTGGCGCGATCGGGCCGAGCTCGTCGGCCAGCGACGACACCCCGGCTTCCAGGCGGACGAACACGAAGCCGGCCCATGTCGCCAACTCCGCCTGGTGGAGTCCGAACGCGGCGTGTTCCACATCGCCGAGGTGCGGTGTGGCCCGCAGCACCCCGTCGAGGCCGTACGTCCAGCTGTGGTACGGGCAGCGGATCGCACCCGGGAAGCAGCCGCGGGTGGTGCCCGGATCGGTCGTGTCGACCAGCTCGGCACCCCGGTGCCGGCAGACGTTGGCGAACGCGCGCAGTGCGCCGTCCCCGGCGCGCACGACGAGCAGCTGCTCGCCGGCGACGACGGTCCGCAGGTAGGCGCCCGCACCGGAAGGCAGGTCCTCTTCGCGCCCGGCACACCACCACGACCGGGCGAACAGGCGCTCGCGCTCGGTGGCGAACGTGTCCTCGCTGAGATAGGCCGAGCGGGGCAGCGACGGCTGGAGCCCCGGAACCGGCATGCCGGCGATCGTAGATTGCGGAACGTGCCGTCCAGCCGGGTCGCCATCCCCGTGCGTGACGGCATCGAGCTGGCGGCCGACCTCTACACGCCAGCCGCGCCGCGGCCGTGGGCGACGCTCGTCGAGGCGCTCCCCTACCGGAAGGACGACCTCACCTCCTCGTACGCGCACGAGTACGCGCGCCTGGCCGGTGAAGGTGGCTTCGCGGTGTGCCGCGTCGATCTGCGTGGCACGGGTTCCTCGCCCGGGGTCGCCACCGACGAGTACCCACCGAGCGAGCTCGCCGATCTTGCCGACGTCATCGGTTGGATCGCCGCCCAACGGTGGTCGAACGGGCGGGTCGGGATGTTCGGCACGAGCTACTCCGGATTCAACTCGCTGCAGGTCGCCTGCGAGCGCCCGCCGGCGCTAGCCGCGATCTGCGCGATCTACGCCACCGACGACCGGTACACCGACGACGTCCACTACATGGGCGGCGTACTCCGGGCGGTCGATCTCGTCGACTACGTGCACTACATGACGCCGATGAACGCGCTGCCGCCGGTGCCCGCCGTGTTCGGCGAGGGATGGCGTGACGAGTGGCAGCGCCGGGTCGCGGCGAGCGAGCCGTGGGTTCTCCGCTGGCTGCGCGAGCAGCACGATGGGCCGTACTGGCGCCATGGGTCGCTCCGCCCGGACTACGCGCGCATCACATGCCCGACGCTCCTCGTCGGCGGATGGGCCGACGGCTACCGGAACAACAGCTTCCGGACGTTCGCTGCGCTGCGCTGTCCGAAGGCGTTGCTGATCGGCCCGTGGAGTCACATGTCGGCGGCCCGGTCGCTCCCGGGCCCGCACCTCGACCTCGTCCCGGAGATGATCCGCTGGTTCGGGCACTGGCTGCGCGACGACGCCAACGGCGTGGACCGGGACCCGCCCGTGCGTGTCTTCGTGCGGCATGCCGCCCGGCCCGCACCCGACCTCGCGATCCACGACGGCGTGTGGCGCGTCGAACCGGGGTGGCCACTCGAGCGGTCCCGTCGGGAAGTCCGACGTGTCGCCGACGTCGGCGCCGCGTCCGGCCGGTGGGCCCGGCTCCACGTCCGGCCGGACACCGGCACCGCGGCATGGATCTCGTGCGCCGGCCAGCTG
>DASZOG010000084.1:0-4691 GCA_035550895.1 Acidimicrobiales bacterium
CAGGGTGGACTGGCGAACAGGCAGCGAGGTCGGTGCGCCCGGCTCGACCTCGGTCACGAGTCGCTCAGCCGACGTCCTCGTCCTGCGCTGGCTCGCGAATGACCTTCGTCAGCCGATTCAGACAGTCCTTCGCGTTCCGCCACGACGGCAGGAGCTGGCCGAGGATGCGTTCAACCTCGCGATGCCGGCGGGCGAGCGCGAGGTAGCCGGAGAGAATCTCGTCGAGGCGGCTGGCGTGGATGCCGGCGCAGGCAGCGGAGCGTCGCAGCTGCTCGATCTGCTCCGGGGAGTGGATGACCGCCATCTCGCACCACCATAGCGAACATTTGTTCGGATGGGCAACGACGACACAGGCCGACGAGACGACCTGACGGCCCGTGGCCCGAACGTACGGCGCTCTCCAGTCCCTCGGACTCGGGGGGCGCCGTCGCGTCCCGTCGTGGTTCTGTGAAGAGCGCTGGTCGCCGCGGCAACGCGGTTGCCGTTGAGGCGTCTTCGGTGGCACAGCGGTTCGGCACGATGGTGCCACTGGCCCCGAGAGGCGATCGCTCGAGGCGGTCGATCTTGCGTACGGGCACTAGCTCGGGCTGACCTCTACCGGGAGGCGTTTGATCCCGGCGATGAAGTTCGAGCGCAGCCGCTCTGCGGGACCGGCCTGGCGGATGCCGGCGAGGCGGGGGAGCAGCTCTTCGAACAGCACCTTGATCTCCATCCGCGCCAGCTGCGCGCCGAGGCACAGGTGCGGGCTCATCCGCCCGAACGCCACGTGCTCGTTCGGCCAGCGGTGGATGTCGAACCGGTACGGCTCGGGGAACTGCTCCTCGTCGAAGTCCGCCGACACGAACCAGATCACCACCTTGTCGCCGGCGGCGATGCGTTGGTCGGCGAGCATCGTCTCGCGGGTGGCGGTGCGGCGGAAGTGCATCGTCACCGTTCCCCAGCGGAGGATCTCCTCCACGGCCCGCTCCATCACCTGCGGGTCGCGGCCGACCGAGTCGCGCAGCTCGGCGAGCTGGTCCGGGTGCTCGATCAACGCCTTGATCCCGGCGGTCATCGTGTAGCGGGTCGTGTCGTTCCCCGCGGCGACGAGGAGCGTGAAGAAGTTGTTGAACTCGTGGTCGGAGAGCAGCTCGCCGTCGACCATCGGGCGGAGCAGGTCGGAGATGACGTCGTCGGTCGGGTGCTCCCGCCGGAACCGGGCCTGGTCCTGGGCGTAGTGGAACAGCTCGAGGCCGGCCGGGCTGCGGAACGGCAGCAGCCGGAACTCGTCGGTGTCGACGAGACCGACGGGGTGCTCCGTGAACTCGGGGTCGGTGTTGCCGAGCAGCGCGTCGCCGCGCTCGACGAGCCAATCGCCGTCCGCGTCGGGCACGCCGAGCAGTCGCCCGAGCATCCGCATAGGCAGCTGCTTGGCGATCCTCTCGACGAAGTCGAACCGTGTCTCCGTCAGCGCGTCCTCGACCACGGCGCGCGCCAAAAGGCGGATCGCCTGCTCGTAGGCGTAGACCTCCCGGCGGCTGAACGGCTTCGACACCAGCCGCCGGTAACGCGTGTGTTCCGGCGGATCGAGCTCCATCATCGTCCGCCGGGCCTCGGTCTCCTCGGGGGACATCTCCTCGAGGCGGATGCCCTGCGCCGACGAGAATGTCTCGACGTCGCGGCTGACGGTCAGCAGGTCGGCGTAGCGCGTGACGGCCCAGAACCCGCGCCCGCCGTCGTGCTCCGCGCACCAGGCGACGGGCTGCTCGGTACGCATCCGCCGGAACGTGGCGTGCGGGACGCCCTGCACGTACGTGTCCGGATCGACGATGTCGGCGTCGGCGGGGCCGAGGTCCACGTCGAGCACCTCGGCGCCCGTCACGGCGGACCTACGCTCGGCGTCGCTCCGCCCACAGGGGCGAGCGTATGGTTTGGGTCCAAACGATTCAAGGTTCGGGAGGCTCCACGATGGCCGAGTACCGCCGCATCCTGCTCGACGGCGCCGTCACGCCTGTCACGGTCGACGGCGACGAGCTCGTGGCGGGCGACGGCCGCCGGGTCAAGGCGGACGACGCGATCCACCTGCCGCCGAGTGAGCCGTCGAAGATCCTCTGCGTCCACCTGAACCACGTCAGCCGGGTGAAGGAGTTCCAGGGCCGCCTGCCACCGGCGCCGACGTATTTCCAGAAGCCGGTCTCGTCGTTGAACGGCCACCGCGGCCAGGTCGTGCGACCCCGGCGGTGCAGGTGGCTGAACTACGAGGGCGAGGTCGTCGTCGTCATCAGCCGGGCCTGCCGTAACGTCACGCCCGATTCGGTCGGCGACTACATCGCCGGGTTCACGATCGGTAACGACTTCGGTTTGCACGACTTCCGTGACACCGACGCCGGCTCGATGCTGCGCGTCAAGGGCAGCGACACGCTCTGCCCGGTCGGACCCGGCCTGGTGACCGACTGGGACTTCCACGGCAAGCAGATCCGCACTCTCGTCAACGGCGACGTGCGCCAGGACGGCTCGACCGACGAGATGACCTGGGACATGCATTACCTCGTCGCCGACCTGGCGCGGAACATCACCCTCCTGCCCGGCGATCTGGTGTTCACCGGGACGCCGGCGAACAGCCGTCCCGTGCAGCCGGGTGACGTGGTCACCGTCGAGGTCGAAGGCCTCGGCGCTCTGACGAACACGGTGGTCGAGGGCCCGGCGCCGATCGCCGAGGACTTCGGCGCGCAGCCGAGCGAGTCGGAGGAGGTCCTGTCCACGGCGCTCGGAGGCGACTGGGAGTTCCGCGGCATCCGGCCACCGCGCCGCGGCTGAGCCGCGGCTGTGCACCGGTTCGACGCGGTCGCGCGCCAGGTCGCGGACGAGTGCGCGGCGTTCGTGGAAGCGCGCCTGCGCGCCGGCGCACCGCTCGGGGCGACAGCCACACCGGCGGCGCTGCGCGAGCGGCTCGGCGTGACGATCACGCCTGCCGGTCTCGGGGCAGCCGAGGCGTTCGTCCGCTTCCGCGACGTGGTTGTCCCGGCGACGGTCGGGCTCGACTCGCCGCGCTTCCTGGCATTCATCCCAGCAGCGCCGACCACGGTGTCGGTCCTGTTCGACGCCGTCGTGTCCGCGTGCACCTTCTCCGGTGAGTCCTGGCTCGAGGCCGCCGGTGCAGTACACGCCGAGAACGAGGTGCTCCGCTTCCTCGCGGATCTGGCCGGGCTGCCCGCCACGGCGGGCGGTTGCTTCGTCAGCGGCGGTTCCGCGGGGAACCTGTCGGCGCTCGCCGTCGCCCGCGACACGTACCCAGCCGGACGAGGGTCACGGCGGGCCGTGGTCGCCGACACCGCACACTCCTCGGTCGCCAACGCGCTCGCCCTGCTCGGCATGGAGGCCGTGATCGTCCCGACGGGCGAGGACGGGCGACTGCGCGGCGACGCCGTCGCCGCAGTCGACGCGCCTGGTGTGTGCGCCGTCGTCGCGTCGGCGGGCTCGACGAACGCCGGCGTCGTCGACGCGTTGGACGAGGTCGCGGCCGTGTGCACGGCGCGCGGATGGTGGATGCACGTCGATGGTGCCTACGGCGCGGCTGCCCTGCTGGTGGAATCTGTGCGGTCTCGCTTCGCCGGGATCGAAGCCACGGACTCCCTGATCGTCGACCCGCACAAGTGGCTGTACGGCCCGCTCGACTGCTGTGCGCTGGTCTACCGCCGGCCCGAGCTCGCCCGCGCCGTCCACACGCAACGCGCGGCCTACCTCGACGTGCTCCACACGGACGGTGACGGCGAAGACCTGAACCCGGCGGATCACGCGTTCCACCTCACCCGCCGCGCGCGCGGCCTGCCAGTCTGGTTCAGCCTCGCCGTGCACGGCACTGCCGCGTACGCCGCGGCGATCGGACGCGGCTTGGAGCTCGCCCGCGAGACCGCGGAGCGGATCCGGGCCAGTGGGCCGCCGGTCGAGCTCGTCACGGAGCCGGAGCTCTCCGTCGTGCTGTTCCGCCGTCACGGGTGGACGGCGGACGACTGGGTCGCGTGGTCGCGCGGCCTGCTCGCCGACGGCGTCGCGTTCGTCACGCCGACGCGGTGGAAGGGCGAACCCGTCGGCCGCCTCGTCTTCCTCCACCCGGCCACGGACCTCGCCGTGGTCGACGAGATCCTCCGCCGCCTGCGGTGAGGGTCACGTGCCCTCGACCCGGCGGCCGTCCTCGACGAGGTTGATCTCCCACAGCACCTCGTCGAGCTTGTCCCCGGCCTCCATCGCCCCATACCGCTGCGGATGGGCCTCGTTCACGCAGCTCGGCAGCGGCGCCAGGATCGTCCACGGCGTGGGATGGCAGAACTGCACCACGCTGTAGCGGTCGCCGGGCTCGTCCGGGGAGGCGACGACCCGGTGGATGCCGGTCGGGATGACGCCGTTCGTCAGCTGTTCCAGCATCATCCCGGTGTTGACGATGACCCGTCCTTCTGGCGCGACGGCATCGATCCAACCCTCGCCGGTCAGGACCTGCAGGCCCGCCGCCGTCGCCCGTGGGAGGGCAGTGATCAGGTTGATGTCGCCGTGGCTGCCGGCCCATACGTGCTGTTCGCTCGGCGCGAGGTCCATCGCCGGGTAGTGGATGGCCCGCGTCAGCGTCGGGCCGTGGCGGAGCATCGGCTCGAAGAGTTCGTCGTGTGCGCCGACACCGGCGGCGATGACGTGCAGGAACCGCCGCTGGAGATCGAAGA
>DASZOG010000085.1:0-2396 GCA_035550895.1 Acidimicrobiales bacterium
GCGGCCAGGTCGGCGGCCGACTGGCCGGTGAGCGAGGACGTGAACGGGTGGCGGTTCGTCCACCAGATCTCGGAGCTGAGGCCCTCGCCCTGCGGGTACGACTCGACCGCGCTCGGGAACAGCAGACCCTTCCCGACCGTCACCGCGATCGGGCGCAGGTCCTGCTGCTGCGCCTGCGCCCAGAAGTTGGCGAAGTCGGGCGGAGGCAGCACGCCGGTGACGATCTCCACGCCACCTTCCTTGAACGCGCTGATCTGCGCCGAGTAGTCGCTACCCCCGAGCGGGAACCGGCCGGGGTCGACCAACGTGAACCCTGCGGCCTCGAGCGCCGGCGGGAACCCGACGTTCGGATCGCCCCACGCGTTGCCGTCCGGGTCGTTCGGCCACAGCGCGCCGACGACCCCTCCGGGCGCGACGTCGGCCCACATCGCCGTGAAGACCTCGATCACGTCCTCCAGGCCCCAGAAGAAGTGCCAGTTCCACTCCGAAGCGACGGGCGGCTCGACGTCCGGCCCGAGCTCACCGCCGATGCCCAGGTAGTGCGGCTGCCACGGCGCGTTGTTCGACAGAACCGGGATCTCGTTGTTCGTCGCCGCCTGGACGACCGGCACGGTCGTGTCCGGCGTCTGCGCGACGAGCATCAGCTGGACACCCTCGTTGATCAGCTCCTGGGCGGCCTGCGACGCGGTGTTCGAGTTGGACTCCGAGTCACGGTCGATGATCTCCACGGCGTAGCTCTGCCCCTGGATCATCAACCCGTCGGCGAGGAACTCGCGGAGCGCGCCGAGCACGAACGCGTCCGCCTCGCCGAACGGCGCCAGCGGGCCGGTCTGCGGCGTGACGTAGCCGATCGTGATCGTGCCGTCGCCACCCCCTCCGCCCGTCACCCCACCACCGCCAGCACCGGTGGTGCCCGGGGCGGCGGTGCCACCGGCTGTGGTGCCCGGCGCCGCGGTGCCGCCGGACGTCGTGCCGGGTGCCGCGGTGTCGGCGGTCGTGCCGCCGTCGTCGTCGTCGCCGCAGGCGCCGAGCGCCGAGCCGCCGACGCCGAACGCGACGACGCCTCCAAGGAACCTGCGCCGGCTGAGCGCGCGGCCCACTTCTTCGGTCATGTCCTTCCCCCTTGTTCGTGGGCCGGCGCGGCCGGCCCGGTTGTCTGCGTCTGCACGGACACCTTCATCCCGCCCTCACGACCACGGCGATGCCCTGGCCGACGCCGATGCACATCGTCGCCAACCCGTAGCCGCCGCCGCGCCGGCGCAACTCGTGCACCAGCGTCGTCAGGATGCGCGCCCCGGAGCAGCCGATCGGGTGGCCGAGCGCGATCGCCCCACCGTTCGGGTTGACGATGCTGCGGTTCAGCTCAGGCCACGAGGCGAGGCAGGCGAGGGCTTGCGCGGCGAACGCCTCGTTCAGCTCGACGACGGCGAGGTCACCCCACCCGATACCCGCCCGCTTCAGCGCGACCTCGGCCGCGGGCACAGGCCCGATCCCGTAGCGGTGCGGCTCGACGCCCGCCGCGGCGCGAGCGACGATCTGCGCCAACGGCTCCGCGCCGGTGGCCTGCACGCCGCGCTCCGAGGCCAGCAGCAAGGCGGCAGCCCCGTCGTTCATCGGTGACGCGTTGCCGGCGGTGACCGTCCCCTCGGTGCGGAACACGGGCTTCAGCCGAGCCAGCGCCGCCTGGTTGACATCCGGCCGGACGCACTCGTCGGTCGCCAGGTCGACGCCGTCGACGGGCACGACCTCGTCCGCGAAGCGCCCCGCGCGCCACGCCGCCGCCGCTTTCTGGTGGCTGGCCATGGCGAACGCGTCCTGCACCGGGCGGGAGATCTGGAGCTCGTCGGCGAGGATCTCCGCCCCCTCACCAAGCGGCACCGTCCACTGCTTGGGGTGGCGCGGGTTGACCATCCGCCACCCGAGCGTCGTCGAGTGCATCACCTGGTCGGTGCGGACGTACGCCGCCTCCGGCTTCTGTACGACCCACGGCGCCCGGCTCATCGACTCGACGCCGCCGGCGAGGCACACGTCGGCGTCGCCGACGGCGATCGCCCGGCTCGCCTGCACGACCGCCTCGAGCCCGGAGCCGCACAGCCGGTTCGTCGTCGCGCCGGGCACGGACGTGGGCAGCCCGGCGAGCAGCAGCGCCATCCGCCCGACGTTGCGGTTCTCCTCACCGGCGCCGTTGCCGTTGCCGATGTACACGTCGTCGATCGCGCTCGGGTCGAGCCCGGGATGGCGGGCGACGAGCGACGACAGCACGCCCGCCGCCAGATCGTCAGGGCGGACCCCCGCCAAGCCACCGCCGATCTTGCCGATCGGCGTCCGGACCCCGTCCACAACGAACACCGGCTCAGTCATGGCGCGCCTCCCTCACCATCCGTCCGCCGTACCTG
>DASZOG010000086.1:0-5956 GCA_035550895.1 Acidimicrobiales bacterium
GCGTGCGGGATCCCGGCCTCGGCCAGCGCCTCGACGGCAGCGGCACGGAGCCCGAGCGACCACCCGGCGAGGTCGTAGATCAACTGGTCCTCGTCGGGCAGCTCGAGCGGATCGTGGTCGTCCCCTTCGGCCGCCGGAAGCACCGGGTCGCGGTCCTCGCCCTGCGGGTCGACGATTCCCACGGCGCGGAACCTAGTGCCCCGTCAGGCATCCGTGGCCCCTCGACCGCCGAGTCAGCGGCGTCGAGCGCGAGGACGCAGACGAGCCAATTGCCGCAGCGCACTTGGTGAGGAGGCGGACGCCGCGATCGGCGTCGCTGGCCGGCGGGAACGGGGCGAAGGTTGCCTGCCGGGGCACCAGACCCGGTCAAACGAGTGACGACAGAGCGCCCAGCGGCGACGTCAGGAGCGGGCAATCGTCCGCTGCATACGGCAGTATCCGGGCGATGACGCAGCGGCGTGAGACATCCCGGCTGGCCGGAGACGGCGACGCGCTGTTCGTCCCGCTCCTGCTGCCACCGGACACGCCGGCGATCAGCGACACGCGCTGGTTCTGGGTCGGCCGCGGCGGCATCGCGCTGAGCCAGGGGCCGCCGCCGGGAGAGCCGCCCGTGCACTTCGTCGGCATGCAAGGGACGGTCGCCTGCTGGGCCGCCGACCTCGAGCCTGCCGATCCCGCGCCGGACGCCGCCGACATCGAGTTCGTCGACCTGCGCCGGCTGTGGGGCCAGGTGCCCGACGCGGACTGGATCCTCGCCGGCCGGGCAGTACAGCTGGTCGAGTGGGCGCGCACCCACCGCTACTGCGGACGCTGCGGAGCGGAGACGAAGCCTGCCGCGGGCGAGCGGGCGATGACCTGCGCCGACTGCGAGCTGCTGGCGTTCCCCCGGCTCGCTCCGGCGGTGATCACCGTCGTGCACCGCGGCGACGAGGTGCTCCTGGCGCGCGGCGTCCAGTTCGCGTTGCCGATGTACTCGTGCATCGCCGGCTTCGTGGAGCCCGGCGAAACGCTCGAGCAGGCAGTGCGGCGGGAGATCCGTGAGGAGGTCGGCGTCGAGGTCGGCGAGCCACGTTACGTCGCCAGCCAGCCCTGGCCGTTCCCGCACTCGCTGATGATCGGGTTCACCGCGGAGTGGGTCGCCGGCGAGATCGAGATCGATCCGCGGGAGATCGCCGACGCGCAGTGGTTCCACCGTGACGCGCTCCCGTCCATCCCCCCGCCGATCTCCATCGCCCGCCGCCTGATCGACGGCTGGGCGGCTCAGGCTTGAGCGGCCGCTTCCTGCACGGCGCGGGCGACCTCGCCCGAGCGCAGCGCGTCGAAGAGCATCCCCGTGTGGCCGACCGCCTTCAGCTTGCCGCGCATGTAGGCGACGGCCGGGTCGAGCTCGGCGTCCGCCAGCGGCACGGTGACGACGATGTCGGCGTCGGGCGGCCCGGCGACGCGCTCGTCCTTCTTGCCGAGGACCACATGCGCGCGGACCGTCGTCACGCGCGGGCCTCGGCCGCGATCCCGGCGAACAGGTCGTCCTCGATCTCCGGCGGCGGGACGGGGCCGACGATCGAACGGGCGAGGATCCAGTCGTCGTACGGGTAGGTCTCGGCCAGCTCGTCGTCGGTCAACCCGAACCAGAACGCCTCGTTCGGGTCGATCTGCGTGGCGTGGGCGCGCAGCGACTCCGACCGCGCCCACAGGTAGTCCCGCACATCGATCTTCGTCGTGATCCGGTGGTCGTGATCGGGGCGCTCGAACCAGGCCTCGTCGAACGGTGACTCGCTGCGCAGGTGGAGCAGCGCCTCGTGGACGGCGCGCAGCCGGGCGCGGCTCCACACCGTGTAGTACAGCTTGCTCGGCTGCCATGGCTCGCCGGCCTCCGGGTACCACGCCGCATCCCCGGCGCGGTCGAACGCGAGCACCGAGATGTCGTGCACGCGAAGGTGATCCGGGTGCGGGTAGCCCTGCTGGTCGTCGTTGTACGTCAGCACCACCTGGGGCCGCGTCCGGCGGATGACGGCGACGAGCCTGCCGGTCGACGCGTCGATGTCGGCGCTGGCGAACGCCGCCGGGTCGGTGTTCGCCGGCGTGTCGGGCATCCCCGAGTCGCGGTAGCCGAGCATGACCACCTCGGAGAAGCCGATCACCTCCGCCGAGCGAGCGAGCTCGGCCGGGCGCAGCTCGGCCAGCTTCGCCTTCTCCTCCTCCGGGGTGAGGCCGTGGAACGGACCGCCGGGCGCACGCAGCGCCTCGTTCTGGACATCGCCTTCCTCGCCGCCGGTCGCGCAGACGAGCACCGTGCGCACACCCTCGCGGGCGTAACGGGCGACGGTCGGAGCACCCTTCGAGGCCTCGTCGTCGGGGTGGGCGTGGACGGTCAGCAAGCAGGCGTCGGGCAGGACCACGCGCTCCAACCTACCGACGACGGCGCGAATGCTCCGGGGCGATAGCGTGACGTTCGCTATGGACGAAGAGGCCTGGCGGTGGGTTTGGATGGTCGCCGCCGTGGTGTTCACCGTCGGCGAGATGGCCGTCGCCGGGTCCTTCTTCCTGCTGCCGTTCGCCGTCGGGGCGCTGGCCGCCTGCATCGGCGCCTTCGCCGGAGCGAACCTGTTCCTGCAGTGGGTGCTGTTCGTCGGTGTGTCCATCCTCTCGCTCGCCGCGCTGTACCCGCTGCGGCGGCGGTTCGACGCCAACGACTCCCAGGACGGCATCGGTGCCCGGCGCCTGATCGGCCAGCCCGGATCGGTGCTGCAGGACATCGGCGCCGGCCCTGACGGGTCGGGGCTGGTGCGCGTCGGGCGCGAGGACTGGCGCGCGCAGAGCCTCGACGGCAGTGCGATCGCGGCGGGCGCCGTCGTGCGCATCGTCGAAGTGCGCGGCACGCGCGTCGTCGTGCATCCGGTGAGCTCACCGGCGCTCGACGGCCAGGTGCTGGAGGAGGGAACCTGATGGCCGGCGTCATCGTGCTGGTGGCGATCTTCGTCCTGCTGCTCGTCTGGGTGCTGCTCGGCGTGCGCATCGTGCGTCCGTTCGAGCGGGGCGTGGTCGAGCGGCTCGGCCGCTACAAGCAGACGGTCGATCCGGGTCTGCGGCTCATCGTTCCCCTGATCGACAAGGTCCGGATCGTCGACATGCGCGAGCAGGTCGTCGACGTCCCGCCGCAGGAAGTGATCACGAAGGACAACGTCGTCGTCTCCGTGGACGCGGTCGTGTACTACGAGCCGACCGATCCGCAGCGCCTCGTCTACAACGTGGCCAACTTCATGCTGGCGATCACGAAGCTGGCCCAGACGAACCTGCGCAACCTGATCGGTGACATGCAGCTCGACGAGGCGCTCACCAGCCGCGACACGATCAACATGCACCTGCGCGAGATCCTCGACGACGCCACCGACGCGTGGGGTGTGCGCGTCAAGCGGGTCGAGATCCAGCGCATCGATCCACCGGCCGACGTGATGAACTCGATGCACGAGCAGATGAAGGCCGAGCGCCAGCGGCGCGCCGCGGTGACGACGGCCGACGGCGACCGGCAGGCCGCGATCACGCGCGCCGACGGCGAGCGGCAGGCGGCGATCCTCCGCGCCCAGGCGAACCGCGAGTCGCAGGTGCTCACGGCACAAGGTGAGGCGGAGGCGACCCGCGCCCTGGCCGACGCGGAGCGGTACCGCCAGGAAGCGGTCGCCCGCGGCCAGTCCGAGGCGATCAAGTTCGTGTACGGCGCGATCCACGAAGGCGATCCGACGCCGGACCTGATCGCCATCAAGTACCTCGAGGCGCTGGGCAAGGTGGCCGACGGGCAGGCGACGAAGATCTTCCTCCCCGGCGGAGACGCCGGCAGCCTGATGGGCCAGCTGGCAGGCGTCGCCGAGCTGTTCAAGGACACGAACGGCGCGAGCGGCGACCGCGATGTCGAGCAGGCCCGGACGGGCACGGCGCACGATCCCGGCCAGCTCCCACCACCGCCCACCGGCACCTGACCGGCACGTGAGCGGCACGTGAGCGGGGTGGGGTGCGCACGCAGTAGCCGGCGCGCCATCACTGGGTGACCGTTCCGGTCGACCCTGCTCCACCTACCATCGCCCGCCGTGCGCGCGCTCGGAGCCCTCGTTGCCGTCGCCTGCTCAGGCGTCGTCGCGCTCGTGGCGTGCGACACGGGCGACGGCCGTGAGTTCTCGCGGCCGCCGACGAGCGATCAGAACCAGAGCGTGCTGACCACCGCGGCGACGACCGCGCCTGCGGTGCCCACCACGACCACGTTCGTGGTGGCGCCGGGCACGGGCCCGACCACTGCTGCACCGGTCGTCGGTGAGGCGCAGCTCGCGGTGCAGCTTCCCTGGCCCGACGAGGGCGTGATCGACATCGGCTACACGTGTGAGGGCTTCGGCGTCGCGCCCGACGTCAGCTGGAGCGGCTCACCGCCCGAGGCGACCGAGCTCGGCCTGGCTTTCATCGATCTCGACGCGCAGGGATTCGTGCACTGGGTCGTGACGGGCATCCCGGCTGGCACCACGTCGATCGTCGGCGGGATGCTCCCCCCAGGGGCCGTGTCGCAGGCCAACGATTTCGGCGATCCCGGCTACGGCGGGCCGTGCCCGTCCGAGGGCGAGCATCGCTACCTGCTCACGCTCTACGCGCTTGCGTTCCCGACGGGCCTCGACGCCGACGCCTCCGCGCAGGAGGCGATCAACACCCTCGAGGCCGGCAGCATCGCCCAGGTCAGCGCCGCCGGCCGGTACGCCCAAGGGGGCGTCCTCGACCAGACCGACGGCGCCCCCACCGACGCCTAGCGCCTTCCGCGCCTTCCCCCTCGCGCCGGGCCGCGCTGAGAGGGGCCCGTCCACAGCGTTCTCGTCACGGCATCCTGCGTGTGACGCAACAGTCCGTGACAGGAACCGGGTCAGTCGTCGTCGCCGCTGCGACCGCTGTTGTCGTCGTGGTCGTCGTGGTCGTCGTGGTCGTCGCCGCCACGGTCGTCGTCGTGGTCGTCGTGGCTGCCCCGGCCGCTGTCGTCGTCGTGGTGACCGTCGTCGCTGCCGCGGCTGCCGTTGTCGCGATCGCCGCCACGGCCGTCGCCATCGCCGTCGTCGTTGCCGTGGCCACCGCGGTCGTCGTCCCTGCCGGGCGCCGTTCCGCCTGGCGCCGTGCCGCCCGGGGCGGACACTCCCGGCGCCGTCCCGCCTGGGGCGGAGACGTCGGGCGCCGAGTCGTCCGGCACGGAGTCATCGGGGAACGTCCCGTCCGGAGAGGTGACGCCGGGCGCCGTGACAGCGGGGAGCGCGGCCAGAGTGGGCGGCACGGTGACGGGGGCAACCGTGGTGGCGGTCGTCGCCGGAGTCGTGGCCCGGGTCGTCGTCGGAACGGTGACCACCGGGACGGTCGTCGCGTCGTCGCTGCGCCCGGTCGACGGGCGGTCGCCACCGTCGGCGAGCGCCAGACCGCTGAGGCCGCCGACGACCACGACAGTCGACCCCACGACGGCGAGGACACGGGTGCGGTGTGAGATGAAGGACAGAGCCATGACCTGAACACGCCTGGCCGGGCAGTCGGGTTTGGTCACTCGCGACAGTCGAGGACGGGCTGCCCGGCGCGCAGCCGTAGCCGCAGCTCGCTGCGCTGTCCCTCGTCTGCCTGCGCCTCGCCGCCGCCGCTGCCGTGATCGCCGCTGTCGTCGCCGCCACCCGAGCCGCTATTACCCTCCTCACCGCCACCGTGCTCGCCGCTGTCGCCGCCTCCGCTACTGCTGGCGAAGCGCACGTCGATGCGGTCAGATCGCGCCTCTTGGTCCTCCACCGAGAACCCGGCCGCCGGCGACACGCCGAGCAGCTCGAGCGCGGAGGCGGACCAGAGCACCGTGACGGAGCCGCCGGCGCAGCTGAACGTCGAGGTCTGGGCAGCCGGGGGGGCAGCAGTCGGGAGCGGACCGGATGGACCTGGAGCCACGGTCACCGGGGGAGCCGGC
>DASZOG010000087.1:0-9662 GCA_035550895.1 Acidimicrobiales bacterium
CCATCCGCGAATCTCGATCCCGCCAGCCGGCGCGAGTTCGCCGAGCTCGTCCTCGATCTGGGCCTGACGACGATCGTCGTCACCCACGACCTGCCGTACGCGTTGCAGCTCTGCCCGCGTTCGCTGATCCTCGACGGCGGGATGATCGTCGCCGACGGCCCGACGCGGGAGCTGCTCGCCGACGAGGAGCTCCTGCGCGCCAGCCGGCTCGAGCTGCCCTACGGCTTCGCCTTGACGGCGTCCTGAACCGCGTCGAGACCCCAGACGTCGAGGGGAGTGGCCTTCGGGCCTGGACCAGCGCCGACCACGGACTGGTCGAAGTCGAGACAGGCGCCGGTCATCATCCCCGACTCGTCCGAGAGCAGGAAGCAGATCCCGCGGGCTACCTCCGCCGGGTCGAGCAACCGGCCGAACGGCTGGCGCGCCTCGGCCTCCTCCAACCAGCCGTCATCCGCGCCGTGGTACCGGCGCTGGATCGCGTCCTCGGCGGGCGTGTCCATCCATCCCGGGTTGAGCAGGTTGACGCGGATCCGGTCACGCATCAGGGCGAACGCCGCGTTGCGCGTCATCGCGTGCAGCGCGCCCTTCGACGTCGCGTACGGCAGGAGGAAGACCTCTCCCCCGTAGCCGGCCACGCTGCCGACGTTCACGATCGAGCCCGCGATGCCTTCCCGCTTCATCAGTCGGGCGGCGCCTTGCATCAGCAGCATCGGCGCGCGGACGTTGACGGCCAGCAGCCGGTCGACGAGCGCGGCCGTCGTGTCCCACACGCTGCCGCGGTCGGTCTCCGCGGCGGCGTTGACGAGACCGTGGACGACGCCGAAGCGGCCGTCGACGGCGGCCATCACCCGCTCGGCCGCGTCGGCATCGCCGAGGTCGACCGCGACGAACAGCGCTTCGGTGCCGGACTCCTTCTCCAGCGCGCCGGCGACCTGCTCGCCTCTGACTGCGTCGCGGCCGACAACGACCACGCCCGCCGCGCCGCGGTCCGCCGCCATTCGGGCGGTCGCCGCCCCGAGGCCTTGCGTCCCGCCGGTGACGACGACGACCTTGCCGTCGAGGCCGATCGGTGCGTTCTCCGCCCGCACGGCGTTCACCAGCCGACCCGCTGCTCGGCCTTGCCCGCGTCGAGCGCCTGACGCGCCTCGCGGATCGAGGCCCGATCGCTGACCTCCGGCACCCCGACCTCCCAGAACGACCCGCCCTCGGTCCAGTCGTACGCCGAGACCTTGATCGCGATGACGGTCGTGCGGTCCGCGGTGCGGGCCCGTTGGAACGCAGCCTCGAGCTCGGGGATCGACGTCACGGTCTCGGCGCGGCAGCCCATCGCCGCGGCGTGCGCGGCGAAGTCCACGTCGACGACCTCCGCCACCTTGGCGTCCGCGATGAGGTTGTTGAACGGCGCGCCGCCCTGGCTCACCTGCAAGCGGTTGATGACCGCGAAGCCGCCGTTGTCGCAGACGAGGACGATCAGCTTGTGCCCGGACAGCACGGAGCTGTACAGGTCGCTGTTCATCATCAGGTACGAGCCGTCGCCGACGAAGACGATCACCTCGCGGTCGGGCAGCGCCATCTTCGCTCCCCACCCTCCCGAGATCTCGTAGCCCATGCACGAGTAGCCGTACTCCGAGTCGAAGCTGTTCAGCCCCTTCGCCCGCCACCCGTTGTTCAGCTCGCCGGGGAACCCGCCGGCCGCCGACAGGGCGTAGTCGCTCGGTTCCGCGAGCCGGTCGATGGCCCCGATGACCTGCGCGTAGGTCGGGCGCTCCTCCTTCGCCGGCGCGGTCGGGCTGGCGATCTTGTCGATGTAGCGGTGGTACTCGGCGGTCTCGGCGGCGGCCAGCTCGGACCAGTTGTCTGCGGCGCGGTACCCGCCGACGGCCGCGGTGAGCTCGGCGAGGCCCTCGCGCGCATCCGCGACGAGGGGCAGGGCGAGGTGCTTCACCGCGTCGAACGTCGCCGTGTTCAGCCCGATGAAGCGCACCGCCTCGTTGCGGAACACGGTCCACGAACCTGTCGTGAAGTCCTGCAGCCGGGTGCCGACGGCAAGCACGACGTCTGCCTCGCCGGCCAGCGCGTTGGCCGACGTGCAGCCGGTCACCCCGATCGGGCCCGCGTTCAGCGGGTGGGCGGCGAGCAGGCTGGCCTTGCCGGCGACCGTCTCGACGACGGGGATGTTGTGCGTCTCGGCGAACGTCCGCAGTTGCTCCTCGGCGAAGGAGTAGTGAATGCCGCCGCCGGCGATGATCAGCGGCTTCGCCGCGTCACGCAGGGCCGCCGACGCCCGCGCCAACTGGCCGCGGTCGGGCCGCGGGCGGGGGATCTCGTGCACGGCCGGCGCGAAGAACCGCTCCGGAAAGTCGTACGCCTCGCCCTGGACGTCCTGGGGGAGGCCGAGGAAGGCCGGGCCGCAGGTCGCAGGGTCGAGCATCGTCGCGACGGCGTGGGGCAGCGAGTGGGTGACCTGCGCCGGCGTGACGATGCGGTCCCAGTACCGGGTCACCGGCTTGAACGCGTCGTTGACGGTCAGCGATGGGTCGTCGAAGTGCTCGACCTGCTGCAGCACGGGGTCGGGGATGCGGCTGGCGAACGTGTCGCCGGACAGCAGGAGCACCGGGAGGCGGTTCGCATGGGCGACCGCGGCGGCCGTGACCATGTTCGTCGCCCCGGGGCCGATCGAGCTGGTGGCGACCATGATCTGGCGGCGGCGCTTCGCCTTGGCGAACGCGATCGCGGCGAGCGCCATACCCTGCTCGTTCTGGCCGCGCCACGTGGGGAAGACGTCCTTCACGTCGTCGAGGGCCGGCCCGAGGCAGGTCACATTGCCGTGCCCGAAGATGGCGAACGCTCCGGAGAACAGCGGTTGCAGGACGCCGTCGATCTCGATCCGCTGCGCGACGAGATAACGGACGATCGCCTCGGCTGTGGTGCAGCGAACGGTCTTCATCGACGCTCCTCCTCCCTGGCGGCTTCCAGGCGGACGACGTCCTCCCACCGACCCGTGTCGCACGAGCGGGCCCACGCGGCCTGGAAGCTGACGTAGTCCACCGCTTCCTCGAACCCCGGTGCGTGCGGTGTGCCGGCGGCGACGGAGCTGAGGAACGCGTAGTCCTCGATCGTGATCACGTCCTCGAACCCGATGCTGTTCGCGTCACCCGGCACGAAGTGGCCGTGGTACGGGTAGCGGTCGCCGCCGAACACGGTCGTGTACCCCCGCGGCGCCCGACCCTCGTCGTCCGTCAGGTTCACCCGGAGCTCGTTGAGATTCTCCAGGTTCCACCCGATCGAGCCCCTCGTTCCGTAGACCTCGAAGGCCATCTGGCTTTCCGGGCCGATGATCGCGCGTGACGCTTCGAACGTGCCGCAGGCGCCGTTGGCGAACTGCACGAGCGCGCCGGCGTAGTCCTCGTTCGTCACCTCGCCCAGCGGATCACCCGGGCGCCCGCGCGCGTAGTGCGTGCCGCCCGCGCCGGTCGGCAGTGGGCGCTGGCGGATGAACGTCTCCTGCGTGCCGACGAGGCGCGTGATCGGCCCGACGAGGAACGTCGCCAGGTCGACCGCGTGGCTGAGGATGTCGCTCGACACGCCGTAGCCGCCCTGGTCCTGCAGGAACCGCCACGACAGCAGCCCGAGCGGATCGCTGCCGTACATCGTGAAGAACCGGCCGCGGTAGTTCGTGATCTCGCCCAGCCGGCCGGCGCCGATCAGCTCCTTGGCGTGCAGCACGAGCGGCACCCACCGGTAGTTGTACCCGACACCGGAGATGATCCCTGCCCGCCGCGCCGCGGCGGCGACGCGCAGCGTCTGCTCCGGCGTGCCGCCGACGGGCTTCTCGCAGAACACGTGCTTGCCGGCAGCGGCAGCGGCGACGCAGAGCTCCTCGTGGAGCATGTTCGGGGCGGTGACAACGACCACGTCGACGTCCGGGTGCTCGACGGCGCGCCGCCAGTCGGCGGTCGCCTCGGCGAAGCCGAACGAGTCGACCGCCTCGGCGCACCGGGCTTCGACGTTGTCGGCGCAGACGACGAGGCGCGGGTCGTACGTCCGCTCGGGGAACAACGTCGGGATGCGCAGGTACGACCGGCTGTGGGCCTGGCCCATCCAGCCGAAGCCGATCACGGCGAGCCCGATCCCCCGTCTGGTCATCGCGTGCGACCCGGTTCGCGGCGATCGAACAAACCGAGGGCTTCAGGATTGACCACGAGTGAGGGTGTCTCGCCGCGCAGCACGGCCCGGGCGTTATCGATCGCGTGCTGGTAGAGGCGGAGCTTGCCGGCGTCGGTCGCCGAGGCGACGTGGGGTGTGACGATCACGTCGGCGCGGTTCAGCAACGGGTGGTCGGTAGGGAGCGGCTCGGGGTCGGTGACGTCGAGCGCCGCGCCGGCGACCCGCCGGGACTCGAGCGCCGCGAGCAGCGCGTCCTGGTCGACGAGCCCGCCGCGCGCGGCGTTGACGAAGATCACGCCCGGCCGCATCCCGGCGAAGGCCTCGGCGTCGAAGAGGTGGTAGGTCTCCGGTGTGAGCGGTGCGTGCACGGAGATCACGTCGGCGCGCCCGAGCAGCTCGGCGAACGAGACGAGCTCCACGCCGGACGCGACATCGTCGGCGCTGACGAACGGGTCGTGGGCGATGACCGTCATGTCGAGCGCCTCGGCGACGCGGTGCACGCGGCTTGCGATGCGCCCGAACCCGACGAGGCCAAGGGTACGGCCGGCCAGCTCGACGGCGCCGTTCGCCGCGAAGTAGTCGCCGCTGCCCGCGCGCAGGCGGAGCTGGTTCGGTACGAGCTGCTTCGCCGCCGCGAGGAGGAGCGCGACGGAGTGCTCCGCGGTGGAGACCGTCGGCGCATCGGGCGCGATGCAGACGACGATCCCCCGTTCCGTCGCAGCGGCGACGTCGACGCTGTCGTAGCCGATCCCGCTGCGAGACAGCACACGGGCGTTCGGGACTTGGTCCAGCCGCGCGCCGTCCCACCGGCTGGCGCCGGCGATGACGCCGTGCGCGGTCGCCATCGCTTCGGCCGCGGGACCGCACAGCGCGCAGTCCCCGGCGACCAGCTCGACCACGCCGGGAGGCAGGTCGCGATCGACGTAGAGGAGGAACGGCTCAGCCATCGCCGAGACTCTCCGTGTCGCGGACTCCCCGCGCCGAGGTCATCGGGCAGCGCGGATCGGGCGCCATCGCGTTCCACGATTCACGGACCCAGTGGTGGGCCGGGTCATCGCAGAAGGCCATCGACCGCTCGCCGCCTGGCCCGGCGAGGACGTTCAAGTAGTACATCGTGTAACCGGGGGCGGCGATGCACGGCCCGTGGTAGCCGCGGGGGATGAGGAACACGTCGCCGTCGCGCACGGCCGCGTTCTCGTCGATCACCCCGTCAGGCGTGTACAGGCGGTGCATGCCGAACCCGTCCGGGTCGTACTCCGTCGAGCCGGCCCGCCCGATGCGGAAGTAGTAGATCTCCTCGTTGTTCACCGGGCACTCAGGTGAGTCGTCGTGGCGGTGCGGCGGGTAGGACGACCAGTTGCCGTCCGGGGTGAGCAGCTCGACAGCCATCAGCTTGTCAGCATGGCCCCACGCCTCGGGGCTGAGGAAGTTCGTCACCTGGCGGGTCGCCGGCCCGGCGCCGCGGACCTCGATCGCGACGTCCTCGGCCGGCCCGTACCGCGGTGCGAGGCGGCGGCCGCATCGCGCCGCGGCGAGCGCGACCTCGCCTCCGGCCGGGCCGGCGTGGAGCGTGAGCGTCGTCTCGCGGCCTCCGTACACGAAGTCCGTGACGCGAGCGAAGACGCTCGCCCGCCCGGCGAGCTCGAAGCGTTCGCCGTCCGCCTCGACGCGGAGACCGGTGATCGACAGCGGCAAGACGGCCACCTCGGAGTCGCCGGTGTCGATCGCGCGCTGCTCGCCGGCCGCGAGACGCAGGACGCGCAACCCGGCGGAGGTCCACCCGGCACGCTCCGGGGTGAGGAGCACCGGGTCGGCGCCGTCGGCGAGGCTTCCCGCGGGGCGATGGAACTCAGCCACCGCCACCGTTCCGCTGCGCGGGACGCACGATCGCGGCCGCCCGCTCGATGGCGCCGGCCACGTCGCCGTCCGGCGGGTAGAGGAGCGCCCGGCCGACGACGAGGCCGCGCACGTTCGGCACGCGCATCGCCTGCTCCCAAGCGAGGTACGTCGCGTCGGGATCCGGCCCCGGCGCACCACCGAGAATGAGCGCAGGGAGCGTGGTCGTGGCGAGCATGCGCGCCACATCGCGCCCGGCCGGGACCTTCAGCCACGTGTACGACGTGGTGTGCCCCAGACCCGAGGCGACGGCCACGGCGCGCAGCAGCTGGTCGTCGTCGTCGAGCAGCTTCGCCCGCCCCGACTCGTCGACGTGGTACGGCAGCGGCTCGACCATGATCGGCAGGCGCAGCCGGGCGAGCGCGGACACGGCAGCCGCGCAGGCCTCCAGTGTCGCCGCCGTACGGGCGTCGTCGTCGGCGATGCGCAGCAGCACCTTTCCGCCGTCGAGCCCGCCCTCCCCGATCGCCGTCGCGTCGTAGGCCGTCATCCGGTCGTCGAGCTCCCAGCTGGCGCCGATGATCCCGCCGCGGTTCATCGTGCCGAAGGCGAGCTTCCCGTCGAGCGCCTCGAGGAGGGCGAGCTCCTCGAGCACGTCGGCACTGCCGAGGACGCCGTCGACCTCCGGGTGCTCCAGCGCGACGAGCAGCGCCTCGAGCATCCGCCGCCGGCCGGCCATGGCGAACGGCTCGCCGCCGACGCCGAGCATGCCGCGGGCCGTGTGGTCCGCGGCGACGACGAACAGCCGCCCGTCCGTGAGGAGGGGACGGCGCGGGCGGGTGCGCAGGCGCGTCGCCGCCAGCTCGGGCTCGGTCGCCCGCTGCTCGAGCAGCTGCGCCCAGCGGTCATCCGTCAGCAGCACGCAGACCCGTCGGTTCTCGGTCGGTGAGCAGCGCGTCGATCTCGTGCGCGTACGGCATGTCGTCCGCGCACATCAGCCGGCCGGCGACGATCGCGCCGGCCGCATTGCCGTGCCTGGCGGCGCGGGCCAGGTCCCACCCGGACAGCAGCGCGTGGCACAGCGCGCCGCCGAACGCGTCACCGGCGCCGAGGCCGCACACGACCTCGACGGGGAACGGCGCGACGAGCTCCCGGCGACCGTCGGCCGTGGCGACGAGGACACCGTCGCCGCCGAGCTTGACGATCGCACCGGTGAGGCCGCGGCCGAGCAGCCGCTCCGCTGCCGTGTCCGGGTCCGTCGTGCCGACGGCGATCTCGCACTCGGCGCGGTTGCCGATGGCGAGCGTCGCCTGCGCCAACGCCTGCTCGAGCTCACGCGTCGCGCTGGCCGGTGCGTCCCACATCTGCGGCCGCCAGTCGAGGTCGACCACGGTGTGCTCGCGCCGGCGGCGCGCCGCGAGCAGCTGCTGCGTCGTCGTGCGGCTCGGTTCGGCGGACAAGGCGCCGGCGGACACCCACAGCACGGGCACGGACGTCACGGTGTCGAGGTCGACGTCGGCGGCCGTCAGGTTCAGGTCGGGCGCCTTCGGCTCGCGGTAGAACACGATCGTCGGGTCGTCCGGCGGATCCAGTTCGGCGAAGGCGAGCGGAGTCCGCAGGTCCGGGTCGACGCCCACGAAGCGGGTGTCGACGCCGAACGTTTCCGCCAAGGCCCAGCGGATGTAGTCCCCGAACGGGTCGTCGCCGATCTTCGTCAGCACCGCAGCGCGGCGGCCGAGGCGTGCCGCGGCGACCGCCACGTTCGTCGCCGTACCGCCGACCGACTTGCGGAACGTCCGTACCTCGCGCAGCGGCACGTCGAGCTGCTCGGCGTACAGGTCGACACTGATCCGACCGACCGTCAGCAGCTCGAGGTCCGGACTCACCGGCGCGTTCCTCCTACTGGCGCCCCCGGCCACTCACCGTGCCTTGGCGAGCTCGGCCTGCAACTCGTGCTGCAGCTCACGCAGCTCCGAGCCGCCGGCCATCAGTCCCGTGAGCTCCTCCTGGGAGATCTCCTCCTTCGGATAGTTGCCGAGCGATTGGCCGCGGTTGAGGATCAGGAACCGGTCGCCGACGGGATACGCGTGGTGAGGGTTGTGCGTGATGAAGATCACGCCGAGGTTTCGACGGGCGGCTTCGACGACGTACTTGAGCACGACGCCGGACTGCTTGACGCCGAGCGCCGACGTCGGCTCGTCGAGGATGAGCACGCGGGCCCCGAAGTAGGCGGCGCGCGCAATGGCCACCGACTGCCGTTCGCCGCCGGACAACGTGCCCACCGTCTGCTCGGTGTCGCGGATGTCGATGCCCATCTTGAGCAGTTCTTCCTTGGCGATCCGCTTCGCCTTCGGGATGTCGATCCAGCGGATCGGCCAGATGCCCTTGCGCGGCTCGTCGCCGAGCCAGAAGTTGCGCCACACGGACATCAGCGGGACGACCGCCAGGTCCTGGTAGACGGTGGCGATACCCCGGTCGAGGGCGTCACGCGGGGAGGCAAAGTTCACCGGCTCGCCGTCGAGCAGCACTTCGCCCTCGCTCGGCTGGTGCACGCCGGAGAGGATCTTGATGAACGTGGACTTGCCGGCGCCGTTGTCGCCGAGCACGCACGTCACCTGGCCGGCGTTGACCGTGGTCGTGATGTCCTTCAGGGCGATGACGTTGCCGTAGTGCTTGCCAAGGTTGCGGACCTCGAGGAGGGGGGGTGCGCCGTCGCTCATCGTCGTGCCTCTCTTCGATCAGGCTCGCCGGGACGTGGCGGCCTTCGTGCGGACCCAGTTGTTCCCGGCGACGGCCAGCAGCAGGATGACGCCGAGGAACAGATAGCGCCAGTTCGTGTTCCAGCCCGAGAACGGGATGCCCTGTGTCGACATGGACATGATCAGCGAACCGATCGCGCCACCGGCCGCGGAGCCATAACCGCCGGTTAGCAGGTTGCCGCCGACCACGGCGGCGATGATGAACTCGAACTCCTCCCCGTCGCCGACGTTCGACTGCACCGAGTTCAGGCGGAACGCGGTGAGCATGCCGCACAGCCAGGCCGCGCCGGACACGATCATGAACAGCGTCGTCTTCGTCCGTGCCGCGGGGATGCCCTCGGAGCGCGCCGCTTCCTTGTTGCCTCCGACGGCGAAGATCCAGCTGCCGAACTGCGTCCGGAACAGGAGCCACGTGCCGAAGATGGCGAACAGGATGAACCAGAGGATCGAGATCCGATAGCGGATCACACCGCTCGTGACTGCGTTCTCCGCCGTCGTGGCGTACAGCATCTTCAGGGCAGTGGCGAACACGACGAAGATCACGCCGGCGATCGCGGCCCGCCGGCCCCACGTGTCGGCGGCATCGTCGGGGCCGGTCCGCGGGGCGAACAGGTACCCGAGCAGCGCCGAGCACACGAGCGCCAATGCGATGAGCAGCATCACGGTGAACAGCTCGGTGCGGAACTTCTCCGACGTGGACTCGGATCGGATGAAGAACGCCAGCGCGGCCACGACGAGCGCGGTGAGCAGCTCCAGTGCCAGGCCGGCTGACGCGGAGAATGCCGCGGCTCGGCTACTGGCGACGATCAGGGCGACCACCCCCGCTGCCGCCAGGCCGACGAAGAGCACGGCTCGCGCGGCCTGCCTGGTCATCAGGTAACCGACGCCGGGGACGGCACC
>DASZOG010000088.1:0-11039 GCA_035550895.1 Acidimicrobiales bacterium
GGTCTCGATCCCGCGTGACCGGGCGGTCGTGGCGTTCGCCGTGGTGATGTCGTGCCCGTCGAAGACGATCGTTCCCGAGTCCAAGCGCAGGACGCCGCTGATGGCCTTGATCAGGGTCGACTTGCCCGCACCGTTGTCGCCGAGCAGGGCGAACACTTCCCCGCGCGTCACCTGAAACGTGACGCCGTCCAGTGCAGTGACTGCGCCGAACCGCTTCGTCGCGTCCTTCACATCGAGAATCGGGCCGGAAGCGGTACTGCTCATCCAGCGCTCGCTGCCTGCATGCTGCGGAACCTGGACTCGAGGTGCCCGCGGATGACGTCGAGCTCCACGGCCAGCACGATGACGACGCCGGTCGCGATGTACTGCCAGTTGGGATCGAGCCCGAGGAGGTTGAAGCCGTTGCGCATCACGGCAATGATCAGTGCGCCGGTGATCGCGTTCAGAACAGTGCCGCGGCCGCCGAGGAAGCTGGCACCGCCGATGATCACCGCGGCGATCGCGTCCAGTTCGGCGAGGGCGCCGGACGTGGGAGATCCGGCGTTGCCTCTGCCCATCGTCAGCAGCGCGGCGACGCCGGCGAGGAGCCCGCACGTCGCGTACACGGAGATGAGCACCGACGGCACCGGAATCCCGGTGCGAAGAGCAGCGTCGGGGCTACCGCCCACCGCGTAGATCCATCGGCCCCACACGAGACCACGCGTGATGAGGACGACGGCGCCGCCCACCACGGCCACGACGATCGTTGCCGTCGGGAACCAACCGGCCGGTCCACCACCGGGAATCCAGGCGATCCTTCCCGAACCGATCTCGTTCACGAACGGCGGTACACCTTGGATCGTCTGGCTGTGGGAGAGGTAGAGCGCCAGTCCACTCGCAGCGGTGAGCATCGCGAGAGTGGGAATGAACGGGTGCGGAAGCCGACCCTTGACGTAGACGACACCGTTCACGAGGCCGACGGCGGCAGCCGTGCCGAGTGCAGCGAGCACCGACAGGATCGCCGAGCCGTGGTCCCGCCAGACCATCGCGCCGACCACGGCGCTCAGGGACATGTTCGCACCGACCGACAGGTCGATACCCCGCGTGAGGATCACGAGCAGCTGACCCAGTGCGAGGACCGACACCACCGCTGACTGCTTGAGGACGTTGCCGACGTTCTCCAGCGAGAGAAAGACATCCGACGCAAGGGACAGCACGACCGCGAGGAGGATGAGGATGGCGACGGGGCCGATGCGCAACGCCGCCAGGGTCACCTTCAGCCCTCGATGCCCGCCGGCGTTCCGGGCGACGAGCGGTCGAGCGGCGGTAGCCGGCCGATCACTCACCCGCGGCACGTGTTCTTGTACGTCGCCAACCTGCACTGCGCCCCCTGGAACCGCCCAACCTGCACTGCGCCCCTGGTACCGCACGGTAGGCGACGCTTCGCCGATAGTCAATAGGAAATTGCCTATAGGAAACGGCGAACACGATGTGCTAGAACTGTGCCCGCTCGAGCGAGCGGAGATGCTGTGACAGACCTTGACCTGGACGGAGTCGACCTCTCGTCAGCGGCCGCTCGGCGACTCACCGAGCGACCAGTGCTGACGGACGACGTTCACGACGTGCTCGTCGACATGCTCATGAACCACAGCCTGGGTCCGGGCGCCCGGATCAACATCGATGGCTTGGCACGAACCCTCACGGTGTCACCGACGCCGATCCGAGAGGCGCTGGCTCGGATCGAGGCGGAGGGACTGATCGTCAAGGAACCGAGGCGGGGGTACGTGGTGGCGCCCCTGATCAGCCGCGAGGAACTCCGCGCCTTGATCGACTTCCGGCTCCTGATCGAGCCTCCCGCGGCCGCAGCGGCTGCCGAGCGGGCATCGACCGCCGATGCCTCCGCGCTCCAGACCTTCGCCCGCAGCGGGGGCGCCGGGACCCATGACGGCGCCGCCGTCAGCCGTCTCGACATGCTCTACGACGCCCGGTTCCACGACAGCGTCGCATCCCTCGGGGGCAACCCGTGGCTTCGCGAATCGCTCGCGCGACTACGCAGCCACCTCCATATGTACCGGCTCTATTACCACGCCAACCAGGCGGCTGCGACGAGCTCGGAGCACATCGCGATCGCCGACGCGATCGCCGACCGCGATCCAGCGCGAGCCGCAGACGCGATGCGACGCCACCTCGACACGGCGATGCGGCGGAGCGAGGAGGTCTTCGCCTCCGGCAGGCTGCCCTCGCCGAGGTGAGCGCCACGGCTGCCTCGTCGCGCGCCGACCGACCCTCGACAGACGGGATCGTCGACGCGCACATGCACGTCTGGCGGGCCGATCGAGCCGCGTATCCGTGGCTTGCCGACGTCCCGAGCATCTCCCGCACGTTCGACGTGGGTGACGTTGCCGACGAGCAGGCCGTGGTCGGAGTGACCGATGTCGTGCTCGTGCAAGCGGCGGACAACGTGGATGACACGGAGAACATGCTCCGCGCGGCCCAGCGGTACGCGCAGGTTGCCGGCGTCGTCGCCTGGGTGCCGTTGCGCGAGCCAGACGGCACCGAGGCACTGCTCGATCGATGGCGCCACGAGCGGATCGTCGGCGTGCGGCATCTCGTCCATCGCGATCCCGACCCCAACTTCCTGCGCGACCCGGCCGTGAACGAGGTGCTCGACCTGCTCAGCGGCCGCGGACTGGCCTTTGACGTCTGCGCAGAGACCACGCATCTGCTCGGGCTGATACCGGGGCTCGCCGAGCGACATCCGCAGCTCACGCTCGTCGTGGACCACCTGGGGAAACCGCCGATCCGCGAGCGCGGATGGGAACCGTGGGCCAGTCGGTTGGCGGACGCCGCCGAAGCGCCCAACGTCGTCGCGAAGCTCTCCGGGCTCAACACGGCCGCGGCACCGGGCGCGACACGCGACGACTACGCCCCCTACGTGGAGCACGCCCTCGACGTGTTCGGCCCAGACCGTGTCATGTATGGCGGCGACTGGCCATTCGCCCTCCTGGCGGCCGCCTCCTACCAGCAGATCTGGGAGCCGCTGCGGGGCTGCCTCGACGCGCTCGATGTCGGGGCGCGCCACGCGGTGCTCGCCGGAACCGCCCGCAGGACCTACAGGCTGGCTCGCTGAACACCGTCCCACCCGCGCTCGCCCATCAGCGTGCGTTCGAGTGCATCTAGCGTGCACATCGTGTCTCGGCGTGACGACGACGACCCCGGCCTGCCGCTGAAGTTGTGGCCGTGCTCGAACGGCGAGTTCGTGCCGCCGCCGCTCGACACCTTCCGCCGCGAGGCGATGCGCCGCGCCCGCCAGCTGAGCGACGACGCCGCCCGCCGGCTCGGCTGGAGCCGGCGCCGATTCCTGCGGTCCTCGTGCGGGTTGGCCGCCGGGCTCGTCGCGCTGCAGTCCTGCTCCGACGACCAGGCAGCGTCCGGTGGTGCGCCTTCGACGACCGCCCGGCGAGCGCCCGGTACCAGCGGCGCAGCGCAACCGCCGACGACCCCCGGCGGCACCTTCTCCGTCCCGCCCGAGGCAGTGACCGAGCCGGAGGTGGCGACGACCGTCGTGCGGGCGACGGAGGCCGTCATCGACGTGCAGAACCACTTCCTCGACTACGAGCTGCACCCCGAGGGGACTGACTTCGGCAGCGGGTTCCCGCAAGCGTCGTGCGGCGAGGCGGATGCGCGTGACTGCTTCAGCGTCGGCTGGTGGTCCGAGCTCGTGTTCCGCCAGAGCGACACGGCGATGGCCGTGCTCTCGGCGATCCCGGTGGTCGGCGAGGCGAACCCACTGTCGATCGACGCCATGGAGCGTGGCCGCGCCGTGGCGAACGAGCTGTGCGGCGACGAGCGCGTGCTCATCCAGGCGCAGGCGGTGCCCGATGTCGGCCCGATCGACGCCGCGCTGGAGGCGATGGCCGCCGTGGCCGAGTTCCACCAGCTGAGCGGGTGGAAGGTGTACACGCACAGCCCGAACGGGTGGTTCCTCGACGACCACGACCCCGACCTGCCGGCGGTCGGAGAAGCGTTCCTGGCGCACGTCGAGGCGATCGGCCCGCCGGTCGTCGCCGTGCACAAGGGTCTCGCGGGTGGCTCGCAGTACGCCTCGCCGGTGGACATCGGCCCGGCTGCGGCGCGCCATCCGGGGATCTCGTTCCTCGTGTACCACTCGGGGTTCGAGCACGCCGTCCACGAGGGCCCGTACGACCCTGACGGAGGCGGCGTGGACCGGCTCGTGCGCTCGCTGGCCGACACCGGCCTGGCGCCGGGGAGCAACGTCTACGCCGAGCTCGGCAGCACCTGGCGGCGGGTGATGGGTGACCCCGACCAGGCGGCGCACGTCCTCGGCAAGTTGCTGCTCGCCGTCGGCGAGGACAACGTCCTGTGGGGCACCGACTCGATCTGGTACGGGTCGCCGCAGGACCAGATCGCCGCGTTGCGCTCGTTCGAGATCGCGCCGCAGCTGCAGGAGCAGTTCGGCTACCCGGCGCTGACGCCCGAGGTGAAGGCGAAGATCCTCGGCGGCAACGCGGCCCGCCTCCTCGGCGTCGAACCGCCGGCTGCGGCGTGCACGCCGCCGGGCGAGGGTGACGCCGCGGGTGAGGAGTCGGCGCTCGGCAACGTGACGCTCGGGCCGGTCTCGCGCCGGGACGTGTTGCGGGCGTTCGTCAGTGAACACCCGTGGGTCGTCTGATCCGCCCGCACCCGTCCGCCCGCCGATACGGTGCGCGCCGGTGTTCGTGAAGATCTGCGGCATCACGTCCGAGGACGACGCGCTGCTCGCTGTGGCCCTCGGTGCGGACGCCGTCGGCTTCGTCTTCGCCCCGTCGCCCCGCCAGATGGCGCCGGGCAAGGTCTACGACATCACCCGCCGGCTCCCCGCAGAGCTGCTCACGGTGGGCGTGTTCCGCGACGAGGCCCCGCAGCGCGTCGTCGAGATCGTCCAGGCCGCCGGGTTGAAGGGGGCCCAGCTGCACGGGCAGGAGCCGCCGGCCGACACGCTGTTCGTGCACGGTCACGTCCGCTTCGTGATCAAGGCGTTCGCCGCCGGCGCGGACGAGGTCCGCCGCGCCGCGGAGCACGGCGCCGACGCGCTGCTGATCGACTCCCCGAACCCCGGCTCCGGGATGGTCTTCGACTGGGGTCTGGTCGACGAGGTGCCGCAGGACGCGCGGATCCTGCTCGCCGGCGGGCTCGACCCGGACAACGTGGCCACGGCAGTCGCCCGCGTCCGCCCGTGGGGGGTCGACGTGGCGAGCGGCGTGGAGCGGGTCCCCGGGCGCAAGGACCCGCGGAAGCTGAAGGCGTTCATCGACGCCGCCCGCACAGCGGTGCCCGCAGCCGAGCGCGGCCCGGACACGATCCCCTACGACTGGGCCGACGAGTAGAACCGGTTGGGCCGGTGCCGGCCGGATCGGGGAGGATCTGCGCATGTCCCTGATGGCCGAGCCGGCGGCGAATGGCCGCTTCGGCGAGTTCGGCGGCCGGTTCGTGCCCGAGACGCTCGTGCCCGCCTGCGAGGAGCTCGAGGCGGCGTTCCGCGAGGCCTGGGCCGATCCCGCGTTCCGGGAACAGCTCGACGGGCTGCTGCGCGACTACGCCGGGCGCCCCTCTCCGCTGACCGAGTGCGCCAACCTCGGCGCCCGCCTCGGGCTGCGCCTGCTGCTGAAACGGGAGGACCTCAACCACACCGGCTCGCACAAGATCAACAACGTCGTCGGCCAGGCGCTGCTCGCCGAGCGGATGGGCAAGAAGCGGCTCGTGGCCGAGACCGGCGCCGGCCAGCACGGCGTGGCGACCGCCACCGCGGCCGCGCTCCTGGGGATGGAGTGCAAGGTCTACATGGGCGCGGTCGACGTCGAGCGCCAGGCGCTGAACGTCTTCCGGATGCGCCTGCTCGGGGCCGAGGTGGAAGCGGTGCACTCCGGCAGCCGCACGTTGAAGGACGCGGTGAACGAGGCGCTGCGCGACTGGGTGGCGACCGTGGAGACGACGCACTACTGCCTCGGCTCGGTGATGGGGCCGCACCCGTACCCGTGGATGGTGCGCGAGCTGCACCGCGTCATCGGCGACGAGGCCCGGGAGCAGTGCCGGGGGTTGCTCGGGCACGACCCGGACGTCGTCGTCGCCTGCGTCGGCGGCGGCTCGAACGCGATCGGACTGTTCTCCGGCTTCGTCGACGGCGACACCCGACTCGTCGGAGCGGAGCCTGCCGGCGGGGCGGCGATCGGGCGAGGTGTTCCCGGTGTCGTGCACGGGATGAAGAGCTTCCTCCTGCAGGACGAGTACGGGCAGGTCACCGAGGCGGAGTCGATCTCCGCCGGCCTGGACTATCCGGGCGTCGGACCGGAGCACTCCTACCTGGCGGCGATCGGCCGGGCGCGGTACGAGGCGATCACCGACGACGAGGTGATCGCCGCGTTCGAGCTGCTCTCCCGCACGGAGGGCATCATCCCCGCGCTGGAGCCGGCGCATGCGATCGCCTGGGTCGTGCGCGAGGCGCCGCGCTTGCAGGGGCTCAGCGTCCTCGTCAATCTCTCTGGGCGGGGGGACAAGGACGTCGCCCAGATGATGGACGTGCTCGAGGCGCGTCGTGGCTGAGCCGCTGGTGCTGGCCGGGGCGTTGGAGTCGGCACTGCGGGCGGCGCGTGGCACAGGGCGGAAGCTGCTCGTCCCGTATGTCACGGGCGGTGCACCGGGCTGGCTGGCGGCGATCGAGGCCGCTGCCGCCGCTGGCGCCGACGCGGTCGAGATCGGGATCCCGTTCTCCGACCCCGTGATGGACGGCCCGGTGATCCAGGCCGCGTCGCACCAGGCGCTGGCTGCCGGGGCCACGCCGGTCTCGATCCTCGGTGACGTCGAGCGGCTCGACGCCGGCATCCCCCTCGCTGTCATGACGTACTACAACCCGGTGTTCCGGGCGGGGCACGAGCGGTTCGCCGGCGACCTGCGCAGATCGGGGATCGCCGCGGCAATCGTGCCGGACCTGCCGCTGGAGGAGGCCGAGCCGTGGTGCGCGGCCGCCGACGGCGCCGGCATCGAGACCGTGATGCTCGCCGCGCCGACCGCGCCGGACGAGCGCCTGCCGCGCATCTGCGCGCGGGCGCGTGGCTTCATCTACGCGGTCGGGCTGCTCGGCGTGACGGGGGAGCGGACGTCGCTCGCCCGCACAGCGGTGCAGCTCGCGGCGCGGGTGAAGGCGGTGACGGACAAGCCGGTGCTCGTCGGAGTGGGCGTGTCCAACGCGGCCCAGGCGGTCGAAGCGTGCGCCGTCGCCGACGGCGTGGTGCAGGGAGCGTCCGTCGTGCGGCGGCTCATCGAGGACGGGCCGGACGCGGTCGGGCGCTACGTCGCCGAGGTCCGTGCCGCGATCGACGGCGCGGCGGTAGGGCGGTGACGGTGGCGGGCTGCGACCTGTGCGAGGCGGCGCGCATCACGCCGTGGTTCCACGAGGACGACGAGTGCTGGATCGCCGAGTGCGAGATCTGCGCCGTGCCGATGGTCGTGTGGAAGGTGCACTCGCCGACGCCTTCGGCGGAGGTGCGCGCCGTGCTGCACGAGCGGCTCGCCGTCGTGGTCGCCCGGCACTTCACGTTCGAGCACTACGTCGACGACCACATGCGCAACATCCCCGACCACTACCACGCGCACGCCCGCCCGAAGGGCGGCTTCTTCGGCCATGGCTTCGCCCGCAAGGCCTGACCCGACGTCACCGACCGCCGCGTAGTGTCGTCGGTCCGATGGAGCGAATCGACGTCGACGGCCTGACGATCGCGTTCGAGCGAGCGGGAAGTGGGCCGCCGATCGTGTTCTTGCACGGCTACGTCGGTGATGGCCGGCCGGTATGGCGCCATCAGATCGCTGCGCTGTCGGGCGAGTACACGGCCGTTGCCTGGGATGCGCCCGGCGCGGGTGGCTCGGCGGATCCTCCGGAGGACTTCGGTATCGACGGTTACGCCGCCTGCCTGGCGCGATTCATCGAGACCCTCGGGCTCGGGCCCGTTCACGTCGTAGGTCTCTCGTTCGGTGGGGCGCTGGCGATTGCGCTCCAACGAGAGCATCGCTCGCTGTGCCGCTCGCTCGTGCTCGCTTCGGCGTATGCCGGGTGGCGTGGATCGTTGGAGAGCGAGGTCGCCGAAGCGCGCCTTGCACAGGCCCTGCGCCTCTCCGAGCGGCCACCGGCGGAGCTGGTCGAGGCGCTGCTCCCGACGATGTTCGCCCTGCCGGTCGCTGACACCGATGTGCAGGCGTTTCGTGCCGCCATCGAGTCGTTCCATCCCGTGGGCTTCCGCGCCATGGCGCGCGCCTCGGCAGAGGATGTGCGCGACGTGCTGTCGGGCATCGACCTGCCGACGCTGCTCGTCTACGGCGACAACGACGAACGGGCCCCGATGCGGGTCGCGCAGGATTTGCACGCCGCGATCGCTGGGTCCCGTCTCGTCGTGCTCACTGGTGCAGGCCATGTGTGCAACGTCGAGATGCCCGGACGCTTCAACGACGAGGTGCGGCAGTTCTTGGCCGACGTCGCCTGACGGGCGACGTCACGTCTCGCCGATCCGGGCGCAGATCTTCGTGACGAGCTCGGTCTGTTCCGGATCCGACGTGACCCGATGCCGCTCGAACTCGTCGCCGTGGAGGCGCACGTCCGCGTAGAGCTCGTCACCGTCCGCATGTAAATGCAGGAACGCCCGCGACCGGAACTGGAAGTTGCCGCGCCCGCGCTCCGTCAGTTGTCCTCGATCCCGAGATCGCTCGAATGACCGATGAGTCGTTCTTCTTGGAGCAGTCTGAACGGTATGGCATACGAGGAGATCGACGGCGTTCCGATCTGGTACGAGGAGCATGCCGACGCTGGCGGGCCCGCGCTTGTCGCCCTTCACGGCGGCATGCTCACATTCGAGGGCAGCTTCGGCGATCTGCTCCCGTGGCTACAGGTCGGGCGGCGAGTGATCGGGGTCGAGCTCCAAGGCCACGGCCACACGCCCGACACCGGCCGCCCGATGTCGATCGAGCGCTTTGCCGACGACGTAGCCGAGCTGCTCGACCGCCTCGCGATCGACCGCGCCGACCTGCTGGGCTTCAGCCTGGGTGCCCTGACGGCGACGGGCGTCGCCGTCAGGCATCCCGAGAGGGTCCGCCGACTGGTGCTCGCCGCTGTCAACATCCGTCCCGACGGCTACCACCCGGAGATCACCGCGCCGGAACAGGATGATCCTCGCCTGCCAACCGAGCAGGAGTTCGCGGTGTGGCAGGCGGCCTACGAAGCCGTGGCTCCGAACCCGGGCGACTTCCTTCCGTTCCTCGAGCGGATGCAGCCGGTGGTGCATGACTGGCCCGGCTGGACCAACGCCGAGGTCCGATCGGTCGCGGCACCGACGCTCCTCGTCATCGGCGATCGCGACTTCGTCCGCCTCGACCACGCGGCCGAGATGCTCGACCTGTTTCCTGACTGCCGCCTCGCTGTGCTTCCCGGCACGAGGCACACGGAGGTCATGCAGCGGTCCGAGCAGTTGCGGGCGATCGTCGAGCCGTTCCTGAGCTGACGCTCCACGAGCGGAGCCGCAAACGCGACCGGATCGGTGTCGTCGTTCGAGGTGCAGAAGGTGCTCGTCCACTTCTATCCGGGAGCGGGGACTGCCGGTTCGTCGCGCTCGAGTGCTGACCGTCGCCGATCCAGCTGGACCGTACGACCATCGTGAGCGACGTAGCGTCGGAGCATGCCGCTCACGACAGGGGACACGGCGCCTGGGTTCTCGTTGTCCGATCAGGACGGGAAGACGACGAAGTTGTCGTCGTTCAAGGGGCGCAAGGTGCTCGTCTACTTCTACCCGAAGGCCGATACGCCCGGGTGTACGGCCCAGTCCTGCGGGTTGCGGGACATCGCCGGCCAGATCGGCGACACGGCGATCGTCGGGATCAGCCCGGACAAGCCGGCGAAGCAGAAGAAGTTCGACACGAAGTACTCCCTCGGCTTCCCCCTGCTCGCCGACGAGGACCACGCTGTGGCCGAGGCCTACGAGGTGTGGAAGGAGAAGTCGATGTACGGGCGGAAGTACATGGGCATCGAGCGCTCCGCGTTCCTCGTCGACGAGCGCGGCCGGGTCGCCAACGCCTGGTACAAGGTCAGCCCGAAGGACACGCCGGCCAACCTGCTCGCCGCGCTCGGCAGCGGCGCGTGACGCTGCCCTCGCCGGCCGACGTCCTGCCCCACCGGCCCCCGTTCCTGTTCGTCGACGAGCTCGTCGCCGTCGAGCCCGGTGTCTCGGCCACGGGACGGTGGCGCCTGACCGGCGACGAGTGGTTCTTCGCCGGCCACTTCCCCGGCCGTCCCACACTGCCCGGCGTGCTGATGTGCGAAGCGATCGCCCAGGTCGGTGCGCTCGCCGTGCTGCTCGACGAGCGGTTCACCGGCAAGCTGCCGCTGTTCGGTGGGCTCGACGGCGCCCGGTTCCGCCGGCAGGTCGTTCCGGGCGAGACGCTGGAGCTCTCGGTCGAGCTCGGCCGGATGTCGGCGCGGGCGGGGAAGGGCAGTGGCCGGGCGACGGTCGCCGGCCAACTCGCCTGCGCGTGCGACCTGCTGTTCGTCGTCGTCGACGCCTGACCGTCGTTCTTGTCACGCCATGTGGCGCTCAGCGTGACCAGCCGTGACGAGAGTGGCCAGAGTGCTGCGCTACGCCGGCGGCGGGCCGATCACCACGCACCCGTTGTGGCCGCCGAAGCCGAAGTTGTTCGACATCGCCGGCGCCGGCTCCCACGGCCGTGGCTCGCCGTACACGAGGTCGATCGTCAGCTCCGGATCGGGTGTCGTCGTGCCCGCCGTGGGCGGGATCAGCCGGTGCTCCATCGACAGCAGCACGGCAGCGGCTTCCAGCGCGCCGGCGGCGCCGAGCGCGTGACCGGTGACGCCCTTCGTCGACGTCACCGCCGGCCCGGGCGAACCGAAGACCTTGGTGATCGCGGCCGCCTCCGCCGCGTCGTTGAGCGGCGTCGACGTGCCGTGCGCGTTGACTTGGCGCACCTGCTCCGCACCGATGCCCGCATCGGCCAGCGCCAGCTCCATG
>DASZOG010000089.1:0-10434 GCA_035550895.1 Acidimicrobiales bacterium
TCCTCCGTGCCGAAGTTGATCACGGGCAGCATCCCGAGCTTCGAGATGAGGAAGATGAGGCTCGTGGACGCGCAGGCGCGGGCGATCTCCTCGGTGACGATGGCCTGCGTCACGAGGGGCGCGCCTTCGCCGCCGTACTCCTCGGGGAACGACAGCGCCGTGAGTCCCATCGCCTTCAGCGCGTGGAACGCGGGCCATGGGTACTCCGCCTTCGCGTCGGTCTCCGCCGCCAGCGGCGCGATCTTGTCCTCGCAGAACTGCCGCACGACCCGGCGGAACTCGTGCTGCTCCTCGGAGAGGTTGATCGGCTGCGCGGTCGTCATGCCTCCAGTCTGCACCCGCACGGCTCGTGCGGCGACGGGCGTCAGCGATCGCGGATCGGTATCACCCGGTGACGGGGCCCGTGGCGTGGTGGGCGCGTCCCGGCGAGCATCAGTAGCCGCACGACCCGCCACCGGTGGCCGGCGAACGGCTCGAGCAGCTCCAGCATCCGGTCGTCGTCGCCGACCCGCTCGCCGGCCAGTGTCCACGTGACAATCGACGGAATGCCGTAGTCGCGCAGCACGACCACGTCCGCATGCCCGTGCGCCACGGATGCGACGCTCGTCGCCGTCCACGCCCCGAGCCCTGGCAACGCGCTGAGCCGGCGCAGCGCGTCCTCGATCGGCATCGTCGCCGCTTCCTCCAGCCGTGCCGCGTGGCGGGCGGCCTGGAGCAGCGCGTCGGCCCGGCGGCGCTCGATGTCGAACCCGTGCAGGGCGTGGTATGTCAGCCCGGCGATTGCGTCAGGCGCGGGCGGGAGGCGGAGCCCGAGGCCCCGGCGCGGCCCCGGCGCCGGCTCGCCGAACGCCCACACCAGCGCCGACCACTGACGGGCTGCCTCGCCGCTCGTGATCCGCTGAGCGACGATCGTCGGCCCGACCTCCTGCCAGATCAGGCCGGATGCGCCGAGGCGCAGCCCCCGATGGGCGTGCGCCAGGCGCGAGACCAGCGGGTGCCGGGAGGCGTCGAACCCATCGAGGTCGTCGTGCAGGCCGAGCCAGCGCGGCGCGGCGGTGAGGAGCCACTCGGCGCCAGGGCCCCAGGCCGCCGCGGTCACGGTGCCGTCCGTGGTCCAACCGAAGTGGATCGTTCCCGGCCCGGTCGGCGTACGTGCCGCCCGCGCGCACTCCCGTCCGCGTCGGCGAGCGGTCGGGCCGGTCATCAGCGGGCGCAGCGTGGCATCCGGGTCGACACCGCGGAGCCGAAGTGATCGGCGCTGCTCCCCCACGTCCGTACTCTGCCGCACGCCGCGGCGGCCCTGGGTGATCCGTCGTCGCATCACCACCGCCCGGGGCACAATCCGTCGATCACGTCTGGGCGCGAGCTTCGGCAGATTCCGGCGAGATCCGCGCCCAGATCGTCCAGGGCGCCGGACCTTCCGCCGGACCGTTCGCCGAGCGCCGGTACGCTGGCGCGTGATGCCCGGCAACGACGGCGGGTTCAGGCACTCCGAACCGTACGTCGAGATGGCGGACCCTCCGCTGTGGCGGGCAGAGGCCGACGCGCACGTCCACCGGCTGCTGGTCACGCCGATGTCGCCGCGGGGACGGTGGGAGCGGATCTCCACCGAGCTCGTGTATCGCGCCAGGGCGACGCCGCTCTGGTCGGAAGCCGCCGCTGCGGTGCCCGTCGAGGAGCGGATGCTCGACAGGGTCGTCGACTTGCGCATCGTGGTCCGGCTGCTGATCGGACATCCGGCGGACGCCCCGGCGATCCTCGACGTGCTCGGTGTCGGCTGCGTCGTCTCGCAAGCGGAGGCGCAACGCCTGAGCAGCATCCGCCCGGACGCCGGGTGGGAGGCGTACGAGACCGCTGGCGTCCGCGTCGTCGACGCGGAGTCAGGCGCGCCGTTCAACCTCGTCGCCGCGGCGCGCCGCCAGCGGGAGCTGCTGGCGAGCCTGCGCGTCCCGGCTGCGGCCGCGCCCGCGGCGACCCCGTCGGCGTGGCCGGCACCGGACCCCGCACGGCGCGACCAGCGTGACCTGACGCCGCCCACCGGGACCGCAACCTCGCTCGCCGGGGCATCACCGGCAGCGGCCTCAGCGACCCCGCCAGCCTCAGCGACGCCGACAGCGACGACCGCGACGCCGCCCGCTCCGCCGACCTCGGCGACCCCGCCGTTCTCTGCTACCTCACCGACCTCGGCGACCCCGCCGAGCCCGCCGGGAGCAGCACCCCTGCGGGGGCTGGCAGCGGACCCGGCCGCCGCTACCGGGCAACCGCTCGTCATGCGGCCTGGCGCCGTCCGGCTGGCGAACGCCGACGTCCTGGAGACGTTCGTGCCCGTCCTCCGCCAACTCGTCGGCGAAGCGGCGCGGATCACCTACGGCTCGAACTGGATCGCGGCGACCGCCGACCACGAGTACCTGAAGGTCACGTTCGGCCGGCCCGCCCCCGGCACTGCGGTCGTCAGCGCCCGGGTGCACAACGGGCGGGGGCACGACGACCAGGTCGAGGACGTCGTCCGCCACGTCTCGCAGGACGAACTGCTGCCGGCAACGATCGCCGCGCTGGTTCGCGTCCACGACGCGGCGCGGGTGGCGGCGGAGACGCGCCTGCGGGAGGTCGAGGCCGTCAGCCAGCTGCGCAGCCCCCGACTCGCCGCCGCCGACGCGGTCACGGCGGCCGGTAAACCGTTGCAGCCGCCCCTCCCTGTGCCGCCCTCTGAGCAGCCTGCCGAGCAATCCGCGGCGCCACAGGAGCCACCCACCCCGCCGGCCTGACGCCGGCGACCTCACCTTCCAGCCCACCGGCCTGACCCCGGCACCCCTCACCCGTCGAGGCCGAGGAGCTCCTGCCAGCGACCGGGGTAGGCCGCCTGGACGTCGACCGGCATCAGGCGCAACGTCTCCTCTGGCACCATGTCGACGATCGCCCGGCGCTCCCCGTAGTGGAACGGATGGCCCACGCCCTCGAACAACGGGCGGCGCAGCGCGACGAGGTCTGCCGGCGGGTCGGGGTCAAGGAACCCCCAGATCGCGAACGCGACCGTCAGATCGTGGATCACCGGCGCCCGCCCGAACAGCGACGCCCGCCGCAACGCGACGTTGAGCGCGCCCTCGATCGCGTCGTCCTCGCCCTCGCCCGGCTGCAGCTGCAGGCGGCCGCGGAACCGCGCGGCGAGAACGAGCGCGTACCCCTGGTCGGGGCCCTGGTACCCGAGGCCGCGACCCTCCGGTTGGCGCCCGGCGATGTCGGCGGGCCGGTCGGCGAGCCATCCCTCGGGCACGTGGTCCGGCGAGGAGTACGACCGGGGGCGCACCGCAGGCGGCACCGGCACGAACTCGGGCGCAGCCATGGCCGTGTTCTAGCGCACGACCCGCGCGCCTCCGGCAGTCTGCGGACGGGTGCCGGCTCCCGCAACAGCACCTTCGGACTGCAGCAGCCCGTACACGATCGAGTCGGCCAGCGCCTGCCACGACGCCTCGATGATGTTCGCCGACACGCCGATCGTCGTCCACGTCCGGTCGCCGTCGGTGGCGTCGATCAGCACGCGGGTCACAGCGCCCGTCGCGGTGGCGCCGTCGAGGATGCGCACCTTGTAGTCCGTCAGGTGCACCCTGGCCAGCGCCGGATAGCGCTCCTGGACGCAGGCCCGCAGTGCCTTGTCGATCGCGTTCACCGGGCCATTGCCCTCGGCTGTCTGGACGAAGCGCTCCTCCCCGACCCACACCTTCACGGTCGCCTCGGTGCTGAACTGGCCGTTCGGCAGCTCGTCGGTGATCACCCGCATCGACTCGACGGTGAAGAACGGCTGCTCCCACCCCGCGGCGCGCCGCATGAGCAACTCCAGGGACGCGTCCGCCGCCTCGAAGTGGTAGCCCTCGTGCTCGAGACGCTTCAGCTCGTCGATCACGTGGTTGACGACCGCCCCGTCCATCGCCAGGCCGAGCTCGTCCGCCTTCATCTTGATCGTGGCCTTCCCGGCCATCTCGCTGACGACGAAGCGCGTCCCGTTACCGACCAGCTCCGGCTCGACGTGCTCGTAGGCGTCCTTCGCCTTCGCGATCGCCGACACGTGCAGCCCGGCCTTGTGGGCGAAAGCGCTCGCTCCGACATACGGCGCCTGCGGGTTGAGCGGGCGGTTGAGCAGCTCGGCGACGTGGTGCGACACCGGCGTCAGCCGCTCGAGGTTGCCATCGGGCAGACAGCGGAAGCCAAGCTTCAGCTCCAAGTTCGGGATGATGGTGGTCAGGTTGGTGTTGCCGGTCCGCTCGCCCAGCCCGTTGATCGTCCCCTGCACCTGGCGCGCACCGGCGCGTACCGCGGCGAGCGAGTTCGCCACCGCGCACCCGGTGTCGTCGTGGCAGTGGATGGCGATCGTCACGTCGTCACGGAAGTGGGCCTTCACCGCAGCGACCGCCGCCTCGACGTCGTGGGGCAGCGAGCCGCCGTTCGTGTCGCACAGCACGAGGTGCGTCGCGCCGTTCACGGCCGCCGCCTCCAAGGCCCGCAGCGCGAACTCCGGATTGCGCCGGTAGCCATCGAAGAAGTGCTCGGCGTCGAGCATCACCCGCAACCCGTTCCCGGCAAGGAACTCGACGGAGTCGGCGATCATCGCCTCTCCCTCGTCGAGCGTCGTCCCCAGTGCGTGGAGGACGTGGTGGTCCCAGCTCTTGGCGACGATGCACACGGTCGACGTGCCGGCTTCGACGAGGTTGCGCAACGTCGGGTCGTCGTCGACCTTGCCCTTCGGCCGGCGGGTCGAGCCGAAGGCGACCATCGTCGACGCGTCGAGGTGCAACTCGCTGGCGGCGCGCTGGAAGAACTCGACGTCCTTCGGATTCGCTCCCGGCCAGCCACCCTCGATGTAGGTCACGCCGAGGTGGTCGAGCTGCTCGGCGATGCGCAGCTTGTCCTCCACCGTCGCCGAAACGCCCTCCACCTGGAGGCCGTCTCGCAGCGTGGTGTCGAAGATCTCGACGCTGTCCATGGTCTGCTCCTGGTCCACGCGAGCCGTGCCCGAGATGCGGAAGAGCCGCCCCGGAGGGCGGCTCTGCAGCGCACGTCGGGTGGCGACGTGCGCTAGTCGATGATGATCCCGGCGAGGTACTGGGGGGTCACGGCGGCCCACCCTACACCGATCCGTTCTGACGCGCTTTGGGCGCATCTGATGCGCCCAAACTGCGAGAGAAGCCGCGTGCGGCCTCGGTGAGACCCGGCGCCATTCGTTCTCTGGAGCTTTGGGCTCACCGGGTGCGCCCAAAGCGCGTCAGAAGCGTGGGGGTGGGGGGATCAGCCGACGAGTTCGCACCAGTCCTTGTACCGGTCCTCCTGGCCGCGCACAGCGCGAAGGTACGTCTCGGCGATCGCCTTCGTCATCGGGCCCGGGCACGGGAGCGGGCGGTCGTCGACGCTGTTCACCGCCGACACCTCGGCCGCCGTCCCGCAGACGAACATCTCCTCGGCGATGTACAGGTCGGAGCGGGCGAGGTTGTCGAGCCGGACGTCGAACCCGAGGTCACGGGCGATCGTCATCACGCTCGCCTGGGTGATGCCTTCCAGGGCGCCAGCGGTGAGCGGGGGCGAGATCAGCGTGCCGTGGCGGGCGACGAAGATGTTCTCGCCGGTGCACTCTGCGACCCACCCCTGCGGAGAGAGCATGATCGCCTCGTCGTAGCCGGCCTTCAGCGCCTCGACCTTGGCGAGCGACGAGTTGACGTAGTTCCCGGTCGTCTTCGACGCCGGCGGCATCGTGTTGTGGTCGTGGCGGGTCCACGAGCTGATCTTCATCCGCACGCCCTTCGTCACCGCGTCGTCGCCGAGGTAGGCACCCCAGGGCCAGCAGGCGACGGCCACGTCGATCGAGCACGGCAGCGTGTTCAGGCCCATCTCGCCGTAGCCGAAATAGGCGATCGGGCGGACGTAGCAGGCGTCCAACCCGGTCGAGCGCACCGTGTCCTTGCACGCCTGGACGAGGTCGGCGACCGAGTACGGCAGCTCCATGCCGAGGATCTTCGCCGAGTTCTCCATCCGCACGATGTGGTCGGTGAGGCGGAAGATCGCCGGGCCCTGCGCGGTCTCGTACGCCCGGATGCCCTCGAACACCCCCATCCCGTAGTGCAGGGTGTGCGTCAGGACGTGGATGCGCGCCGCGTCCCAGTCGACGAGCTCGCCGTTCATCCAGATCTTCGGCGTCGGGGTGATGGGCATGGTCTGTGTCTCCTCGGATCGGCCGGAGCGGCCGGGGTATGGCTGGACGGTGACGGAGCGGCGGCCGGGAACGACGAGAGCCGCCCCTCGACGGGACGGCTCTGGACGCGCACGCCGGTGCTGCGGCGCGCGCTAGGGCACGGCTACCTCGAATGCGTCGGCGAGGTATTCGGACATCAAACGAAGTCTCGTCGGCCGCGACCAGCGGGTCAAGAGCCTTCAGCCAACTCGGGCAGCGATCGCCGCGCCGATCTCCGCGGTCGTGCCGCTCACGGGCTCGGCACAGGCCTCCCTGATCCGCTTCGCGGCGTCGACCTCGCCGAGGAAGTCGAGCATCATCGCCGCCGACAGGATCGCGGCCAGCGGGTTCGCCTTGCCCGTGCCGACGATGTCCGGCGCCGACCCGTGGACCGGCTCGAACATGGACGGGCCCGTGCGGGCCGGGTTGAGATTCGCCGACGACGCCAGGCCGATGCCGCCGCTGACCGCACCGCCGAGGTCGGTGAGGATGTCGCCGAACAGGTTGTCGGTGACGACGACGTCGTAGCGGTGGGGGTCCTGCACGAAGTAGATGCACGCCGCGTCGACGTGGTGGTACGCGGTGCCGACCTGCGGGTACTCCGCGGCCACCGCGTCGAACGTCCGCTGCCACAAGTCGCCGGCGAACGTCAGGACGTTCGTCTTGTGTACGAGCGTGACGTGCTTGCGGTCGCGGCGCTCGGCCAGCTCGAACGCGTAGCGGACGCACCGCTCGACTCCGTGGCGGGTATTCACGCTGCCCTGCGTCGCCACCTCGTGTGGCGTGCCCTTGCGTAGGAAGCCGCCTTCCCCGACGTACGGTCCCTCGGTGTTCTCCCGGATCACGACGAAGTCGTGCGGCTGGTCATGCCCTGGCGCGGTGCCGGAGAACGGGCGCTGGTTGACGTAGAGATCGAGCTCGAAGCGCATCCGCAGCAGCAACCCGCGTTCGATCACCCCCGGCGGGACGTCGGGCGTGCCGACGGCGCCGAGCAGGATCGCGTCGTGGCGGCGCAGGTCGGCGAGCGCCTCGTCGGGCAGGATCGTGCCGTCGCGCAGGTAGCGGGCGCCGCCGAGATCGAGCTCCGTCGTCTCGATCTCGACGCCACCTGCTCGGACCACGACGAGGGCCTGGGCCGTGACTTCGGGGCCGATGCCGTCACCGCCGATGACGGCGATGCGGTGTGCGCTCACGAGCGAAACGTCCTAGCAGACGGGTGTGCGCCACGCTGAACTCCGGAACCGCTGTCGCACCCCGGCGGTACACTCGTTCCCCATGGCTCGGACCCATCAGCTCTCTCGCGCGGCCCACGCGCGGCTCCAGGCAGAGCTCGACGATCTGACCACGCGCGGCCGCATCCAGATCGCCCAGGCGATCGAGCGGGCACGTGAGCTCGGCGACCTTTCCGAGAACGGCGACTACCACGCCGCCAAGGACCAGCAGGGCCACCTGGAAGGGCGCATCCGCCAGCTCGAGACGATCCTCGAGAACGCGGAGATCGTCGATGACGCGACCGAGGGAGTGGTCAGCCCGGGCTCGGTGGTCACCATCCTCTACGAGGGGGATGGTGAGGACCTGGCCGAGACGTACCTCGTCGGCCACATCGAGGAGGAGAGCGAGTACGACGTGATCTCGCCGACGTCCCCGCTCGGGTCGGCACTGGTCGGACAGGCGGCGGGCCAGACCGTCGAGTACGAAGCGCCGAGCGGCACGCTGAAGGTCCGCATCCTGCGGGCGGAGGTCGCCTGAGCTCGCCGGTCGAGCCCGGTGGCGGTCCCGGCGGCGACGGCGCGGGGCGCGGAGGCACTCCGCGCGCACGTCCCCGGCGCACCCGCCGCGCCGCCGACGACGAGCGCGCCGGCCGCCCGCGCCGCACGGGTGGTGTTGCCCGTCGCGCTCCGCCCCATCCACCGCTACCGCCGGGCCGGGAGGTGGAGCTGCCAGGGCGGGGCACGACGTTCATCCGGGAGCTGCCCGGGCCGCCGGACGCACCGGCGCTCGTGCTGCTCCACGGGTGGACGGCGACGGGCGACCTGAACTGGTTCACATCGTTCGGTCCGCTGGGGAGGCGGTTCCGCGTCATCTCGCTCGACCACCGCGGCCACGGCCGGGGCATTCGCACGTCGCGCCAATTCCGCCTGGAGGATTGCGCGGACGACGTCGCCGCGTTGACAAGCGTGCTCGGGCTGACCGGCATCGTCCCCGTCGGGTACTCGATGGGTGGGCCGATTGCGCAGCTCGTGTGGCGCCGCCACCCGGCGCTCGTCGAGGGGCTCGTGCTCTGCGCGACGTCCCGCTCGTTCTCCTCCACCCGCCAGGAGCGGATGATCTTCGCCGGGCTGACCGGGCTGGCGACGGCGGCACGCGTGACCCCCGGGCCGGCCCGCCGCTGGCTCGAGGGCCAGTACCTGGCCCGCCGCACCCGGGAGTACGAGGACTGGGCGGCCGAACAGTTCGCCAGCCACGACTGGCGCCTGGTGCTCGGGGCGGGCGCAGCGCTCGGGCGGTTCTCCTCGCGGGACTGGATCGGTACCGTCGATGCGCCGACCGCGGTCGTGGTCACGACGCGCGACAGCGTCGTCCCTCCGAGCCGGCAGCGCCGCATCGCCGCCTCGATCACCGGCGCCAAGGTGTTCGAGGTCGACGCGGACCACGACGCGTGCGTCGCCCGCCCACACCAGTTCGTCACCCAGCTCGTCGCTGCCTGCACCTGGGTGACCGAGCGCGCCCGGCTCGAATCCGCCTCCTGAGCGGCAACGGCACCCCGCAGCCTGCGGGTTTAGGTCGAGGGCGATCCGGTGAACGGACTCGGACGTGCCCCAGGCTGTCGACACCAACCGGACGCGAGAGCTGATCGCCGCTGGCGCCCAGCTCGTCGAGGTGCTCTCTGCGGCGCAGTACGAGAAGGAGCACATCGCCGGCGCGGTGAACATCCCGCTGCCGTCGATCGATGACGCGGTCGGCAAGCTCGACCACCAGCGGCCGGTCGTCGCGTACTGCTTCGACTACCAATGAGACCTCAGCCCGCGAGCCGCGTGCCGGCTCGAACAGCTCGGTTTCGATCCCGTCTACGACTACGTCGCCGGGAAGGCGGCGTGGCTGGCCGACGGGTTACCCGGCGAGGGATTCGTGCGCGATGACGACCGCGCCGGCGCGGCAGCCCACGGCGACGTGCCACGGGTCGGTGCCGACGCGAGCCTGGCGGACGTCGCCCGAGGGATCGGCGAATGGGAACTCGCCGTGGTCGTCGGCGACGAGGACGTCGTGGTCGGTGTCGTGCGGGCGGAGGCAGCATCCGGGCCGGGCGGCACGCAGGTCGCGGCGGTGATGGAGACGGCGCCGTCGACCGTCCGCCCGAGCATCACCAAGGGCGAGCTGGCGCGGAACATGGACCACGACAGCGAGCCGTACGTGCTCGTGACGACGCTCGGTGGGCACCTGATCGGAATCATCCGCCGGGACGACCTCGGTGGCTGAGTCCGCCGCCGCGCAGCAGCGCCTGCAGGTCGGCTACTGGCTGTCGAGCGAGGAGCTCGGCCCGCACGACCTCGTCACCAACGCCGTGCGCGCCGAGGAAGTCGGCTTCCGAGCGGCGATGATCTCCGACCACTTCCACCCATGGACCCGTATGCAAGGGCAGTCACCGTTCGTCTGGGCGGTGATCGGCGGCATCGCCCGCGAGACGCGCCACTTGCGGATCGGGACGGGCGTGACGGCGCCGATCATCCGCATCCACCCGGCGATCGTCGCCCACGCCGCAGCCACGGCCGCGGTGATGCTCGACGGCCGGTTCTTCCTCGGCGTGGGTGCCGGCGAGCGGTTGAGCGAGCACGTCACCGGCGAGCGGTGGCCGAGCGCGTCGGAACGACGCTCGATGCTGGCCGAGGCCGTCGAGGTCATCCGCCGCCTGCTCGCTGGTGGCAACGTCAACCACCGCGGCGAGCACTACCGCGTCGAGAACGCGGAGCTGTTCACGCTGCCCGTGACACCGCCGCCGATCCATCTCGCCGTCGCCGGGACGCGCAGTGCGGAGCTCGCCGGGCAAATCGGCGACGGCATGATCGGAGTGGAGCCGACTGGCACGCTCGTCCAGGCGTTCGAGGCAGCCGGCGGGCAGGGCAAGCCGCGCGTCGGGCAACTGCACGTCTGCTGGGCGGACGCGGAAGACGAGGCCCGCAGCGTCGCCCACCGCTACTGGCCGATCGCCGGGCTGCACGGAC
>DASZOG010000090.1:0-4836 GCA_035550895.1 Acidimicrobiales bacterium
GAGCTCGCCGCCGAACGCGTTCGCCGCGGTGACCGTGACGTGCACGAGGCCCTTCGCCTGCAGCTCGGCGACCGAGTCCGACAGCGCCAGCGGGAGCGCAGCGCCGTCGGTCATCACGTACGCGACGCGCGTCCCAGGAGCGCGCTCGGCGACGGCGGCGGCCACGATTGCCACCTGGCTGTGCAACGTGCAGGCCACGACCGGCACGCGGCCGAGCAGCGTCGGCTCGGGCACCTCGCCGCCGGCCACGTCGGCGACGTCGTCCTCCTCGCTCCCTCCCGTGTCGACCTGCAGGCTCGTGTAGCGCAGCTTCATCACGTGCCCGGGACCGGGTTGGCGCAGCTCGCGGCGGGTGAGGTTCCAGTGCACGACGTGCCATCCCCCGGTCCCCAGCCCGAGCTCGACCGCGGTCGTGTTCACGACGACTTCGTCGCCGGCAGCGACGTCGCCCGTCAGCTGGGTGAGGACGAAGGCGCGGGACCCGTCGTCCAGCCGGACGCGCTGCAGGCCAGGACGCGCGGAGAGCACCGCCTCGACGCGGCAGGTGATGAAGCTCGGCACGCGCGCCGCACCCCGGCTAGCGGACCACTAGAGCGACGCGATCAACTTCTCGACCCGCTCGTCCCGGCTCTTGAACGGGTCCTTGCACAGCACGGTGCGCTGCGCCTGGTCGTTGAGCTTCAGATGCACCCAGTCGACGGTGTAGTCGCGCTTGCGTTCCTTGGCGCGGCGGATGAACTCCCCCCGCAGGCGGGCGCGGGTCGTCTGTGGCGGTGCCTCGACCGCAGAGAAGATGTCCGCGTCGGAGCACACCCGCTCGACGAGGCCGCGGTCCTGAGCCTTGTAGAACAGCCCGCGGTCGCGGCTGACGTCGTGGTACTGCAGGTCGACGAGCGCCACTCGCGGATGGCCGAACCCGAGGTCGTGGCGCTGCCGGTAGCTGTCGAGCAGCTTGTACTTGATCACCCAGTCGATCTCCCGGTCGAGCTTCAGCGGATCGGACTCGATGACGGTGATGCAGTGCGACCACATCTCCAGCGCCCGCTGCTCGAGCGGCGGGAAGCCCTTCGCATCGGCGTACCGCAGCGCCCGGTCGAGGTACTCGCGCTGGATGTCGAGCGCGCTCGCTTCCCGCCCGTTCGCCAGGCGGACGCGCCGCCGGCACGTCATGTCGTGGCTGATCTCGCGGATCGCCCGGATCGGGTTCTCGAGCGTCATGTCGCGCAGCACGACACCGGGATCCTCCAGCATCCGGAGCATGACCGCGGTCGCACCGACCTTGAGGAACGTCGTGTACTCGCTCATGTTCGAGTCGCCGACGATGACGTGCAGCCGCCGGTACCGCTCGGCGTCGGAGTGCGGCTCGTCGCGGGTGTTGATGATCGGCCTGCTGCGGGTGGTGGCCGACGAGACACCCTCCCAGATGTGCTCGGCGCGCTGCGCGATGCAGTACACCGGACCGCGCGCGGTCTGCAGCACCTTCCCCGCGCCGGCGTAGATCTGACGACTGACGAAGAACGGGATCAGCACCTCGGCGTAGTGGGCCAGATCGTCACGCCGGCTGGTGAGGTAGTTCTCGTGGCAGCCGTAGCTGTTGCCCGCCGAGTCGGTGTTGTTCTTGAACAGGTAGATCGTGCCGCGGATGCCTTCCTCGCGCAGGCGCTGCTCCGCGGAGATGAGCAGCTGCTCGAGGATCCGCTCGCCGGCCTTGTCGTGGACGACGAGGTCGTAGATCGAGTCGCATTCCGGCGTGGCGTACTCCGGATGGCTGCCCACGTCGAGGTACAGGCGGGCGCCGTTCTGGAGGAAGACGTTCGAGCTCCGCCCCCAGCTGACGACGCGGCGGAACAGGTACCGGGCGACCTCGTCCGGACTGAGCCGGCGCTGCCCGCGGAGCGTGCACGTGACCCCGTACTCGTTCTCGAGCCCGTAGATCCGGCGCTCCACGAGGGGGAGGATATCGCCACGCCACTACCGTGGGGCGATGACGGCTGAGCCGGGAGCACGGGACCCGCTGCGGATGGTGCGCCTCGCCACGCTCCCCGACCCGTTCTCGGCGCGGGTCCTCGCCGCCCGGCTCGGAGCGGAGGGGCTGGTCTGGGAGCTACGCGGTGGCGACGGGCCGTACCCCGTCGGGCCGGTGCACCTGTTCGTCCCGGAGCGCGAGCTCGCCGACGCGCAGGACGTGCTGGCCGCGACGGAGGAACTGGCCCCCGACTCCGAGCCCTGGTCGCCCGGCTGAGCCGTTGGCCTGATCGCCCCCCGTTGCGGTCGTCTGGCCGGCGCATCAGCTCTCGGAGGGCGCGGCGAGCAGGGCGGCGACGGCCTCGTCGTCGAGGCGCCTGAAGGCCCGGCGGCCGTTGGACCGGTCGAGCACGGCCACCTCGAGATCCTGCGCGGTCAAGGTCCGCTCCGGTCCTGCCAGCGCGCCGGTAGCGGCCTGCACGGCCTCGCGCAGCGTGAGGCCGTCTCGCCACGACTGCTCCATACGGCCGGCGATCGCTTCGGCGTCGCCACCGAGGGCGCTGTACCGCCGCTCGTCCGAGACGGTCCCGTCGTACTCGATGTGGAACATCTGCTCGCCGCCGGGGTCGCGCCCGACCTCGGCGACGAGGATCTCGACCTCCATCGGCTTCAGCTCGTGGGTGAAGACCTGGCCGAGGATCTGCGCGTACTGGTTCGCCAGACTCCGCGCGTCGACGTCATCGCGGCTGAACTGGTAGCCCTTCAGGTCGGCGGCGCGCACACCGGCGACGCGCAGCTGGTCGAACTCGTTGTACCGGCCCACGCCGGCGAACGCGATCCGGTCGTAGATCTCGCTGATCTTGCGCAGCGTGTTCGACTGGTTCTCGGCGACGATGGCCACTCCGTCGATGTAGACGAGCGCCACGAGCGCGCGGCCACGGGCGATGCCCTTGCGGGCGTAGTCGGCCTTGTCCTTCATCGCCTGCTCGGTCGGCACCCAGAACGGCATCGTCATCGCGGCTGCGCCTCCGCGGCGATGACAGCGAAGCGGGCGGCGAGCTCGTCGTCCGCGATCCGCTGGAAGCCGTCCGTGGTGATCGTGGCGACGGTCGGGTACACGCCGCGCAACGGATCCGGCCCGCCGGTGGCCGTGTCGCTGTCGGCCGCCTGCCACAGGGCACGCACGCACAGCTCGACCGCGCCGTCGCGTTCGAGATCCTCACGCCAGCCGACGCGGATCACCGTGCCGGCGTGCAGGCTGCCGGAGCCGGTGGCGACGACGTCGCGCTCCTCGTACTGGCCACCGGTGACGTCGTAGGCGAAGAGCCGCCCGACGTTGCGGTGGATGTCCCACCCGGCGAAGATCGGCACGACGACGAGGCCCTGCATCGCCGCCGGGAGGTTGTTGCGCAGCATCGCGGAGAGCTGATTCGCCTTGCCCTCGAGGCTGAGGATCTGTCCCTCGACCTTCTCGTAGTGCTCGAGCTGCAGCTGGAAGAGGCGGACCATCTCCTTCGCCGGGCCCGCCGCCCCGGCGATCGCCACACCGCTCAGACGGTCGGCGGGCAGGACCTTCTCCATCGTGCGGTGGCTGATCAGGTTCCCCGCGGTCGCCCGCCGGTCGCCGGCCATGATGACGCCCCCGTTGTACCTCACTGCCACGCACGTCGTGGCATGGGGAATCTCGGGAGCGCCCGACTCGGCGCTCCAGGCCAGCGGTGCGTCGAGCCCCAGCCGGCGCAGGAGTTCGGCAAAGCTCGCTCCCGGATCGTCGCCGGGACGGAACTGGGGCATCGACATGGGCGCGCTTACTCGCCGCCCTTCTGGACGTAGGACTTGACGAACTCCTCGGCGTTGGTCTCGAGGACGTCGTCGATCTCGTCGAGGAGGTCGTCGAGCTCGGCCTTGATCTTCTCGCCCCGCTCGGTCGAGGCGGGGGCTTCCTCGACAACTTCCTCGGTGCGGCTCGGTGTGTTCTTCTGCTTCTGCTGCCTCTCGGCCACGTCGTTCCTCCTAGGCCCCGAGCCGCTCCAGCAGCTCGGCCGCCGTCGAACACTCGTCGATCAAGCTAGCGACGTGCGCGGCGGTTCCGCGTAGCGGTTCGAGCATCGGCACGCGCCGCAACGGGTCACGCCCGACATCGAACACCAACGAGTCCCAGTTCGCCGCGACGACATCCTCGGGCCACTTCTGCAGGCACTTGCCCCGGAAGTAGGCGCGCGTCGTGGTCGGCGGTTCGGTGACCGCCCGCTCGACGTCCGCCGGCGCGCACAACGTCTGCATCGACAGCCGCGGGAACAGCGACCGCTGCGGCCGCAGATCCGCGTACTGCAGGTCGAGGGCCTTCAGCCGCACGTCGTCCCAGCCGACGCCGTGACGCTCCATGTACGCCTCGTACACGCGCTGCTTGGCGACCCAGTCGACGGCATCGGCGACACGCGACCGGTCCGTCTCCAGCGCGGTGAGCACGTCCTCCCACCGCCGGAGCACCTCCGCCCCGGTCTCCTCGCCCACGGACGACTCCAGGCCGCGCTCGCGCTCGTACTTGCGGGCCTGCTCGTGCAGCTGCCACTGCACGTCGAGCGCGGTCATCCGCTGGCCGCTGCGCAGGAGCACGGTGCGCGTCAGGTCAGGGTCGTGCGAGACCTGGCGGATCGCGCCGACCGGGTTCGCCAGCGTCAGGTCCACAGGCAGCAGGTCGTCCTCGATCATCGCCAGCACGATCGCCGTCGTGCCGACCTTCAAGAACGTCGCCACCTCGCTGCGGTTCGCGTCGCCGACGATGACGTGGAAGCGGCGGTACTTCTGCCCGTCGCTGTGCGGCTCGTCGCGCGTGTTCACGATCGGCCGCTTCAGCGTCGTCTCCAACCC
>DASZOG010000091.1:0-19359 GCA_035550895.1 Acidimicrobiales bacterium
ACGTCTTCGCCGTCGCGGCCACGGCGGGCTCGACAAACTTCGGCGCGATCGATGAGCTGGATGCGATCGCCCGCTGCTGCGAGGAGCGCGGCATCTGGATGCACGTCGACGGCGCCTACGGAGGCGCCGCCGCGCTCCTGCCCGCGCTCCGCTCCCGCTTCGAGGGGATAGAGCGCGCCGACTCCTTCGTCGTCGACCCCCACAAGTGGCTGTTCGCGCCGTTCGACTGCGCGGCGCTCGTCTACCGTGACCCGGCCGTCGCCCGCGCCGCGCACACGCAGCACGCCGAGTACCTCGACGTCATCCACCTCCAACGCGAGTGGAACCCGAGCGACTTCGCGTACCACCTCACCCGCCGGGCGCGGGGCCTGCCGTTCTGGTTCTCGCTCGCCACCTACGGGACGGACGCGTATGCAGCCGCGGTCGACGCAGGCCTGACGATGGCCAGGGCTGCCGCCGACCTGATCCGCGTCCACCCACGTCTGGAGCTCGTGCTGGAACCGGAGCTCTCCGTTGTCGTGTTCCGCCGGCTGGACTGGGCTGCGGCCGACTACCAGCAGTGGACCGAGACGCTGCTCGAAAACCAGGTGGCCTTCGTCGTGCCGTCCTCGTTCGCCGGCGAAACCGTCCTCCGCTTCTGTTTCGTGCATCCGCGCACGTCGATCGCCGATGTGCAGGCGATCCTCGCCACCCTCTGACGTCAGCCCGCGCGACGTGCGGGGTGCCCCTGCCTCTGGCGGATCTGCCCGGTAACCTCGCCGCCGTGCAGCGCGGGCACAGGTCCCTGGTCGCTTCGTTCGCGGGCGTGGCGGCGTCGGTGGCGGGTGCCGCCGCCTGCTCCACTTCGCCCGCTGCCGACGTGAGCGCCGCGCCGGTCCGCACGACAGTCGCTCCGGTCACCGCGCCCGCCGCCGAGACGGTCGTCGTGACCGTGCCGCGCACGACCGAGGCTCCGCCGACCACCGTCGAACGGACGACCCGGCCGCCGCGGACGACAGTCGCCCCGACGACGACTGCCGCCCCGACGACGACTGCGGCACCGGCGACCACACCCGCCCCGACCGCCCCGCCGACGACGCTCGATCCGGCGCTGCAGCCGGTGAAGCCACCGGCCATCGCCGTCGTGCCGCTGGAGCGCGGATCCCGCGGAGACGCCGTGCGCGTCCTCCAGTACCGCCTCCTCGAGCTCGGGTTCTGGCTGGACGGCGTCGACGGCCACTACGGCACGACGACTTCGCAGGCCGTGATGGCGTTCCAGAAGTACTTCGGCCTGCCCGAGGCGTCCGGCCACGTCGATCCGCCGACCGCGCAGGCGATGAACACGGTCGCGTTCCGTCCCGTCGGCCACGCCCGAGACGGCGATCTCGTCGAGGTCAACCTGTCCAAGCAGGTGCTGCACATCGTGCGCGGCGGGACGACGGCTTGGACGCTGAACACCTCCACCGGGAACGGCGAGGAGTACACCGAGCCGAACCAGAAGGAGGCCAACCAGAACATCAGCGGCGTCGCCATCACGCCGGAGGGGCAGTTCGCCGTCAACCGTGAGCGGGCCGAAGGTTGGTGGAAGGGCGAGCTCGGTGAGCTCTACAAGCCGAAGTACTTCCGTGGCGGCGTGGCCGTGCACGGCGCGAACAACGTGCCGAACTACCCGGCGTCGCACGGGTGCGTACGGGTGAGCGTGGCCGCGATGGACTGGATCTGGCGGGACAACCTGATGCCGATGGGCTCCGCCGTCTGGGTCCACGCCTGACGTCGGCGGCGCAGCGGCCTCGGCCGCCGCCGGGCTCAGCTCGTGCCTTGCGTGACCTCGTCGAGATAGGCGTCGAGCGCCGCGAAGTCGGAGGGCAGCGGCTCGATCCACGTCAGCACGTGCCGGTGGCGCAGCACCGAGTGCTCGCGCACCTTCCGCTCCAGCAGGCCGAGCTTCGCTGGCAGCCCCGGGGTGCGGCTGGCCAGCACGAGGACACGACCGCCGTGGATGGCGAGCGTCTCCCCGCTGTCGAACAGCTGCCGCACCTCCTCGGCGAGCGAGGCGTGCAGCGCGTGCCGTCGCAACGGGCCGACGCCCGGGACGACGAGGTCGGCGACGACCAGGCAGTAGACGTCAGCCGGGGAGAGGCCCAGCGCGCGGCACTGGTCGTGCACCTGATCGAGCCGGAGGCGCAGGACGGGCAGCGTGACGAGCCCCGTGGCCGGATCGAGGCAGCCGTCGACGGTGGCGCCGCGCAGGAACCCCTCGGCCCATCCGGAGGCGAGCGCGGTGCCCGCGTCGAAGCCGGACAGCGAGCGGCTCGTCGGCTCGCCGAGCGCGATCAGCGCTTCCAGCCACGACGAGACGTCGGCCAGCGTCCAGCCGTCGGCGCCGGCCTGCCGACCGAAGCGCACCAACGCAGGGCGGATCCGGGAACTGTCGCCGGCGAGCGTCTCGACGAGCTCCTCGGCGCATTCACGCAGCTCGGAGCCGGAGCTCAACGGGACGTTCCGGGCCCAGCGGGCCAGCAGGTCGCCGGGATCGGTTCGTCGTGAGGTCCTGAACAGGGTGCGCATCGCCGTCACCTCCCCCGTCGCCGCCGTTCCATCGGGGAAGAGACGGACGGGCCGGGCGAAGATGACGCGTTCGTTGCGATTCCGCGCGATTCAGCCGGGGGTGGCGCGGCGGACGCGCAGGTGGCGATCCTGGGCCGTGAGGCACTCGCCGGTCTCGACGTCGAACTGCCACCCGTGCAGATGGCACGTCAGGACGCCGTCGCAGATCTCGCCGAAGATCGCCAGGTCCGCCTGCCGGTGCGGGCACCAGCGCTCCATGACGTAGCCGCCGAGCTCGATCTCCTCGACATGGCTCGGAGGCGCAAGCTTGAGCCGCGCCTCGGCCTCAGCGCGCTCGATGCGCTCCGGGGACAGGGACTTGAGGAAGTTGTAGACGTACTCGTTGAACTCGCCGGCGCGCCATGCCCGGAAGCGGCAGGAGAGCAACAGCGAGTTCGACCAGTCGACGGCGCGCTCGGCGACGACGGTCTCGACCAGCGGGCGCGGGATGTCCAGCGAGAACTCGTACGGCTCTCCGCGGTACGGTCCGACGCGGCCGGCGGGGAAGTCGATCAAGATCTCCTCTTCGCCGGCGCGCAGGAGCAGGTTCGCGCCGACCGCGGCGCGCAGCGACGGGCACTGCGCCAGGAGCGGCTCCCACCATGACGTGATCTTTCCCGTCAGGTCGGCCGTCGGCCCGTGCCATCCGGCGCGGTGGTCATCGAGCCATTGCGTCCAGTCGGCCTGGTACGCCTCCAGCTCCGCCCGCTTGTCGGTGAAGATCCGGTGCACGTCCGCGTCGGGCAGCGGGTGCGTGACCGCGACCGCGTCCGGCGTGGTCGCGATCGTCGTGCCGGGAATGGCGAGCTGGCCCGTCGTGATCCCCCGGTCGACCAGCCGCTGCAGGAACACCGTCGCGTCGGGGAAGATCGACAGCTCGTCGCCGTCGATCACGTTCATACCGAAGAGCTCCGGATCGAGGAAGCACGGCGGACCGGCGGACGGCACGACGACCCGGGCGTCGACCGACTCCACGTAGCGCGTCGCACGCGTGAACTGGGCGTCGATCTTCTGCTCGACGGCCGCCCGCTTCTCGTCCTCCGGCATGTCGTAGACCATCGGGTACCAGATCGCCCCCGAGTACTGCAGCCACTGCTGGTCGATCGGTCCGCCGGCGGTCAGCGCGGCGAGGTCGTGGATGCGGCAGTCGTTCATGTTCAGCAGGCGCGCTTCGCCGTCGTCGACGAGCAGCGCCGAGTCGCCCCCCGGGCCGTCGCTGATCGACGTCTCGACGAAGATGGTCACGGACAGCCCCTCGGCGATCGGCATCGAGCGGCCGTGGCGCGTACGGACGAAGCGTTCGAAGCCGAACGCCCGGAACCGCTCCTCGAGCTCGCTGGTCGGGTAGCCCGGGAGCAGCACCGTGGACGAGCGGTCGACGTGGTCGCTCAGCCACGCCTCGTCGAAGTGATCGCCGTGGAGGTGGGAGAGGTACAGGAAGTCCGGCCGTTCGACCGCGGCGAGGATGTCGGCGGGCAGCCGGTCGTTGCGCGGGAACACGAACCAACTGCCGAAGAACGCCGGCACGAACCACGGGTCGCAGACGATCGTCGCCTGGCGCGTCTCGATCAGGATGCCGGCGTGACCGAGGGACGTGGCGCGCACCCGACGAGGATACGGGTGCGCCGGCTCGGCCGGCTGGTCACGGTCACTCGACGGGAGGGAGCACCCTCCCAGCTACGCGACGGGCGGGTCCTTGTCCTGGCGGCCGCCCGTAGCGACGTGCTCGGTCCACTGGGTGCCGTCCCAGTAGCGCAGCTCGAAGCGGTTCGACGGGTCCGGGTACCAGCCGGCAGGTGTCGTGACCACGGGAGCGGCCGCAGGAGAAGGCGACTCCGGAGCGGCTTCGGCGGAGGGCGCCTCGGCCGCGACTGCCTCGGCGGCCGGCTCCGGTGCGGGCTCGGCAGCAGGGGCGATGTCCGGCTCGGGTCCCGGCTCGGACACCGGCTCCGGGGTGACGACGTCCGGCGCGGTGGGGATGTCCGGCTCGCTCACGCCGACGTCTGGCGTGGGCTCTGCGGGGGCTTCCGGGGTCGGGGCGACTGCCCATCCCGCCGGCTCCTCTACCGGCGCCGGTGTACCGGTCGGTGTCGCGTCGACGAGGTCGCCGACGGCCACACCCGTGCCCACGGCTGCACTCGTGCCCGCGGCTTCGACGGGCGGCTCGCCGGTGACGAGCTCGACCACCTCGGCGTCGTGCTCGGCGCCCGCGCCGTCGCCGCTGTCCGCGTCGGTTGCGCCGCTGCGACGGAGGAAAGCGGTCACGTCGCCACCAGTGGGAACGATGGACACCACTTCCCACCCTTCGCCCGCTGACGCGTTCAGCTTCGCGACGAGGCTGGCGGGATCGTACGAGGAAGCGCTCACCGAGCTGTACTCGACCATGACGGCGCACCCTAGTAGCTGGCGCTCGGCGAACGGCGCGACGTCCAGCGAGCCGAGCAACACGTCAGCCGACGAGCGACGCCACGTCCACCCCACGCGCTGCGCCGTCGTGGACCAGCGCGCCATCGCGCAGGACGAGGCACCGGTCGACACGCTCGACGAACGACAGCTCGTGCGTGGCCACGATCACGGTCCGCCCGGCGGTGTGGACATCGGTCAGGAGATCGAGCAGCGCGTTGCGGCCGGCGAGGTCCAGGCCGACGAACGGCTCGTCGACGAGCAGCACCTCGAACGGACGGATGAACGCGAGCGCGATCGTCGCCTTCTGGCGCATGCCGCGACTGAACCGGGTCGGCAGTTCGTCGGCCCGCTCGTACAACCCGACGTGGCCAAGGAGGTCGGCGGCGTCCTGCTCCCAGTCGTCGTGGCCATGCAGGCGGGCGACGTACTCGAGGTGCTCCCACACCGAGAGGTCTTCGTAGAACGTGGGCGCATCCGAGAGGTAGGCCACGGCGGAGCGGGCGCCGAGGGACCCCGCGGGGTGCCCGTGCACCTCGACGGTGCCCGCGGTCGGCTCGAGCAGGCCCGACGCGATGCGCAGGAAGGTGGTCTTCCCGGAGCCGTTGTGGCCCACCAGCGCCACCGCCTGACCGTCCTCGACGGTCACATCGAGCGGCGCGAGCGCGGGACGGTCGCCGTAGTCCTTCGCCAAGCCCGTGGCGCGCAGCGCGACAGGTGGGAGCGGGGCGGCGCGCGTCCCGTCGGGGCGGCGCGGAGGCGGCGGGTGCCGGCTCATGTCGGCTTCCTCGCGTCCTGGCTCGCCTCGAGCGTCCGCCGCCACCACGCCTTCGCCGGTTCGCGGTGGCGCACCCAGGCCACGACGAGCGCGGCGACGAGCGCGGTGGCCATCGCGCCCTGCAACGCGCCGGCGACGATGGGGCGGTCCGCGTCGGCCGCGGCGCGGGCGGCGAGGACCGGGGTCGTGCCCACGGTCGCGAGGACGAGCGGCCACACGGTGCGCACGACGACGCGCATGCCGGCGATCTCCGGCGGGAGGATCTCCTGGTTCGTCATCGAGGAGGTCGACTCGGGCATGCCCGACACGATCGTGACGACGGCCGCTGCCGTGGCGGCGAGCGCCGCGCACGGGGCGGCGACGGCGATCACTGCGGCGGCGAGAGCCGTGCGCTCGATCGCCACCGCCGTCGCGGCGCCGATCAGGGCGATCAGCGCCGTGACGACTGCCGCGGCGGGCAGGTGCCTGGCGAGCAGCACGCCGCGCTCGACGGGCGCGCTGTCTGCCCAGTCCGCCTGATCGACCTCCTGCGCAAGCGGCTCGATCGCGTCGAGACCGACGAGGTACGCGGCGAGCGCCGCGCCGACGACGGCGATCCGGGCGTCGTGGTACGCGACGACGAGGCACGCGGCAGCGAGCGCCGTGAGGACGACCATCCGCGCCAGCCGCATGGCGGGGAAGCGCAGGTAGCCGCGCCAGTCGCGGCGCCAGACCGCGTGGTGCCCCGCACGGCGCAGTGTCCACCACGGCGACGTGCGCGGCCGCTCCTGCGCGAGCTGCCGGCGGAGGAGCAGGACCGTGCGCAGATCCTGCAGCGTGACGGCGAAGCGGAGCTGGCCGACGAGCTCTGTCCGCCGCTCTGCCGCTTCGAGCGAGACGCCACCGAGCTGCCGGAGCCCGGCGAGGACGACCGCGGCGACGGCGGGGAAGGCGAGGACTTCGACCGCGTGGAAGCGAAGCGGCCAGAGCGCGATGCCCCCGAGTGCCGTGGTCGGCGCGGGCGCGACCTCTGCCAGGTCGAGCGCGGCCCACCCGACGAGCACGGCGCCGAGGAGTGTGACCAAGGGGCGCGGCAGCCGTGATCCCGCCGCGACGTACCCGCATCCGGCGAAGAGCGCGGCGACGAGCGCGCCGGTGGCCGCACATGCCGCGGCCCACGGCAGCAGCGTGCCAGGGAGGCGGAGCGACGCGAGCTGGCCACAGGCGGCACCCGCAGCGACACCGACGAAGACCAGGTAGCGCACCTGGCGACCGGCTGGCCCGAGCAGCGCGCCGCGGCGACGGACCGGCGCGAGGAGCACGTAGCGGACCTCCGCCGCTTCCAGGGCGAGCGGCCCGCCGCGGCTCCCGGAGCGCAGCCCGAGGGCCGCCGCGACCGCGGCGACCAGGCCGACGGCCGCCGGTCCGTGCTCGCGCACCCACGCGAGCTGCGACGCAGTCGCGGCCTCGTCCCCGATCGCGCTCGACACCGTCAGCACCGTGAACGCGGCGAGGAAGCCGACGAGATAGACGCGGTATGCAGCTTCGAACCACTCGATGTCGGCCAACCGCCGCCGCCGCCGTTGCCGGCGCAGATCGCGCAGCACGCGGACGTCGACCGCGAACGGATCCGGAACGGGCGCTCTCTCGCCGGCCGGGTCCGTCACCGGCGGCGCACGCTAGTGGTGGCCGGGTCCGGACCGGTGGCGGCGGGGCGGGCGGGATCCGCCGACCACCCGGACCACGATGCCGGATACAGCCGGGTGTCGCGCACTCCGAGCGACTCGAGCGCGAGGAGGTCCGCGCAGGCCGACACCCCGGAGCCGCAGTAGGCGATGACGGGGGTGGCGTCCGTGATCCCGAGTTGCGCGTACCGCTCGCGCAGCTCACCAGCGGGTCGGAACCGGCAGTCGCCGTCGAGGTTCGCCGCCCACGGCGCGCTCCGCGCGCCCGGGATGTGGCCCGGACGGGGATCGGAGCCCGTGGCCGTGGCGGCTGCGACGGTCTCGGAGCCGGCGATCCGCGCCGCGGGCCACGGCCGCGCCGGCACGGTCGTCGCCCGGCGCGCCGCAGCTGGCCCGGTCTCCCGCGGGCCGCCCCAGGTGGCGAGGCCGCCGTCGAGCAGCGCGGCTGGCTGGCCGAGCACGCGCAGCATCCACACCAGGCGCGCGGCGGTCCCGCCGCCGGAGTCGTCGTAGGCGACGACGACGTCGTCAGCGCCGATGCCCAACCGGCCGAGCGCGGCGGCGAACGCCTCCGCCGAGGGCAGCGGGTGCCGTCCGTCGGTCGGCTCGCCGGGAGTGGAGAGATCGACGTCGACGTCGACGAAAACTGCACCAGGGAGATGGCCCTGCTCGTACGCGGCGCGGCCGGACCTGCCGTCGAGGTACCAGCGGACATCGGCGACCACGACGTCGCGCCAGCAGTCCCGCAGCCAGCGGGCGTCGACGATCGGGGGGACCTGCATCGCGCGCAAGCTACCGACGCCGAGGCGAGGCCGACCGGGGAGGTGGAGATGTCATGCTTGACGGCCCATGGATGTGCAGACGGCACAGGTGTTCTTCGCCACGTTGGCGATCATCGCCAACCTGGCGACGATCGCGCTGGTCGTCGCCCGGCTCGCCCACCGCTCGCCGCTGGCGAGCAGCCTGCTCGAGCTCGTCGGGCCGTACGGGCTGTGGCTGGCGTGGCTCGTCGCGCTGACGTGCACGCTCGGCAGCCTGTACTTCTCCGAGGTCGCCAACTTCACGCCGTGCACGTACTGCTGGTATCAGCGGATCGCGATGTACCCGCTGGCGGTCATCCTGGGCATCGCCGCGTTCCGCCGGGACTGGGGCATCCGCCGGTACGCCGTGCCCGTCGCCGGGATCGGGGCCGTGATCGCGCTCTACCACTTCCTGCTCGAGCGGTACCCCGAGACGTTGGCCATCGAAGAGGCCTGCAGCGCGGTGACTCCCTGCTCCGTGCCGTGGTTCACGGAGTACGGGTTCATCACCCTGGCGTACATGGCGCTGTCCGGGTTCGCGCTGATCATCGTCCTCTTGACCCTGCCTGCTCGGGTCCGGGAGGCCCCGGGTAGCCTTTCCCAGTCCGTCTCCCAGGAGGCCTGATGGCTACCCAGACCCCTGCCAAGAAGTCCGGCCGGTCGTACACGCAAACGCCGCAGAAGGCCGAGCGCTCGCGAATGCCCCTGCTGATCGGCATCGTCGTCGCCGTCATCGTGGTCGCGTTCGCCGCAGCGGTGATCGCCAGCCGCGGCGGCAGCGACGACGCGTCGCAGACAGCAGCTGTCGAGGTCGACGGCGCGCCGCTGCCGCAGATGACGGACGGGGACGACCCGGCGCTCGGCATGGTCGCTCCGACGGTCGTCGGAACGGACTTCGACGGCGAGACGGTGGAGATCACACCGGGTGACGGGCCGCGCCTCGTGGTGTTCCTTGCCCACTGGTGCCCGCACTGCCAGGCCGAGGTGCCGATCATCTCGCCGTACCTGGCGAGCGACGTCGCGCCCGAGGGGCTGCAGACCGTCGCTGTGAGCACCGCCGTCAGCTCGTCGCGGGACAACTACCCGCCGAGCGCGTGGCTCGAGCGGGAGGGCTGGCCGACCCCGGTCATCCGCGACGACACCGACGACACGGTGGCGAAGGCGTACGGGCTGACCGCCTACCCGTTCTTCGTCGTCATCAACGAGGAGGGGGCCGTGGTCGGGCGCGACAGCGGCGAGATGCCGGTCGAGGAGTTCGACGCGTTCCTCCGGAACTCGCTCGGCATGCCATTGGCGACCGCCGACGCCACGGCGACGACGACGGCGTAGTCAGCGCTCAGGATCGTCCTGCGCGGCGATGGACTCCGCGCGACCGAGGACTTCGCGCAGCGGCACGCCGAGCGCCGTCGCCGCGGCCACCGCGTCGTCGTGCTCCACCTTGCGCCGCGTGCCGGACTGCTTGACGCGCACCGGATGGCCGTCGACGTCGACGACGAGCTCGGCGCGGTCGACGGCGTGGCGGCGCACCACTGTCCAACGCACGCCGAGGCTGCCCGTCTCGGCGAGCAGCGTGTCCCGCACGCGGGCGAGGGCGGGCGCCGCGCAGAGCGCGTGGACGGTGTGTGCCGGGCGGCCCTTCTTCATCACGATCGGGACGACCCACGCGTCGAGCGCACCGGCACCGAGCAGCGCGGTGATTGCGTGGGCGAGCACTTCGCCCGTCGCATCGTCGACGTTCGTGGCCAGCTCGACGAGCTCCTCCTCGCTGCCGCCGGCCGCCTGCTCCTCCATGCCGATCACGACCTGCACCACGTTTGCCCGGTCGGCCAACTCCCGGGTGCCGGCGCCGTAACCGACGACCGTCGGGCGCATCGCCGGGAGCGGACCGCAGGAGTCCGCCAGCGCGGCGAGGAGCGCGGCGCCGGTCGGCGTGGTCAGCTCGACGTCGATGTCCTCTCCGACGACGGTCAGCCCGCGGTGAGCGAGCAGCGCGATCGTCGCCGGCGCCGGGTTCGGCAGCCGGCCGTGCGCGGCGTGCACGGTCCCGGTGCCGACGTGGACGGGCCCGGCCACGATCCGATCCACGCCCAGCGAGTCCAGCGCGGCGGCGACTCCGATGACGTCGACGATCGCATCGAGCGCACCGACCTCGTGGAAGTGGACGTCTTCGGGCGGGACACCATGGAGCCGGCCCTCGACGCCGGCGAGCTCGGCGAACGTGCTCCGCGCCCGGTCCCGCACACGAGGAGGTAGGTCCGCTCGCTTCAGGAGGTGGTCGATGTCGCTCCAGGTGCGGTGATGACCGACATCCCCCTCAGCGACGACGATCGCGCGCGTCGCCACCAGCCCGGCCCGGGGCGTGTGCTCCGTGTCGAGCTCCCACCCCGGTACATCGAGCGCCGAGATCGCCGCCCGCACCTCGTCGAGGTCGGCGCCGGCGTCGAGGAGGGCACCGAGGAGCATGTCGCCGGCGACGCCGGCGAAGGCATGCACCCACGCGGTCGTCATCCGCGCGCCGCGCGTTGGTTGCACAGGCGGGCGACGGCGCTCGCCGCGCCGAAGCCGTTGTCGATCCCCACGACGCTCACGCCCGGCGCGCACGAGGCGAGCATCGCCAGCAGTGCCGTGACACCGGCGAACGATGTGCCGTACCCAGTGCTCGTCGGCACGGCGACGACCGGGGCCGGGGTGAGCCCGCCGATCACGCTCGGGAGCGCGCCCTCCATGCCTGCGACCGCGACGACGGCGTCGGCCGTGGCGAGCACGTCCGTGTGGGCGAGCAGGCGGTGCACGCCGGCGACGCCGACGTCGTGCAATCGCACCGGCGCGAATCCGTAGGCCGCGAGCACTGCGGTGCACTCGTCGGCGACCGGGCCGTCCGCGGTGCCGGCTGCAGCCACGACGACCCGCTCCGGGCGCAACGGTGCCGGCCGCCACGTGACGGTCGTGCCGACCTCCACCCCGTCCGGGTGCGCGGCCAGCGTCGCTCGGCGCTGCTCTGCGTCAGCCCGTGTCAGCACGACCGGCAGCTCGCTGGCCGCGAGCAGTTCACCGACGATCGCTACGCACTGCTCGGCGGTCTTGCCCGGCCCGTAGACGGCCTCGGGGAGACCGACGCGCAGCGGGCGGTGGTGGTCCACCCGGGCAAAGCCGAGGTCGGCGAACGGCAGCCGTCGCAGGCGGGCCGTCGCCTCGCCCGGTGTGACACTGCCCCCCGCGACGTCGTCGAGCAGCTGGCGGAGCATGCCCTCGTCCACGGGTCCATCCTGCCCTGCCCGGGATCCGTCTCCCACCCGGCGGGCTCTCACCCGTAGCATCCCCCGGGTGCCGGAGTCCTCCCGTTCCGTCGCCTTCCTCGGCCCGCTCGGGACGTTCACCGAACAGGCGCTGCTCACACAGCCGGACCTCGCCGCCGCGGACCTCGTCCCGACGGCGTCGATCCCGGAGGTGCTCGATCTGGTCGCCGACGGCCAGGTCGGTCTCGGTTTCGTGGCCATCGAGAACTCCATCGAGGGAACGGTCAACCTCACCCAGGACGGGCTGATCTTCACCCACGACCTCCTCATCCAGCGCGAGGTCGTGCTCGACGTCGAGCACTGCCTGCTGGCCCGCCTGGGTACCTCGCTCGCCGACGTCAAGGTCGTCGTGTCGATCCCGGTCGCCACAGCCCAGTGCACGCAGTTCCTCCACCAGCGGCTCCCGTCCGCAGAACTGCACGCGGCCAACTCCACCGCCGAGGCGGCGCGCACGGTCAGCGAGGCGGTCGGCGCCGGTGCCGCGGCGATCGCGCCGCGCGTTGCCGCGGACCTGTACGGCTTGGAGGTCGTGGCCGAGGACATCGCCGACCACGACGGCAATCAGACCCGCTTCGTGGTGGTCGCCCGCGACACGGTGCCGCCGCCGACCGGCCACGACAAGACGTCCGTCGTCGTGTTCCAGCGTGCCGACGAGCCGGGGAGCCTGATCTCGATCCTGCAGGAGTTCGCCGCGCGGCGGATCAACCTGAACAAGTTGGAAAGCCGCCCGACGAAGGCCGGCGGCCTCGGCGACTACTGCTTCGTCATCGACGCCGAGGGCCACATCGGCGACGAGCTCGTCGCCGACGCGCTGCGCAGCCTGCACGCCAAGCAGGGCGGTGTGAAGTTCCTCGGCTCGTACCCGCGCGGCGACGCCCACGCCGGCTCCGCCCGGGAGCACGCCGACGCGCGCTGGCGCCAAGCGGACGACTGGATGCAGGCGCTGCGCTCTCGCATCCGCTGACGCATCGCGCTAGCTGAAGATGGCGTCGAACTCCACGGGCTCGGCCACCTCGAGCTGGTCGTAGGTGCAGCTGCGCGGCTCGCGGTCGGGTCGCCAGCGGACGAACTGCGCGTTGTGCCGGAAGCGCCCGTTCGTCAGCTGCGTGAACGACACCTCGGCGACGCGCTCGACGCGCAGCGGCTCCCACGACAGGTCCTTCTGCGCGTTCCACCGTGACGGCGAGCCCGGCATCCGTCCGGCGGCCGTGGCGTGGGCCATCGCGTCCGCCCATTCCCGCCAGGGGTGCTCTGCGAGCGCCCCGGCGCGCAGCGGGGCGATGATCTCGACCAGCTCGCGGCGGTACTTGGCGGTGAAGCTCCCGCAGACGCCCACGTGGTGGAGCGACCCGGCGTCGTCGTACAGGCCGAGCAGCAGCGACCCGATGCCGACACCGTCCTTGTGCCAGCGGAACCCGGCCACCGCGCAGTCCGCGGTGCGCTGGTGCTTGACCTTGACCATCGTCCGCTCCCCGGGTGTGTACGGGCCGTCGAGGCGCTTCGCCACGATGCCGTCGAGGCCGGCTCCCTCGAAACGGTCGAACCACGTCTCCGCGACGGCGACGTCCGTGGTGGACGGCCCGAGATGGACCGGAGCCTTGTTGCGGACCGCCTCGTGCAGCAGCCGCCGTCGCTCGGCGAGCGGTTCGGCACGCAGGTCGCGGTCGTCGACTGCGAGCAGGTCGAAGGCGATGAACGCGGCCGGGGTCTCGGCCGCCAGGCGTTGGACGCGGGACGCGGCGGGGTGGATCCGCTGCTGAAGCGCGTCGAAGTCGAGCCCGAGCGGGCCGGGCACGACGAGCTCGCCGTCGACCACGCACCGCTCGGCCAGCGCGGCACACAACGGGGCGACGAGGTCCGGGAAGTACCGGGTGAACGGGCGCTCGTTGCGGCTGGTCAGCTCGACGTGGTCGCCGTCGCGGAACACGACGCAGCGGAAACCGTCCCACTTCGGTTCGTAGAGCCAGCCCTCGCCGGCGGGGAGCGAGTCAGCGGCCTTCGCCAGCATCGGCGGCAGCGGAGGGTCGAACGGCAACGTCACGATCCCATCCTGCCGCGGGAACCGGACGGCGCCGACCGTCGTCCAAGCGGTGCACGGACGAGAGGAGAGGCGAGATGCCGGTGCGCGCGGGTTGGATCGCAGCAGGAGGGGCGGCACTGGGGTTGGCCGCGGCAGTGGTGGTCGGGATGATGGACGACGACCCGGATGTCGCCCGGGCCGCGGCGCCGACGAGCGCCCAACCGGCGGAGCCCGGCGTCGTCGCTCGGTCGATCACCGTCACGGGTACCGGGCGGGCGAAGGGCACGCCGGACACGGCGACGTTGTTCATGGGCGCCCGGGCGCAGGCAGGTACTGCCCAGGAGGCGCTGACCGCCGCCAGCGAGAACGCGAACCAGTTGCTCGACGTGATCCGTGGCGCAGGCGTGCCGGACGAGGACATCCAGACCTCGAACGTGTCGCTGTACCCGAGCTTCGACCAGGGCGGACAGCAGATCTCCGGGTACATCGCGGAGAACACCGTCACCGTGACGATCCGCGACATCACTCACGCCGGGCCGGTGATCGACGCCGCCTCGGCCGCGGTGGGCGACGAGCTCACCCTCGGTGGCATCTCGTTCACGATCGACGACCCTGAGCCGTTGCGCGTCGAGGCCCGCGGCGATGCCGTGGAGCAGGCCCGGGCGCAGGCGGAGCAGCTGGCCGAGCTGGCCGGCGGGGAGGTCGGCGACGTGCTGACGATCACCGACGGTTCGGTCCAGATGCCGGTGCCGCTCGTCTACCGCGAGGCTCCGGCAGCGGGTGCCGCCGAGGATGCCGCCGCACCGATCGAGCCGGGATCGCAGGAGGTCACGGTCAACGTCACGGTGACGTTCGAGCTCGCCTGACGTGTTCGGACAAGCCGGTGGTGGACCCGCCCCGCAGTAGCGTCGGTCCCCGTGACCGGCATGCAGGACAAGCTCGACGACCTCCGCCAGCGCAAGGAGCAGGCGTTCAACGCCGGCTCGCCGCGGGCGGTCGAGCGTCAGCACGCCAAGGGGAAGCTCCTCGCCCGGGAGCGGATCGAGGCTCTGCTCGATCCCGGTTCGTTCCACGAGCTCGATCTCCTCGCCCGCCACAGGGCGCAGGCCGCGGGCTTGGAGGAGCGGCCGTACACCGACGGGGTGATCACCGGGTGGGGGACGGTCGACGGGCGCAAGGTGTTCGTCTTCTCGCAGGACTTCACCGTCTTCGGCGGGGCACTGGGCGAGGTCTTCGCCGAGAAGATCCACAAGCTGATGGACCTCGCGCTGAAGGTGGGCGCGCCGGTCGTCGGGCTCAACGACGGCGCCGGGGCGCGGATCCAGGAGGGCGTCGTCTCCCTCGCCAGCTACGGCGGGATCTTCTACCGCAACGTGCTCTCGTCGGGCGTCGTCCCGCAGGTCAGCGTGATCCTCGGTCCCTGCGCCGGGGGTGCGGTCTACAGCCCGGCGATGACCGACTTCATCTTCATGGTGCGCGAGTCGTCGCACATGTTCATCACCGGGCCGGACGTGGTGAAGACGGTGACTGGTGAGGAGGTCACGCTCGAGGAGCTCGGCGGAGCGATGAGCCACGCGTCGAAGTCCGGCGTCGCCACGTTCGTCGCACCGGACGAGAAGGCCTGCCTCGAGGACGTGCGGTACCTGCTGTCGTTCCTGCCGTCGAACAACCTCGAGGAAGCACCGTTCGTCCAGCCCAGCGACGAGCGCGACCGGCTCTGCCCGGCGCTGCGCGACGTCCTCCCGGCGAGCTCGAACCAGCCGTACGACATGAAGCAGGTCGTGCGCGAGCTCGCCGACGAAGGCGACTTCTTCGAGTACTTCCCGCACTGGGCGAAGAGCATCGTGTGTGGGTTCGCCCGCCTCGACGGCTACCCGGTCGGGATCGTCGGGAACCAGCCGATGGTCCTCGCCGGCGTGCTCGACATCGAGTCGTCGGAGAAGGCGGCGCGCTTCGTGCGCACCTGCGACGCGTTCAACATCCCGCTGATCACGTTCGTCGACGTCCCCGGCTTCCTCCCGGGCGTCGACCAGGAGTACGGCGGCATCATCCGCCACGGCGCAAAGCTGCTGTACGCGTACTGCGAGGCCACCGTGCCCCGGATCCAGGTGATCACGCGCAAGGCATACGGCGGGGCGTACGTGGTCATGAACTCGAAGTCGATCGGGGCCGACCTGGCGTTCGCCTGGCCCACGGCCGAGCTGGCGGTGATGGGTCCGCAGGGCGCCGTCGAGATCGTGTACCGCCGTGAGCTGCAGCAGGCTGCCGACCCGGTCGCCCGGCGAGCCGAGCTCGTCGCGGAGTACACCGAGCGGTACGCGAACCCGTACCTCGCCGCGGAGCGTGGCTACGTCGACGACGTGATCGACCCGGCCGAGACGCGGGTGAAGCTGATCGCCGGGCTCGAACTGCTGCGCACGAAGCGCGAGGAGCTGCCGCACCGCAAGCACGGCAACATGCCGCTGTAAGCGCACTACGGTCGCTGCCGATGAGCACCGTTCCGCCGCCGCCGCCACCTCCGCCCCCGGCGTACCAGCCCCCGGCGTACGCGCCCGCGGCGCCCAGCTTCACGTACGCCGGGTTCTGGTCCCGCGTCGCCGCCCGCCTGATCGACGGGTTGATCGGACTGCTGTTCTCGCTCCCTGGCCTGGCGTTCATCATCGCTGCCGCGACGCAGACCGAGGACGACGTGAACGGCGACACCGAGTTCACCGACGCCGGTGTGGCCCTGCTCGTCATCGGCTTGGTGCTGCTCCTGATCGGCAGCGTGATCTTCCTGATCCTGTGGATGCGCAAGCTGGGTCGCGGCCAGTCGTGGGGGCAGAAGGCGGTCGGGATCAGCCTCGTCGCCAAGGACACCGGCCGCCCGATCGGTGGTGGGAGGGCGTTCCTCCGGTACATCGTCGCCAGCTTGATCTCCGGCGCGCTGTTCGGCCTCGGCTACCTCTGGATGCTGTGGGACCGGGACAAGCAGTGCTGGCACGACAAGATCATGAGCACCGTGGTCGTCGAGGCATGAGCGAGCGAAGCGAGCTCCATGTCACGGTGCATTGTCCGCCGCGAAGCGGCGGACTCCTCACTGGTGCACCATCCTCGAAAGATTTCGGGTCGGGGCGCCACCACAGGACGGTGCACCAGTGAGGGTCGCGGTGGAGACCGCTGCCACGGCGGACGAGGTGGCGGCGATCGTGGCCGTGATCGAGGAGCTCTGGCCCCGGCCCTCGGCAGTGCCACGCGAGCCAGCACCGACGCGCTCCGCGTGGCGGTTCAGCGGGCGCTGGTGGTCACGACCGATTCCCGTGCGTCGCGACCGGCCCTTCCACTGACGCTGCCCGGTCGCAGCGCGTCACCGGAGCGCGGACCGGAGCATCTCGCGGAAGCGGGCGCGGTCCACGGCGGTGACGACGGACGCGTTCGGTGGGCGGCTGGTCAGCCCCAACCGGTCGAGCAGCAGTTGGCCGCGCGTCGCCGGGCTGGCGATGTCGACGTCGACGCGCACGTGCTCGGTCGCCACGGCGAGCGACGGATCGAGCGCGACGGCCATCGTCACCGGGTCGGGGAGGTCGAAGCCGGCGAGGTGGGTGGTGCGCGCGCAGAACTCCACGAGCGTGGACTGGATGTCGACGACGAAGCGGGCGAGTGGCGTGCCGAGCCCGCGCAGGTCGGCCGATTCGTCGGCGGTGATGACCGCGTCCCGCCGGCTCACGTCCCACCCGACGACCGTCAGCGGCATCCCGCTGTCGAGCACCACGGCGACCGCCTCCGGGTCGACCCACGCGTTGAACTCAGCCACGGCGCTCTGGTTGCCGATCGAGTCCGATGTGCCGACCATGGCGACGCAGTTCGCAAGCCGGCCGGCGAACCGCGCGTCGCGCCGCACTGCGAGGGCCACGTTGGTCAGCGGGCCGAGCGTGACGAGCGTGAGCCGGCCCGCGTGCCGCTGGGCTGCAGCAAGCAGCGCGTCGACGGCGTGGCCGGCCGCCGGCTCGCGTCCCGCCAGCGGCAACCCGATGTCGCCCATGCCGTCCTGGCCGTGCACCTGTTGCGCGGTGACGAGCGGCTGCAGGAGCGGGCCGGCGGCGCCGGCGTACACCGGTGTGGACGCGCCGCAGAGCTCGACCGTGTAGCAGGCGTTCTGCACCCCCTGGGCGAGCGGGACGTTGCCGGCGACCACCGTGACCGCCTCCACCGAGATGCCGGGGTGGCGCAGCGCCATCACCAGCGCGACGGCGTCGTCGGAGGCCGTGTCGGTGTCGATGACGACGGGTCGAGGCTCGGTTGCGTGGTCCATCGGCCTGACCAATGCTCGCTCACTGGTGCACCACCTGCGGTGTCCTCGTCCAGGATGTGTCGGGGATGACGCACCAGTGAGCCGTCCGCCGCTGCGCGGGCGGACAAGGCACCGTGACATGGAGCTCGCTTCGCTCCCTCAGCCCGCCGCTACCGTGCGGATCGATGGACGTCACGACTGTGGCCGACGACCTGGTCGTGCTCCACGAGGGTCGCTCGGCGCACCGTTACGTGGGTCTGGACCCGGACACGACGTACCGGTTCGACGGGTGCGAGGTCCGCACCCTGCCCCGGCCTGCGGGCGAACTGCTGTCGCGCTTCGCCACCGTGAACGACGTCCACTTCGGCGAGATCGAATGCGGCCGGATCGACGAGGACCCGCGGGGCCCGATCCTGCGCGTCGCGGAAGGGGAGGCGCCGTACCCGGAGACGATGAACCGGGCTGCCGCCGCGGAGATCGCGGCCGCCGCCGTCGACGCGGTCGTCGTGAAGGGCGACCTCACGGCGGACGGCCAGCCGGACGAGTTCGCCGCGTTCGAGGCCTGCTGGAGCGACCGGTTCGGTGCCGCGCTGCACGTGATCCGCGGCAACCACGACGCCTACCTGGGCCAGGAGCGGTTCGCCGGCGACGCCGTCGTCGACCTGGCCGGCGTGCGCCTCGCGCTGCTCGACACCGTGATCCCGACGGCCACCACCGGCCGGATCACCGCCGGCCAGCTGGAGTGGCTGGGCGACCTCGCCGCCGAGTCCGACCGCCCAGTCGTCGTCCTCGGGCATCACCAGAACTGGCTGCCCGGCGGCACGCGCAGTGCCGACTACTTCGGGATCAGCCCAGATGACTCCGAACGGCTCGTCGCGCTGATCGCGCACCAGCCGCGGATCGTCGCCTACGCAGCGGGGCACACGCACCGCAACCGCGTCCGTCACCACCCGACGACGGGGCCGGTGCCATACATCGAGGTGGCCTGCGTGAAGGACTTCCCCGGGAGCTGGGCGGAGTACCGCGTGTTCGAGGGCGGAATCCTGCAGGTCCACCACCGCGTGTCGGCGCCTGACGCGCTGGCCTGGAGCGAGCGGTGCCGCCAGCTCTACCGGGACTTCGGGGTCGACTACGTGGCGTACGCCCTCGCCCGGCTGGAGGACCGATGCTTCGTGATCCAGCCACGCTGATCGCCTCGGCGCGGAGCGCGATCCCACCGTTCCACGCGATGGCCATGGCCGCGCGTGCCGCGGAGCGCGAGGCCCGTGGGCTGGACGTCCTGCACCTCGAGGTCGGCCAGCCGGCGACACCGGCGCCCGAGGCCGTGCGCGCTGCGGCGCACCGGGCGCTCGACACGCTGCCGCTCGGGTACACGACCGCGACCGGGCTGTGGTCGCTGCGCGAGCGCATCGCCCGCTACTACGCCGAGCGCTACGCGGTACCGATCGACGCCGGGGAGGTCATCGTCACCGCGGGGGCGTCGGTGGGCTTCGTGCTCACGTTCCTCGTCTGCTTCGATCCTGGCGAACGTGTCGGAGTCGT
>DASZOG010000092.1:0-2537 GCA_035550895.1 Acidimicrobiales bacterium
GCGTCGATCACGGCGCCCGGACGTCGATGGCCGCGGCGTACGGCCTCGCCGATCGCGCCGCCGCCGTGCCGAACACGATCGACACGAGGTTCGCCATCGCCAGCGGGATGAAGGGTCTCACCGCGTTGACGGTCGTCAGCCTGGTGGACGACGGCGTGCTCACACTGGAGACGACGGCACGGTCGCTGCTCGCCGGGGACCTGCCGCTGATCGACGACGGCGTGACCGTCGAGCAGCTCCTCGCCCACCGGTCGGGTATCGGCGACTACCTCGACGAGGAGACGCTGCAGGACATCACCGAGTACGTGCTCACCGTGCCGGTCCACACGCTGACGTCCACCGAGCAATACCTCACGCAGCTCGACGGCCATCCGCAGAAGTTCGCCCCGGGGACCGACTTCGCGTACTGCAACGGCGGCTATGTCGTCCTCGCGCTGCTCGCCGAGCGGGCGGCAGGCAGGCCGTTCGCCGAGCTCGTCCGCGAGCGGGTCTGCGCCCCGGGTGACATGCACGACACGGCGTTCCTCCGCTCGGACGAGCTGCCTCCCGGAGTCGCCCGCGGCTATCTCGGCGACAGTGGATGGCGGACGAACGTCCTCCACCTCCCGGTGCTCGGCACCGGCGACGGCGGCATCTACACGACCGTCGCCGACGTGCACCGCCTGTGGGAGGCGCTCACCCGCGGGGACATCGTGCCGCCCCACCACGCGCGCGAGATGACCCGTCCCCGCAGCGACGCGCCGCGGCAGCAAGCCCGGTACGGCCTCGGGTTCTGGATCCACGGGTCGCGCGACGCGCCGTACCTCGAGGGTTACGACGCCGGCGTCTCGTTCCGTAGCGTGTGCGACCGCGAGACGGGCATCGTGCACACCGTGATCTCCAACACCTCGGACGGCGCCTGGACCGTCACCTATCGCCTCGACGATCTGCTCCTCACCTGACCCGAGTCCTCGACCGGGGATGTGCGGCTTCGAACGCGCTGCGGAGGCGGTCGGGCGAGACCTTCGTGTACACCTGCGTCGTCGAGATCGACGCGTGCCCGAGCAGCTCCTGGACGACGCGCAGGTCGGCGCCGTGGTCCAGCAGGTGGGTGGCGCACGAGTGACGCAGGACGTGTGGCGTGAGGCGGTCGCCGAGACCGACCCGGTCGCCGCGGTGGCGGACGATCGCCCAAGCGCCCTGCCGGGACAGCCGACCTCCGCGGCGGTTGAGGAGCAGCGCCTCGGCGTCACCCCGGCGCGCCCAGCGCGACGGGACCATGGCCGGGCGGCCGCCGGCGCCGAGCCAGTCCCGTAGTGCGGCCCGGGCCGGCCTCCCCAACGGCACGATGCGCTCCTTCGCTCCTTTCCCCAGCACGCGGGCCAGGCCGGCGTCGAGGTCGACGTCGCCGAGCGAAAGCCCACACAGCTCGCCGATGCGCATCCCCGTGCCGTACAGCACCTCGAGCACGACGCGATCGCGCCGGTCGGCGGGCTCGTCACCGACGAGCGAGTCGAGGAGCGCCGTGATCTCTGCTTCGGTCAACGCTTTCGGCAGCCCGGCGGGCACAGCTGGCACCTCGACGGTTTCCGCCGGGTCGGGCACACCGTCGCGCTCGGCAGCGAGGAAGCGGTGGAGGTTGCGCACGGACACCGTGGCCCTGGCGACGCTCGCCGGTGCCCGCCCGCCGGCGCGCAACTCCGCGACGTACTCGACGACGTCGCCCTCGGTCACGTCGTCGAGCGTCCGGCCACGGGAGTCCAGCCAGCACAGATACGCGGACAGGTCTCGCCGGTACGCGCCGAGCGTGTTCGGCCGGCGGCCCCGCTCCACAGCGAGCCACGTGAGGTACTCCTCGGCCGCGATCGGCAGCATGTGGCCGGCCGGGGAGACGGCCGCGGTCATGGCCCGATCGACAACTGGCCGGCAGCCAGCAGGCGGTCCACCAGCAAGAGCCCGATCACCGTCTTGGCGTCCGTGATCTCGCCCCGCTCGACCAGTTCGAGCGCGGCCGCGAGCGGCAGCTCGACGATCTCCATGAACTCCTCCTCGGGGCCGTGCGCCTCGGCGTCGGCTGTCCCCAGGTCCATGGCGACGAACAGCTCGAGCGTCGAGTCGGTCAGGCCGGCCGAGGGGAGGAACGTCGTCAGGCGTTCGAGCCGCCCGGCGGTGAGGCCCGCCTCTTCGACCATCTCCCGCCGGGCGGTCCCGTCGGCGGGCTCCCCGTCCACGTCGCGCATCCCGGCCGGCACCTCGAGCACGAGCGCGTCGAACGCGGCCCGGTACTGGCGGACGAGGACCACCACCGGACGGCCGTCGCCGTCCACGCGCAGCGGCACGACGCCCACCGCCCCGGGTGAGCGCACGAACGTGCGCTCGAACGCCTCCCCACTCGGCGCGACGAACGATCCGGCGACGAGGCGCCACAGGTGCCAGCCGTGGATGACCCGCTCGCCCGTCTGGCGGAACTCGGCGTCGGGCGCGTCCGGCGCGGCCTCCGTCACGACGCGAGGGGCGGGGCCGTGCGGGGCACGAACGGGATCGAGGGGTTGCGGCCT
>DASZOG010000093.1:0-2683 GCA_035550895.1 Acidimicrobiales bacterium
AGCGCGGCCTCGGCTCGCCGCCGGGCACGGAAGGCGGCGCGATCGGCCTGCCGGTCCGAGCCCCACGGCCGGACCAGCACCGCCTGCGTGATCCGGGGGAGCGACCGGCGGGCGACCCAGCCGAGGGCCGAGGGGTCGGTCGGGACGGTCCGCCACCCGGCCACCGCGATCCGTTCCGCTCGGCACGCCTCCTCGACGGTCCGGCGCACGGCCACCGGGTCGTCGGACCGGTCGAACAGCATCGCCAGGCCGATCCGTCCGGCATCGGACGCGTCGATCCCCGCGCGCCGCATCGCCGGACCGGCCAGCTCGGCCGCCAGCAACGCCCGCGGGATCGCCAGCAGGATGCCGGCGCCGTCGCCGGTCCTCGCGTCGGCCGCCGTCGCGCCGCGGTGGCGCACGCGGGCGAGGGCCTGCAGGGCCAGCTCGACGACGTCGCGCCGGGTCGTTCCCCGGGGATCCGCCACGAAGCCGATGCCGCAGGCGTCGCGCTCCTGGGCGCGGTGCCGCTCCATGTCCCGACCCTGTGCGCGTCAGGTTTCCGGGACGTTTCGAGGCCGTGAACCCTCCATGAAAGCGGCGCGGGTGTTCATCTGCTCGAAACCTTCCGCCGGGACGCGGTGGGTACCCTTGGGTCGTTCGAGGCCGCGGGAGGCGCCGTGAACGACCCACACGACGAACACCGGTTCGTGCTGCAGGCCGTCGAGGAACGCGGGATCCGGTTCGTGCAGCTCTGGTTCACCGACGTGCTCGGCATGCTGAAGGCGTTCGCGATCCCGGCCGAGGAGCTGCCCGAGGCGCTCGCGGAGGGCGCGAGCTTCGACGGGTCCTCGATCGACGGGTTCGCGCGCGCGCAGGAGGCCGACATGGTTGCGCGGCCGGTGCCGCGCACGTTCCAGTCGCTGCCGTGGCGCCCGCAGGACCGCGGCGTCGCGCGCATGTACTGCGACATCTACGCGCCCGACGGCGAGCCGTTCGAGGGCGACCCGCGCGCCGTGCTGAAGCGCACGATGGCGCGCGTGCGCGCGCTGGGGTTCACCGCGTACATCGGACCCGAGATCGACGTGTTCCTGTTCCGCGACGCCGAGGCGCCGACCCCGATCGACGAGGGCACGTACTTCGACCTGTCCCCGCTCGACGTGGGTAACGACTTCCGCCGCCTGGCGATCTCGTACCTCGAGCAGATCGGGATCCCGGTGAAGGACTCGCACCACGAGATGGCGGCCTCGCAGCACGGCGTGGACCTGCGCCACACCGACCCGCTCACGATGGCGGACTCGATCATGAGCTTCCGCACGGTCGTGAAGCAGGTCGCGCAGGAGCTCGGCTGCTACGCGACGTTCATGCCGAAGCCGCTGGAGGGCGCCGACGGCTCGGGTCTGCACACGCACGTCTCGCTGTTCGAGGACGACCGCAACGCGTTCTTCGACCCGACCGACGCCTACAACCTGTCGAAGGTGGGGCGGTCGTTCGTGGCGGGCCTGCTGCGGCACGCGCCGGAGATCACCGCCGTCACGAACCAGTGGGTGAACTCCTACAAGCGGCTGGTGCCGGGGTTCGACGCGCCGGTCGACGTGAGCTGGGGTGTGCGGAACCGGTCGACGCTGGTGCGGGTGCCGCTGGCGAAGCCCGGCAAGGAGGCGGCGTGCCGCGTCGAGTACCGCGCGCCCGACGCGGCGTGCAACCCGTACCTGACCCTCGCGGTGATCCTGGCGGCCGGCCTGGCCGGGATCGAGGGCGAGTACCCGCTGCCGGACGAGGCGCCCGACGACCTGTCGCGTCGGTCGCCCGCCGAACGCCGGGCCCTCGGGGTCGCACCGCTGCCGACCTCGCTCGAGCAGGCGCTCGCGGCGATGGAGGCCAGCGACCTGGTCCGCGAGACGCTCGGCGCGCACGTGTTCGAGTGGTTCCTGGCGAACAAGGTGGAAGAGTGGAACGCCTACCGGAGCTCCGTGACGACCTTCGAGGTCGACCGGTACCTGTCCCGCCTCTGAGCGAGCCCGGCGCGGCCGCGGCCGCGGATGCTCCGGCCGCCGAGGTGGCGCTGGTGGCCGGCGTCGACCCCGAGGCGGTCGACGAGGTCGTGGGCGACCTGGAGGCGCTCGGATACGCGGCACGCGCCATCCCGCTCGCGCCCTCGGTCGAGGACCTGGGGCCGGCGTCGCTGATCGCGATCGTCACGGTGGGCCAGGAGGTCGGCTCCGTCGCGTTCGCCGAGGCGGTCCGGCGCGCGAACGTGTTCGCGGCGACGCCCGTGCTGTGGGTCACGTCCTCGCTGGACGGCAGCCCCCTCCGTCGACGCGTCGAGCTCTACGACGACTTCCTGGAGATGCCGTACGCGGCGCCGTCGCTGCGCACGCGGTTGCGCCTGGTCCGCGCGCGCAGCGGGCACCCGGACTTCGAGGTGCTGCGCCGCGGCGGCCTCGAGCTGAACCTGTCGACGTTCCAGACGACGATCGACGGGCGCCCGCTCGAGCTGACGTACATGGAGCATCAGCTGCTCCGGTTCCTGGCGTCCGCGCCCTCGCGTGTGCACACGCGCCAGGCGATCCTGCAGAGCGTGTGGGACTACGACTACTACGGCGGCATGCGCACGGTCGACGTGCACGTGCGGCGGCTGCGCGCCAAGCTCGGCCCGGAGAACGAGTCGCTGATCGGCACGGTGCGCAACGTGGGTTACCGC
>DASZOG010000094.1:0-4215 GCA_035550895.1 Acidimicrobiales bacterium
ACTCCGGACCGATTCCACCGTCGCCCAGCTGCGTGAGGTCGCCCGTCAATGCCGGGTCGTCTCCCGCGTCGTGTTCCGCGGCCGGCTCGGCCGGGAGGAGGTCGCCGCGCTCCTGCGCAGCGCGGACGTCGCCGTGTGCACGCCGTGGTACGAGCCGTTCGGCATCGTGCCCTTGGAGGCGATGGCCTGTGGTGTGCCGGTCGTCGGTTCCGCCGTCGGTGGTCTGCTGGACAGCGTCGTCCACGACGGCACAGGAGTGCTCGTGCCGCCGCGCGATCCCCGCGCGATCTCCGGCGCGATCGGCGCGCTGCTCGCCGACGAGCCGCGCCGCACCCGGATGGGCGCTTCGGCTGCCCGGCGCGTGGCGCGGCTGTTCTCGTGGGACGGCGTCGCCCGGCAAACCGCGCAGATCTACGACGGGATCCTGCGCGTCGCACCGCGCTACGCCGGCTCGGCGGAGCTGGCGTGAACGCCACGGAAGCGGTCGTGATGGAGCTCTGCCAGGCCCGGCGCGCCCTTGCGGGGCTCGATCGCCACATCGGCGGGTTGGCGATCTGGGCCCAGCTGCTGTTCGAGCGTCTCAGCGCCGGTCAACGACTGCTCGCCGCGGGCAATGGGGGGAGCGCAGCTCACGCGCAGCACCTGACGAGCGAGCTCGTCGGGCGCTTCTGCCACGAACGGCCGCCGTTCAGCGCGATCGCGCTCGCGGCGGAGTCGTCGGCGATGACGGCGATCGGCAACGACTACGGGTTCGTCGAGGTGTTCGCCCGCCAGGTCGAGGGTCATGGACGGCCCGGCGATGTCTTCCTCGCCATCAGCACGTCGGGCGCCAGCCCGAACCTGTTGACGGCGGCTGACCGGGCGCGAGCGACCGGGCTCACGACAATGGCGCTGACCGGACCCGGTCCGAACCCGCTCGCCACCCAGGTCGATCACTGGATCGGTGTCGACGCAGCGTCCACCGCGGCGGTGCAGGACGCGCACCAGGTCGTGGTGCACGCCGTGTGTGCCGCGTTCGACGCCGTGCTGGAGCAGCAGGCGCGCGACGAAGGGAGCAGGCGATGGTCCGCGTCACGGTGATCGGCGACACGCTCCTCGACCGCGACTGGGCCGGATGGACGCAGCGGCTGAGCCCCGAAGCCTGCCCAGTCGTCGAAGAGCCGGAGGAGACGACGCGCCCGGGTGGCGCGGCGCTCGCAGCGCTCGCCGCTTCGTGGTGGGCGCACACGACACTCGTCACCGCGCTGGCGCAGGACGCACCCGCGCGCCTGCTGCGCGAGCAGCTCGAGGAGGCCGGCGTCGAGGTCGTCGACCTCGGTCTCGCCGGGCGGACGCCGGAGAAGTGGCGGGTCCGGGCCGGCGACCGGACCGTGCTCCGCCTCGACCGGGCGTGCACTCCGGTCGCCGCGCCGGGCCCGTGGACCGCAGCCGCGAATGCGGCGGTGGCGGGCGCCGATGCGGTGCTCGTCGCCGACTACGGCCGGGGCGCGATCGACGGCGCACTCCGCGACGGTGGTCTGTCCGCCGGCGCGCGGCAACGGCCGCTCGTGTGGGACCCACACCCGCGCGGACCTGCCCCTGTCGCGCACGCTGACCTCGTCACGCCGAACGTGGCCGAGGCGGTGGGGTTGCTCGGCGGGGCCGCGCAGCGGCCCCCACCGGCCCCGTCCCCCACGGGGGCCACGAACGCTGCGAGAAGGCTGCGCGACCTGCTCCGCCTGCCTGTGGCCGTGACGGACGGTGCGGCCGGCGCCGTGCTGGCAGACCTCGACGGACCGCCGCGCGTCGTCGCGGCGCGGTCGGTGCTCGGCGATGCATGCGGCGCCGGCGACGTGTTCGCCGCCCGCGTGACGACCGCGCGAGCGGCCGGACGCTCGCGCGTCCACGCGGTCGAGGCTGCCGTCGCCGCCGCTTCCCTCTTCGTCGAGCAAGGCACGGCGCGGGAGCCGGTGCTGCGGCCCGATCACCTGCCGGACCCGGTCGAGCTCGCTCGGCGCACGCGCGCCGACGGCGGCACCGTGGTCGTTGCCGGGGGGTGCTTCGACCTGCTCCATGCCGGGCATGTCGCGCTGCTCCGTGGCGCAGCGCGCCTCGGCGACTGCCTCATCGTCTGCCTGAACAGCGACGCTTCGATCCGGGCGTTGAAGGGCAGCAGTCGGCCGATCGTCCCCGAAGCCGACCGGCGGGCCGTGCTGCTCGGCCTTGAGTGCGTGGACGCGGTGCTGCTGTTCGACGAGCCGACGCCCTTTGTCGCGCTCGCCGAGCTCCGCCCGCACGTGTTCGCCAAGGGCGGCGATTACGACGGCACGGAGATCGCGGAAGCGGCCGTGCTCGCCGGGTGGGGTGGCGAGGTCGTGCTCCTGCCCTTCCTCCCCGGCCACTCGACGACGCGGCTGGTGCAGATCGCCAAGGAGGCGTCGTGACTGACAAGAGCGAGAGCCGCACGGTCGTCGTCACGGGAGGATCGTCGGGCCTCGGCGCGGCCGTCGTCGCTCTCCTCGGCGAGCGCGGCGACCACCCGGTGGTCGTGGATCGCCGGGCGCCGGAGGCCGCCGTCGACTTCGTGCAGGTGGATCTGGCCGACCGGCGCCGCGCCGAGCAGGTCGTCGGTGACCTCGCCACCGACGGCCTCGATGCGGTCGTCACCGCGGCCGGGATCGACGCCTGCGGACGCCTGGACGACGTGAGTGCGACGGATTGGGAACGGGTCGTCGCCGTCAACCTCCTCGGGACGGTCTCGGTCGTCCGCGCCGCGGTCCCGGCACTGCGCGAGCGCAGGGGCCGCGTCGTCACGGTGGCGTCGACACTCGGGCTGCGCGCCCTGCCCGACGCGACCGCGTACTGCGCGAGCAAGTTCGGAGTGGTCGGGTTCTCCCGGGCCCTGGCCGCCGAGCTCGCTGGCGATGTCGGCGTGACCTGTCTCGTGCCGGGCGGCATGTCCACACCGTTCTTCGACGGCCGCCCTGACCAGTACCGGCCACCATCCGACGCCGACCTGAACGACCCGCGCCGCGTCGCCGGCGCGGTGCTGTTCGCGCTCGACCAGCCATGGGGGTGCGAAGTGCGCGAGATCGTCGTCTGCCCGGCCCACGAAACCTCGTGGCCGTGACGGGGCGCGGCTGAACTGCGGGCAGAGCGGGCATCCCCTCCGCCGTGCCTCCCGTCATCGGGTTCCACGCGTCCCACGAGCAGCTGGCACCCAGCGCGCTGCTCGAGGCGGTGCGCGCTGCCGAGAGCTCCGGCTTTGGCGCCGCGATGTGCTCGGACCACTTCGCTCCCTGGGGCGAACAGCAGGGTCACTCCGGTCATGCGTGGTCGTGGCTCGGAGCAGCGCTGCAGTCGACGTCGCTGCCGTTCGGCGTGGTCACCGCGCCGGGGCAGCGCTACCACCCGGCGATCATCGCCCAGGCGATCGCCACGCTGGACGAGATGTTCCCAGGCCGGCTGTGGACCGCGCTCGGATCTGGCGAGGCGCTCAACGAGCACATCACGGGAGACCGCTGGCCGGACAAGCCGACGCGCGCGGCCCGCCTGCGCGAGTGCGCGACCATCATCCGGGCGCTACTCGACGGCGAGGAGGTGACCTGGGACGGGCTCGTCCGCGTCGACCGCGCCCGGCTGTGGACCCGACCCGCCACCCGGCCCGCCCTCATCGGCGCGGCGGTCAGCGCGGAAACCGCGGCCAGCCTCGGCGCCTGGGCGGACGGGATGATCACCGTGAACCAGCCGCGTGACGTCCTGCGGCGGGTGATCACCGCGTTCCGCGAGAACGGCGGGACGGGGAAGCCGGTGTACGTGCAGGTCCACCTGGCGTGGGCGCCCGCGGAGGACGAGGCGGTGCAGATCGCCCATGAGCAGTGGCGGACGAACGTGCTCGGCCCCGATCTGAACTGGGACCTGGAGCTGCCGTGCCAGTTCGACGCTGCCGCCCGGTTCGTCCGCCCGGACGACGTGCGCGCCGAGATCCTCGTCAGCGCCGACCTCGGCCGCCACGCCGACGCCTTGCAGGAAGTCCTCGCGTGCGGCGTCGACGGCCTGTTCCTGCACCACGTCGGGCGCGAGCAGCAGCGGTTCGTCGAGGCTTTCTCGGAGAAGGTCCTCCCGGAGCTGGCGCGGTGACCGAGCGAGGCGAGGTCCAGCGAGCACGGTCGGTAGTCGCCATGCAGTGGCGACTCGGTCACTCCAGCACCCGAAAGGTGGCCCAGTGACGGAGCT
>DASZOG010000095.1:0-10810 GCA_035550895.1 Acidimicrobiales bacterium
GGGCGGCTACCGCTCGCGACGAGGCGACCCGCGCCGTCGCCCGTATCCAGGCCGAGGCCGCGCAGGCTCGGAGCGATGCCGACACGCATGCGCGCCAGGTGCGCGTCGAGGTGGCGGAGATCCTGCGCAAGGCGAAGGACGAGGCCGACCAGACGCTCGGCCGCGCGCGTGGCGACGCGGCGGAGATCCTGCGCAAGGCGAAGGAGGAAGCGGACCTGACGCTCGGCCGAGCGACGGAAGAGGCGGCGGAGAGCCTGCGCAAGGCGAGGGAGGACGCCGATCAGGCGCTCGAACGGGCCGAAGAGGACGCGGCGGCCGTACGACGGGCTGCGACGACCGATGCCAACGAGCTGCGTACGAGCGCCGAACGCGACGCCCGGACGTTGGGACAGCAGTTCCAGCGGGAGCGGGCGCAACTCCTCGTCGAGTTGCGCTCCAGCGTGGACGAGACCAATCGCACGCTCGCGACGCTGAACGAGAAACGGGAGATCCTCGCGATCGTGGTGGCCGCAGCCAACCAGCTGCACGCGACATCAGCCCGGTTGTCCGAGGACCTCGAGGCGCTGGACGTCAAGGTCATCGGTGACGACGACCTGACCGCTTTCGAAGAGGACCTCGGCACGTCTGGCATCGACGACGAGGACGACGACTGGTCCAGCAGCCGGCGGTCCCTCGCCGACGAGGACGAGCTCGTGGCGCGGCGATCCGCCTCCGGCGGCACGGACGACAGCGACGTCGACGACGAACTCGCCGACTTCGAAGAGCTCGAGGACGAGGCGGACGATGAGTTCGACGACGCGGAGGACGACTTCGAGGACGACTTCGAGGACGACTTCGGGGATGACTTCGGCGAGTCCGGATTGGATGACGAGGACCTCGAAGACGTGGCCGGCGACGAGGTGACGAACCGCCCGGCGAACGGCAGCGACGCGGTCCCGGGCGACGCAGAGCGCCAGCTCGGCGTCTCGCCGTGGTGGAAGAAGCGCGCCGCGGGCTGACCGGCCACAGCCCCTCGGTGGCTGACGAGCGCGCCAGCCTGCTTCCCCGACCTGCTCGGTAACCTCGCAACTCCATGCGCCGCCAGCCGTTCCTCGACGCCGTGGCGGAGCGGGTCGTCGTCTACGACGGCGCCACCGGGTCGAACCTGCAACTGCGGGACCTCTCCGCCGACGACTTCGGCGGACTCGCCTACGAGGGATGCAACGACATCCTCTGCGCCACCCGCCCGGAGGTCGTCGCCGAGCTCCACGCCAGCTTCCTGGACGTGGGCTGTGACGTCATCGAGACGAACACGTTCGGCGCGTTCTCCATCGTCCTCGCGGAGTACGGCATCGCCGAGCGGGCGTACGAGCTGAACGTCGCAGGGGCGCGCATCGCCCGGGACGTGGTCACCGCGTACGAGGGCGACGGCCGCACGCGGTGGGTCGCCGGCTCGATCGGTCCCGGGACGAAGCTGCCCAGCCTCGGCCACATCCGCTTCACCGAGCTGCGCGACGGCTACGAGGTGCAGGCACGCGGCCTCCTCGACGGTGGCGCCGACCTGTTCGTCATCGAGACGTGCTACGACCTGCTGCAGGCGAAGGCGGCGATGATCGGCGCCCGGCGGGCGATGAAGGCGGCGGGGCGCGAGGTGCCGATCCAGCTCCAGGTGACGATCGAGACCACCGGACGGATGCTCGTCGGCACGGAGATCGGCGCCGCGCTGACAGCGCTCGGCGCGCTGAAGCCCGACCTGTTCGGGATGAACTGCGCCACGGGACCGGCCGAGATGCAGGAGCACCTCCGCTACCTCGCGCAGCACTCCCCGTTCCCGATCTCGTGCCTGCCCAACGCTGGCCTGCCGAGCGTGGTCGACGGCCGCACGCACTACGACCTCACGCCGGAGGAGCTGGCACAGTTCCACCGCCACCACGTCGCGGACCTCGGCGTGCCCGTCGTGGGTGGCTGCTGCGGCACGTCGCCCGAGCACCTGCGCGCCGTCATCGAAGCGGTGCGCGACCTCGAACCGGCTCCGCGGAAGCCGGTCTCCGAACCGAGCCTCGCCTCGATCTACTCACCGGTGACGATTGAGCAGGAGAACAGCTTCCTGATCATCGGCGAGCGGACGAACGCGAACGGATCGAAGGCGTTCCGCGAGGCGATGCTCGCCGCCGACTGGGAGAGCTGCGCACGCATGGCGACGGAGCAGATCCGCGAGGGCGCGCACGTCCTCGACGTCTGCGTCGACTACGTCGGCCGCGACGGTCGGGCCGACATGGACGAGGTCGCCTCCCGCTTCGCGACGCAGGCCAGCGTGCCGCTCGTCATCGACTCGACCGAGCCGCCGGTGATGGAAGCGGCGCTCGAGCACATCGGCGGGCGGGCGGTGCTCAACTCGGCGAACCTCGAGGACGGCGAGCTGCCGGGCAGCCGGCTCGACCGGGTCTTCTCGCTGGCACGCGAGCACGGTGCGGCCGTGATCTGCCTGCTGATCGACGAGCGCGGCCAGGCCCGGGACGTGGAGTGGAAGATGGAGGTCGCCCACCGCCTGGCGGAGATCGCCGGCGAGCGCTATGGCCTCTCGCCCTCCGACCTGATCTTCGACGCCCTGACGTTCCCGCTGTCCACCGGCGACGAGGACCTCCGCCGCGATGCGCTGCACACGATCGAGGCGATCCGCCGGATCAAGGCCGAGATCCCCGGAGCGCACACCGTGCTCGGCGTGTCGAACGTCAGCTTCGGGCTCAATCCCGCGGCGCGCCACGTGCTGAACAGTGTCTTCCTCGACGAGTGCGTACAGGCCGGTCTCGACTCGGCGATCGTCCACGCAGGCAAGATCGTGCCCCTGGCGAAGATCCCCGACGAGCAGCGCCAGGTGTGCCTCGACCTGGTCCACGACCGGCGGACACCCGACTACGACCCGCTGCAGCGCTTGCTCGAGGTGTTCGCCGACGTCAAGAGCCTGAAGACGGTGAAGCCGGATCGCTCGCACCTGCCCGTGGACGAGCGACTGAAGCAGCGGATCATCGACGGCGACCGAGACGGCCTCACGGAGGACCTCGACGAGGCGCTCGGTGTCGGCTGGAGGGCACTCGACATCGTCAACGAGGTGCTCCTCGACGGGATGAAGGTCGTCGGCGAGCTGTTCGGCTCCGGCGAGATGCAGCTCCCGTTCGTCCTCCAGTCAGCGGAGACGATGAAGGCCGCGGTCGCCCACCTCGAACCGCACATGGAGAAGGTCGGCGCGTCGTCGACGAAGGGTCGCCTCGTGCTGGCGACCGTGCGCGGCGACGTGCACGACATCGGCAAGAACCTCGTCGACATCATCTGCACGAACAACGGCTACGAGGTGCACAACCTCGGCATCAAGGTGCCGATCGGCGACATGGTCGCCAAGGTCAAGGAGGTCGACGCCGACGCACTCGGGATGAGCGGGCTGCTCGTGAAGTCGACGCTGATCATGCGCGAGAACCTCGAGGAGCTGAACGAGCTCGGCCTCGCCGAGATCCCCGTGTTGCTCGGCGGCGCGGCGCTGACCCGCACCTACGTCGAGAAGGACCTGCGCGAGGTGTATCAGGGCCGGTTGTTCTACGGGCGCGACGCGTTCGAAGGGCTGCACACGCTCGACGCACTGATGACGATGAAGCGCTCTGGCGACTGGGACCCAGAGTTCGGCCGCGTGCCCACCGGCCGCGTGCTGCCCGAACGCGCCAGCGCGCGCAACGCCGCGGTCGACGTCGCCACGCTCCCCCGCCGCTCGCCCGAGGTGACGGTGGACAACCCGGTGTTCACGCCGCCGTTCGTGGGATCCCGCGTTGTGAAGGGCATCCCGATCGACGACATCGCCGCGTACGTGAACGAGACGGCGCTGTTCCGCAACCAGTGGCAGTTCCGCCCCGAGTCCGGTGAGGACGACGAGGCGTTCAAGGCGCGCATCCGCGGCGACTTCCGGCAGCGTCTGGCCGCGGCGAAGGCGCAGGGGGTGCTCGTCCCGCAGGTCGTCTACGGGTACTTCCCGGCGAACAGCGAGGGCGACGAGTTGGTCGTGTGGACCGACGAGACGCGCACCGCCGAGCGGACCCGGTTCCGCTTTCCCCGCCAGCGCAGCGAGCCGTTCCTGTGCATCGCCGACTTCCTCCGCCCGGTCGACAGCGGCCAGATCGACTTCGCCGCGTTCCACATCGTGACCATGGGTGGCGCGGTGAGCGAGGCGACGGCGCGGCTCTTCGCCGACAACCAGTACCAGGAGTACCTGTTCCTCCACGGACTCGGCGTGGAGATGGCCGAGGCCCTGGCCGAGTACTGGCACCGCCGGATCCGGGAGGAGTGGGGCTTCGCCGCCGAGGACGGGCCGACGGTGCTCGGCCTGTTCCGCCAGCAGTACCGCGGCGGTCGCTATTCGTGGGGCTACCCGGCATGCCCGGACCTCGAGGACAACGCCCGCGTCGCAGAACTGCTCGGCGCGGACCGCCTGGGCATCGACGTCAGCGAGGAGACCGGGTGGCAGTACCAGCCGGAGCAGACCACCTCGGCGATCATCTGCCACCACCCGCGGGCGAAGTACTTCGTGGCCCGTTAGAAGTTCGCGAGAACCGGCGCCCGCGAACCGCGACGCCGATCCAGCCCGTACCTTCGACCGTATGGCGACGTGGGTGAAGTGGACGTTGGCGGCCGTCGCCGCGGTGATCGTGCTCGTCGTCGGGGGGACGTGGCTGTACATCAACGTCATCCGGGACGATCCGCCGCCGCGCCTGTCGTTCGAGGAGCGCGACGCCCAGGCGAGCGAGACGACTGCCGCGGCGACCACTGCAGCCCCGGAGACCACCACCGCCGACACCGCAGCGGCGACGAGTGCTGCTCCCGCGACGACGACCACCGCGCCGGCGGCCGCCGAGATCGCCGGGACGTGGACCGCCACGCCGGAGTCCGTGCTCGGCTACCGGGTGAAGGAGATGCTCTTCGGTCAGGACGCCGAGGGGGTCGGGCGGACGAACGCTGTCACGGGGGAGATGGAGATCGACGGCACGACGGTCACAGCCGCGGAGTTCACCGTCGACATGACGACGGTGCAGAGCGACGAGGACCGGCGGGACAACCAGTTCAACGGCTCGATCATGGACACGGCGACGTTCCCCACGAGCACGTTCACGCTCACGGCGCCGATCGAGCTGACCAGTGAGCCGGCCGATCTCGAGGAGGTCACGGCCACGGCCACCGGGGAGCTGACGTTGCGCGGAGAGACCCGGCCGGTGACGTTCGACGTGGTGGCCCGCCGGAACGGCACGAACATCGAGGTCAACGGGACGATTCCGATCGTGTTCGCCGACTGGGGCATCCCCAACCCGTCGCGGCCGGGTATCTCGACAGAGGACAACGGCCTGCTCGAGTTCCTGCTCGTGTTCGGCCGGGACTGACGCGGCTCTGGGCCGCGAGCCACCCGCACGCCGGCTGTCAGCCGCCGACAGGCAGACTGCGCGCCCACGCCGCAGCGAGCGCCGCGTAGCGGCCGCCCGCGCTGAGCAACTCGGCGTGCGTGCCCACCTCGACGAGCCTGCCGTGGTCGACGACGGCGATGCGATCGGCGCGTTGCGCGGTGGACAGGCGGTGGGCGACGACGATCGTGGTCCTCCCGGCCATCAACCGCTCCATGGCCCGCTCGACGACGGCCTCCGTGCCCGGGTCGAGGTTCGATGTCGCTTCGTCGAGCACCAGGGCGTCCGGGTCGACGAGCGCCGCCCGCGCCAGCGACACCAGTTGGCGCTCGCCCGCGGACAGCCGCCCACCGCGCACGCCGACCTCGGTGCCGAGCCCGGCGGGCAGCTCGGAGAATCGCTCCCCCGCACCGATGGCCGCCAGCGCCGCGTCGACGTCGGCGTCGGTCGCCGTCGGTCGGGCGATGCGGACGTTGTCGCGGATCGTCCCGGAGAACAGGAAGCCCTCCTGCGGGATGAGCACGACGCGCTGACGGAGCGAGGTGAGCGTGGCGTCGCGCACGTCGAGCCCGGCGAAGCGCACCGTTCCGGCGGTCGGGTCGTACAGCCGGACCAGCAGCTTGGCCAGCGTCGACTTCCCGCCGCCGGTCGGTCCGACGAGGGCCACTCGCTCGCCGGGCGCGATCACGAGGTCGATGTCGGCCAGCACCGGCCGCGCGGTACCCGGATAGGTGAACGCGACACGCTCCACGGCGAGATGTCCCCCGGCCGGCAGATCGACGGCGCCGGCGCGCTCGCGCACGTCGGGCACCGTGTCGAGCAGTCCGTACAGCTTGTGCAGCGACGCGCCCGCCGACTGCAGCGTGTTGAACAACGTCGACAGCTGCTGGATCGGCTCGAACAGGTTCGCCAGGAGCAGCACGAACGCGGCGACCGTGCCGAGGCTGACCTCGCCGCGGTGCACGAGCCACCCGCCGACGCCGACGATCGCCGCGGTGGTGGCGATGCCGGCGAACTCGACGACCCCGAAGTACCAGGTGGACGCGCGGACGCTGCGCATGTGCGCGTCGTACAGCGCCCGGTTGGTGCTCTCGAAGCGGGCGATGCGGTCGTCCTCCCGGGCGTACGCCTGGATGACGCGCACGCCGGCGAGCCCTTCCTGCAGGGTGGAGAGGTTCTGTCCGACGCGCTCGCGCACGGTCAGGTAGGCGTCGTTCGACACGCGCTGGAAGCGCACAGAGGCCACGATCAGGATCGGCACGGCGACGAGGCAGATCAGCATCAGCTGCCACGACAGGACGGAGAGCAGCACGAAGCTGAGGACGAGCAGGACGACGTTCGTGGTGAGCAGCGGCAGCCCGTACTGCACGAGCTCGCCCATCCCTTCGATGTCCGACGTCATCCGGGCCACCAGGACGCCCGCCTTCTCCCGGTCGTAGAACGACATGGACTGCGTCTGGAGGTGGTCGAAGACCCGGACGCGCAGATCGCGCAGGAACCCCTCGCCAGCGCGCGCCAGCGCGACGACCTGGCGCCGGGAGAGCCAGAACCCCGCGACCGTGGCCACGACGTAGCCGGCGACCGCCGCATTCAGCGGGCCGGACCTTCCGGCGCTCAACCCGTCGTCGATCGCGTAGCGCACCAGCGTCGGCCCGGCAAGGGTGCACACGGCGGAGCCGACGACGAGCAGGGCGGCAACGGCGATCTGCCGGCGGTACGGCAGGAGCATCGACGCGGTACGGCGCAGCACGCGACCGGTACGCCGCCGGTCGAGACGGTCCTCCGGCGCGACGGCGCCACCGAGCCACATGGTCAGGCGACGCTCTCGGAGATCGGTTCGGCGGGCTCGGCGGTGGCGAGCGCCTCCGCGTCGTGGGCCGCCCAGGCGGCGAGGACCTCCCGGTACCGGGCGTCGGTGCGCAGGAGCTCCTCGTGCGCTCCGGTAGCCCGGACGCGCCCTGCGTCGAGGAAGGCGACGGAGTCGGCGAGGGCGATCGTCGCCGGCCGGTGGGCGATGACAATCGTGGTCCGCGCGTGCATGACCGTGGCCAGCGCGGCGCGGATCTCGTGCTCCTTGCTCGGGTCCACCGCCGACGTCGCGTCGTCGAGCACGAGCACGCGCGGATCGGCGAGCACGGCCCGGGCGATGGCGATGCGCTGTCGCTGGCCGCCGGACAGCGAGTAGCCCCGCTCTCCGAGCACGGTGTCGTAGCCGTCGGGTAGGTCGAGCACGAAGTCGTGCGCGCCGGCGAGCCGCGCCGCCTCCTCGATCCGCGCCGCGGGCGCGTCCGGGTCGGCGAGCGCGATGTTTGCGGCAACGGAGTCGTTGAAGAGGAACGTGTCCTCGAACACGATCGCCACGGCGCGGCGCAGGTCGTGGAGGCGCAACCGGCGGACGTCGACGCCGTCGAGCTCGATGCTGCCCTCTTGCACGTCGTAGAAGCGGGAGAGCAACCGGGCGATCGTCGACTTTCCACTCCCGGTCGCGCCGACGATGGCGAGCGAGCCGCCGGCGGGGACGTCGAGCGACAGCGCGTCGAGCACCGGGCGGTCGGGGTCGTATCCGAAGCGGACGTCCGTGAAGCGCACCGAGCCGACGCCGGCCGCGGCGCCACCCGGGGTACCGGATGCACCGCGCTCGGGCAGCCGCACCGGATGGGGCGGGTCGGCGACGATCGGCTCCGTGGCGAGGACCTCGTTCACCCGGCCCAGCGCCGCCACGGCGCGCTGGCCGAACGCGATCGTCATCCCGACCATCCGCAGCGGCCACACCATCAAGGCCAGGTAGGAGTTGAACGCAACCAGCTCACCGACGGTCATGTCGCCGGCGAGGACACGATGCCCGCCGAGAGCGAGCACCACGACGAACGCCGAGGCGGGAAGGAGATCGATCCGCGGCAGATGGCGGGAGCGGATCGTCGACGCCTGCACGGACACGCGGCGCACGTCCTCGGCCTCGGTCTGCAGACGAGCGCGCATCACCGGTTCGGCACCGAGGCCCTTCACGACGCGAGCACCGGCGACGGACTCCTCCACGACGGTCGCGACGTCGCCGAGCTCGTTCTGGACCTCCATCAGGACCGGGTAGATCGTGTTCGAGAACCGCCGCGCCAGGACGTTGATCATCGACAGCGGCGCCAGCGCGACGAGGGCGAGCAGTGGATCGAACGCCACGAGGATCACCGTCGCCACACCGACGAAGACGAGGTTCGAGATCGTGATCGGGATCATCGCCACGAACGTCTGGACCTGTTGCAGGTCGGTGCTCGCCCGGCTCATCAGCTGGCCGGTCTGGGTGCTGTCGTGGAAGCCGACGTGGAGCTGCTGGAGGTGGGCGAAGAGCCGCTCACGCAGCCAGGTCTCCGTCCAGCGGCTCTCGCGGAACGCGAGCAGGCGGCGGAACGCGGTGAACAGCCCCGCCACCGCGCCGGCGAGGAGGATCGCCGCCGACCATGCGGCAAGTGACCCGCCCTCCCCGATGCCCTCGTCGATGGCGCGCTGGACGAGGAGCGGCACGGACACCTTGCCCAGTCCCCAGAGCACGCCGACCACCACACCGAGCGCGAGCCCCCGCCGCTGCGCTCGCAAGGTGCGCCGGAGCAACCGCCATCCGTCGCTGCGCGTGCTGGTCAGAGCGTCCCCCTTCCCCGACCGAGGGTACCGAGGGACCTAGGGTTCCCCGCCGTGAGCATTCTGGGATGGATCGTCGTCGGCCTGATCGCCGGGCTGTTCGCCCGCATGGTCGTGAAGGACACCCGCGGTGGCTGCCTGTACACGATCGTGGTCGGCGTCCTCGGGGGTCTGCTCGGCGGCTGGTTGTACGCATGGGCCGCCGACGTCGACGACCCGGTCGACGACTTCGACCTCGGCTCGATCCTCGTCGCTTTCCTCGGCGCCTGCCTGTTGCTGCTCATCCTGCAGGCGATCGCCGGACGCGGCCCCCGCACCGGCGTCCGCCGGCCCTAGCGCGCATCAGCGCACGTGTCGGCTACCGGCGGGTGAAGGTCAGGTGGGTGACGCCGCTCGGTGACGACACCGCCTCGATGTCGAAGCGCTGCTCGACTCCTTCCAGCCCGTCCCACAGGCGAACGCCACGGCCGAGCAGGATCGGCACCTGCACGACATGGAGGACGTCGATCAGGTCGGCGACGAGGAACTCGCGCACCGTGGTCGGGCCGCCGCCGATGCGCACGTCGAGGTCACCGGCCGCCCGACGGGCGAGCTCGAGCGCCTCGTGTGGGCTGGCGTCGACGAAGTGGAACACCGTACCCCCTTCCATCTCGATCGTCGGGCGCGGATGGTGGGTGAGCACGAACACCGGGGTGTGGAACGGCGGGTTCGGGCCCCACCAGCCCCGCCACTCGTCGTCGGTGCCCACGTCGGCCCACGGACCGCCCTGCGGCGGACCGAACTTGCCCCGTCCCATGATCTCGGCACCGATGCCGAGCTCGTGCAGCTGGGCGAACGAGTGGTCAACACCCACGGTGCCACCGGACCCGCCGACCAGCGAGCGCCAGAAGCGGGTGGCGATCATCCACTCGTGCAGCCGCTGCCCGGCGTGGCCGAAGGGGGCCTCGAGGCTCAGGCCCTCGCCGGTGCCGAACCCGTCGAGCGAGATCGCGAAGTTGTGGACGTGGACGTTGGACATGGGGCTCTCCCAACTGACGGCAACTGCCTAGGTGCGCTTACCACAGGCGAAGTGACGGCGCTCCTGGATTCACGAGGCGGACGCCGCGAGCTGCGGTCATGCGGGTGTGGGAGCGGGGGTGGACGGTGCTCGGACACGGGAGGCGATCGCCGCTCCCGCGACCGCAACGAGCGCCGACGCCCCGAAGACGAGCGCCAGTGCGGCCCCCAGCTCCAGCCGGGTGTCGTCGGCGAGCGCGATCAGCGCCCCGCCGACGCCCGTGGCCAGGGCGAAGCCGAGTGCGTCGGCGATGCCGAGTTGGCTGCTGACGAGCCCTTCGGTGCCGGGCGCAGCGAGGTTCATCCCGGTCGTGGACACGGTCGTGAAGACGAGCCCCATGCCGCAGCCGGCGACGCTCCACGTCAGGAACGTGACCCACAGTGGCACCGCCGACCAGACGATGATGATCGTGGCGGTGATCGCGGCGGCGAGAACGGTGAAGCCGAGCCGGATCAGCCGCGGCGGCGGAGTGTCACCGAGCCGCCGCGCGGCGAGCGCTGATCCTCCCGACCACGCCAGCGAAGCGCCGGCGATCACCAGCCCGGCGACCAGCGGCGAGGCGTCGTGCACGCGGCTGGCGGCGAGCGGGACGAACGCGTCCGTGCCGAAGAAGGCAACATTGACGGTGAGGCGGGACGCGACGCCGGCGGGAAGCCCCGGCCGAGCGGAGAACGTGCCGGCGGGCAGCAGCCGCCGCAGTGGCCGGACGGCG
>DASZOG010000096.1:0-8795 GCA_035550895.1 Acidimicrobiales bacterium
ACTACGCCGCTACACCGCCCGGGCCTCGAGCCCGGCCCGGACCCGTCCGATCACCTCGACGCAGCGGTCGACGTCCGCCTCGGTCGTCGACCAGTTCGAGACGGAGATCCGCATCAACCGCCGGCCGTGCCACGTCGTCGCGCCCATCCAGCATGTGCCGTCCCGCTGTACGGCGTCGATCACCGCGTCGGTGTGCGCGTCGTCGCTGCCGAACCGGACGAGCACCTGGTTCAGCACGACCTCGTTCGCCACGCCGATGCCCTCGATCCGGGCCAGCTCGACGGCGAAGTGCCGCGCCAGCGCGCAGCACCGCTCGACCAGGTCGGCGATGCCGGCGCGTCCCAGTTGGCGCAGCGCGGCCCAGGTGGCGAATCCACGCGCCCGGCGGGAAGACTCGAGGACGTAGTCCCCGCCGGAACGGATCGCGTCGTGACCGACGAGGTAGGCGGCCGTGTAGCGCATCGCGGCCGCGTGCGCGTCCGGGTGCGCACAGAAGACGAAGCCGCAGTCGTACGGCACGTTCAGCCACTTGTGCCCGTCGCACGCCCACGAGTCGGCGTCTGCCACACCGGTGACGAGGTGGCGGGTCGCGTCGCTCGCCCCGGCCCACAGCCCGAAGGCGCCGTCGACGTGAACCCACGCGCCGCGCTCGTGCGCGAACAGGATCGCTCCCGCGAGGTCGTCGACGGCGCCGGTGTTCACGTTGCCGGCCTGCAGGCACACGATCGTCGGCGCGTCCGGCCCGGAGGCGAGTGTCTCGGCGAGCCGGGCGACGTCGACCGCGCCGTTGCCGTCGGCCGGGACGGCCTCGATGACCGCCGTGCCGAGCCCGAGCAGGCGCAGGGTGCGGTCGATCGTCGCGTGGCGCTCCTCACCGGCGACGACGCGCACCCGCGGTGCACCGATGAGACCCTCCTGCTCCACGTCCCATCCCGCGACAGAGAGCACGTGGTGCCGCGCTGCGGCCAGCCCGATCGTGTTCGCCGCCTGGGCGCCCGTGGCGAACCCGAACGACGCCGAAGCCGGCAGCCCGAGGAGCTCCTTCAGCCACGCGCCGGCGATCTCCTCCACGATCGCCGCCGCCGGCGAGCTCAGCGCGTTGTACGCGTTCTGATCCCATCCGGTCGCCAGGAGGTCGGAGCACGTCGCCGCGTCGAGCGCGCCGCCGATGACGAAGCCGAAGTAGCGCGGCCCCGTCGACGTCACGAGTGCCGGGGCGACGGCGTCCGCGAGCTGGTCGACGACGGCGCTCGCTGGCGTGGCGTGCTCCGGCAGCGGTCCGCCGAGGGACGCGCGCACGTCCCCGGCGTCGAACGCCGGGAACACCGCGGCGTCCGCCGTCGCGTCGCGGTAGTCCGCGATCCGGGCCGCGGTCCGGGCGAGGAGGTCACGCAGCGATTCGCTCATCCCCGCATCCTCCCGCACCGGTGCGCCGGTGGTCAGCCGGGCTGGCCGTACGTCCCCAGCCGGTCCATCACCCGGCCGATCTCTCCGTCCGGCAGGACGTGGGGCTCGGCGGCGTGGGAGCGAGTGAGGCGCACGACGCGGGCCAGCCATTCGACCTCGACCGCCAGCGCCGTCGCCGCCACGAGGTCGGGCCCGACGGCGAGCATGCCGTGGTTCGCCATCAGGCACGCGTTGCCTTCCGGGCCGAGCGCGGCGAGCACGCTCGCGGAGAGCTCCGGTGTGCCGTACGTCGCGTAGCGCGCGCACGGCACGGTCGGGCCGCCGGCGCGGGCGACCGCGTAGTGCACCGCTGGGAGCGGTTGGCGCAGGCAGGCGGCCGCAGTGGCCTCCGGGGAGTGCGTGTGCACGATGGCGCCGACATCTGGGCGGGCGGCGAAGATGTCGACGTGCATCCGCCACTCGCTCGTCGGCACGCGCTGGCCCGGATCAGGCACTCCGTCGGGTGCGAGCCGGACGACGTCTGCCGGCCTGAGCGCGTGCGGCGGGATCCCGGTCGGCGTGACGAGCACGCCGCCGCCGATGCGCACCCCAATGTTGCCGCTCGTACCGTGGTTCAGGCCGAGCCGCTCGAGCTCGCGGGCACAGGCGACGATGGCGACGCGGGCCGCGGGTTCCGACGTCATCGCAACGAGCCGACACCGGCCGGCGTCGCGGGCACGATGCCGCGCTCCGTGACGAGGTCGGTGATCAGGCGCGCCGGCGTGACGTCGAACGCCCAGTTGCGCGCCGGGGTCGCGGCCGGCGCCAGCGCGACACCGGCGAGCGTCGTGACCTCCGTGGCGTCGCGCTCCTCGATCGGGATCGCGGTACCCTCCGCCGCGGAGTGGTCGACCGAGCTGGTCGGCGCGACGACGTGGAACGGCACGTCGTTGTCGTGCGCGGCCAGCGCCTTGAGGTAGGTGCCGACCTTGTTCGCCACATCACCGTTGGCCGCGATCCGGTCCGCGCCGATGAGGCACAGGTCGACGAGTCCCTCCCGGAACAGATGCCCGGCCGCGTCATCGACGACGACCGTGTGCGGCACGCCGCGCTGACCGAGCTCCCAGGCGGTCAGCGCCGAGCCCTGGTTGCGGGGCCTGGTCTCGCTGACCCACACGTGCACGTCGAGGCCGCTGCCCGCGGCGAGGTAGATCGGAGCGGTGGCCGTGCCCCACTCGACGCAGGCGAGCCGACCGGCGTTGCAGTGCGTCAGGACCTGCACGGCTCCCTCGCCCCGCCCCTCCGCCGCGGCGCGGAGCAGCGGGAGTCCGATCTCTCCCAAGGTCCGGCAGGTGGCGGCGTCCTCGTCGGCGAGCTCGGTCGCGATGCGCCGCGCCGCCTCCGCGCGCTCGCTCGGCGGCCGGTTGCGCAGCGCGGCGTCGACGCGCTGCAGCGCCCAGCGCAGGTTGACCGCCGTCGGTCGTGTGCGGCCGAGGCCGTCCAGCGCGCTGTCGAGCGACGCGTCCGAGGCGTCCGCGGCCATCGCCAGGGCGACGCCGTGCGCCGCCGCGACGCCGATCAGCGGTGCACCGCGCACCTGCATCGTGGAGATGCCGTGCGCCGCCGCCTCGACCGTGTACCAGTGGACGACGGCGACGTCATGGGGTAGCTGCGTCTGGTCGAGCACGGCGACGCCGTCGCCGTCCCACCAGATCGTCCGCGGGACGTCCTGCACGCAGCGGAAGATACCGGCGGTACTTGCAATCTGATCCATCACGATATATCGTGACTGCACGTAACCGCACGCGAGCTATCGGGGGTACCCGAGGAAAGGATGCTCATGAAGCGGAGGATGTTCTTCTCCGTGCCGCCCGTCTGGGCGATGGCGGGCGCGGCGCCCGAGTGTCGGGAGCCGGTGCGCGGCCGTCCGTGGTACCTCGCCTCCCGCCGGCGTGATCCCGATCGCGGCGGAGGCCAGGATCGCGGCGGGTGGCACGGCGGTGAAGCGCGCTGGGGCGGCTACGGCCATTGGCCGCGCGGTGGGCGCCGCGCCCGCCGGGGCGACGTGCGTGCCGCAGTGCTGGCGTTGCTCGACGAGCGGCCGATGCACGGCTACGAGATCATCCAGGAGCTGTCCGCGCGGACAGGCGGCTCGTGGCGCCCGAGTCCCGGCTCGATCTACCCAACGCTGCAACTCCTCGAGGACGCAGGATTCGTCCGCGGCGAGGACGTCGAGGGGCGCCGGATCGTCACCCTCACCGATGCAGGGCGGGCCGAGCTCGCCGTGCTGCGCGAGCGCGTCGGCGATGCACCGTGGGAGGCGTTCTCCGATGGCGGTCCGCGGCGCCAGCTGAAGGAGTCGTTCGGCATGCTCGCTGCGGCGGCCATGCAGGTCGCCCGCACGGGCGACGCCGATCAGGTGGCCCAGGTCGACGAGATCCTGCGCGACGCCCGGAAGCGGATCTACGGCATCCTCGCCGGCGGAGACTGACCGCTCAGCGCACCTAGGAGCACGTTAGCCGCCGGAGACCGCCGGGAGGATCGTCAGCTCCGCCCCGTCCGCCAGCCCGGTCGCTGGGCCGTCGAGGTCGCGGATGTTCTCCGTGCCGACGAAGAGGTTGACGTGCGGGCGGAGCACGCCGCGCTCGTCGCGTACCCGGCGCTCGAGCGCCGGATGATGCTCGGCGAGATGGTCGAGCGCGTCGGCGACGGTCCCCGCGTCGCGCAGATCGATCGCTGCTCTCCCACCGGCGAGTGCGCGCAGGCTGGCCGGCAGGCGCACCGTGACGGTCATCAGGCGAGCGTCGCCGCGCGGACGACGAGCACGTCCGGCAGGTGCGTGGCGACGGATTGCCAGTGCGCGCCTTCGTCGGCGCTGGCCCACACCTCGCCGTTGCGGTTCCCGAAGTAGAGCCCGGTCGGGTCGGCGTCGTCGGCGCACATCGCGTCGCGCAGCACGGTGCCGTAGACGTGCTCGCTCGGCAGGCCGCCCGCCCGCGCCTCCCAGGTGTTTCCGCCGTCCGTCGTGGCGAAGACACGGCTCGCGCCGTCCGGGGGAACCCGCTGCTCGTCGCTGACCAACGGGTAGAGGAACGCGCTGTCGCCGCGGCGGGGATGGGCGACCATCGCGAATCCGAAGTCGGCGGGCAGCCCGGCGTGGATCGGGTTCCACGACGAGCCGCCGTCCTCGCTGCGGTACACGCCGCCGTGGTTCTGCAGGTACAGGCGGTCGGGGTCCTCGGCGTCGGCGGCGATCTTGTGGACGCACTGCCCGAACTCGGGGTAGCGATCCGGGAAGAAGCGCGCCTCGATGCCGGTATTCGACGCGTTCCACGTGCGGCCGCCGTCGAGCGAGCGGTAGACGCCGGCCGCCGAGATCGCCGTCACCAGCCGGTCGCCGTGCGGGATGATCGTGTGCAGGCACATACCGCCGGCACCCGGCTCCCATGAGGGCCGGTGCGGGTGGTCCCACAGCGCGCGGACCAGTTCGAAGCTCAGCCCGCCGTCGTCGCTGCGGAACAATGAGGCCGGTTCGGCGCCGGCCCACACGGTGCCCGGCTGGTCCGCCGGCCCGGGCTGCAGTTGCCACACGCGCGCCAGCGCGCCGTCGGTGTCGTCAGGGAAGGCCACGGGTGCCTGCTCGGGTTCCTGCCACGTCGCGCCGAGGTCGTCGGAGTGGAACACCGACGGGCCCCAGTGGTTGCTGTCCGCGCCGGCCAGGAGGCGCGGCGTCTCCGCGCGGGTGTCGATCGCGACGGCGTAGATCGCCTGCATCGGGAAGTGCGCCGCCGAGAGCTGCCAACTCGTGCGATCGTCGCTCGTGGCGAGGAACAATCCCTTGCGCGTGCCGATGGCGAGCAACGTCGACATCAGCCCGATCCTACGAACAACGCGCTAGCCGGGCCGCATCCGTCGGGGGGAGGGGCGACGGATGCGGCCGGCGCGCTGCAAAGTCAGGAGGCGACGCCGTAGTAGCGGCGCAGCTCGTCCTCGACGTCGGGCGTGAGGACGTGGTCGCGGCTCGCCTTCGGCGCCCGCTTGACCGTGTTCTTGTCATAGGGGACGACGACCCGGCCGTCCTCCGCCTGGTACGCGTCGCTGAGGGGGATGTAGTGCTCGCCGCTGAACAGGCCGAGGCTGACGGTGGCCCACCGCGGCGTGGCATCCGACGCGTCGTAGAGCACGTCCGTGACGGTCCCGATCTTCGACCGGCGCTCGTCAATCACATCGTGATCCGTGAGGACCGGCTGCCGGGCGCTGTCGCCGCTCGGGTGCATTGTCATGACTGGCTCCTTCCTGACCCTTTGCGCTTCTGAGATGCCCGCGTGACGCGAATGTAATACACCCGTGATGATCCAGCGAAGCACTTCCGGTCCCGGCGTCCGCTTCCTCCCCCTCGGCCGTACCCTTCCTCGCCCATGGAGCGGGCGTGATGGCGGTGCTGCTGGCGGTCGCCGTCGCGTTGGCGTTCGCCGACTCCTCCATCGTCGTCCTCGCCCTCCCGGAGCTGTACGGCGAGTTCGACACGTCGATCGTCGGCGTGTCGTGGGTGATCACGGCCTACAACGTCGCTATCACGGTGGCCGCGCTCGCCGTCCTGCTCACCGCGCGCCGAGTGCGCCCCGTGGTGCTGCTCGGTGCCGGGCTCGCTGTCTTTGCCGCGGCCTCCCTCGTCTGTGGCCTGGTGAACAGCCTTCCGCTGCTCCTCGGCGCGCGTGCCGTGCAGGGCGTCGGCGCGGCAGGGCTCCTGGCCGGAGCGCTCGCCGCGCTCGCCGCGCTCGCCGGCGACCGGTCGCGCGGCGTGTCGACGTGGCTCCTGGCGGCGACGGTCGGCGCCGCAGTCGGACCGGCGCTCGGCGGGGTCCTGACCGAACTGTTGTCGTGGCGCGCCGTGTTCCTCGTCCAAGCGCCTGCCGCCGTGCTCGCGCTGATCTCCTGCTCCCGTCCGGCCGTCCGACGTGCGCCTCCCGACGCGCCCGGCGCGTCCTTGCGCGGGACGCTCACCGCCAACGGTGGCTTCGTCCTCGTCTTCGCCGCGCTCGTCGGCGCGCTGTTCCTGGCTGTGCTCCTCGTCGTTGTCGTGTGGGGCTTCACGCCCGCGCTCGGAGCGCTCGTCGTCAGCGCCCTCCCGGCCGGAGCGCTGGCGGCGCGCTTCGTGCGCTGCCCGCCGGTGCTCGGCGCTGTCGGCGGCGCGACGCTGCTCGCCGGTGGCCTGATCGGTCTCGCGTTCCTCCCCGACGCCAGCGGGCGCTGGGCGGCTCCGGCGCTCGCTGCCTGCGGGATCGGGCTCGGGTTGATCGGTGCAGTGCTCGGCCCCGCCTCACTCCCGCACGGCGCGCCGGCGGTGACGGCTGGAACGGCGACTGTCGCCGCGCGCCACTTCGGCTTCGTGCTCGGGCTGGTGATCGTCGCGCCGCTGCTCGCCGCCGACCTCGAGTCGGCGACGCGGGAGGCCACTCGAGCAGGAGTGGCGAGCATCCTCGATGCGCGCATCCCGGTCACGACGAAGATCCCGCTCGCCCTCGACCTGCGCGACGCCATCGAGGGCACGCCGCGGGGTCACGTGCCGGACCTCGCGCAGCCGTTCGCCGAGAACGGTGCCGACGACGACCCGGCGCTGCGCGCGACGCAGACGCAGCTCCAGTCGGCACTCGCCGAGCCGCTGACGCGCGGCTTTCGCCCCTCGTTCGTCGTCTCCGCGATCCTCGGCGCGCTCGCCGTCGTCCCGGCACTGCTCGTGGCGCGCCGGACGGGCGACGCTGTTGCGCGCACGCCAACCGGGACGCAGACCGGCGTGGTTGCGGTCGGCGTGGCGATGGCCGCCATCGCGGCGTTCGTCGCCGTGGAGATCGGGCAAGGAGCGCGCGACTTCGGGGAGCGCGAGTACGTCGCGCCGTGTACCGCCGGGCCCGTGCAGTATCCCGGGGACGGGCTCGACCCAGCGCTCCAGCGCATCGTGCTCTCGGGGCTGAACGGCGCGGCGTGCGAGCTCGGAGCGGGCCGAGAGGAGCTCGTGCTGTCGCTCGTGCCTCGCGCCGGGTTCGACGACGTGCAGTGGGACCAGGACACGCTGGAGCAGGCGCTAGAGGCCGGGTTCCTCCGGTCGATCGACGACGGCGAGGACCGCGGCTCGCTGAACTCCATCGTCGCCACCGTGCTGCGCGGCATCGTCCGCGTCGCGCCGATCGACTGGCTCCTCGATCGCGTCGACCTACCGTTCGACTGACGCCGGCGCGCGGTCAGGGTCCGGTGCGCGTGAAGCGGTACCGAGTCTGGCTGAACGGCTCGCCCTTGCTGAACGCGAGGACCTTGTCCGGGCGGACAGCGAAGACCATCGCGATCCGTCGCTCGCCGCCGCCATCGGCGGGATCCGACGCATCGGAAGGATCGGATGCGTCGCGGAAGCCGCCTTCGACCGCCTCGAACTGCCAGTCGAGTTTCTCCCGCCACATCGCCGCCAGCGGTTCGAGCAGCGAGAGATCCGTGACGCGTTCGGCGCGGCCCTCGACGACGACGTCCATGCCGGAGCGGAAGCGGTCCGTACCGGTCGTCAGGATGCAGTGCTCGTCGTGCTCGAGGTTGTTCGCCTTCTGCTCGCCCTGACCCGTGCAGAAGTGCAGCGCGCCGTCGAGCCACATCGCCGGCAACGGCGTGACGTGCGGTCGCCCGTCGCGCCGGACGGTCGACAACCAGAAGATCTCCGCCGCCTGCATCGCGGCGACGACGTCGGTCCACGCCGGCGGCGTCGCGTCCGGGCTGCTGAACCGCGGATCCAGCTCCGTGACCGGCTCGTCGGCTCCACGCTTCCGGTTCATACGGAGTACGACGAGGCAACTGGCGCGGACTCATCGCTTTCGCGCCCCAGCTACTCGGCGAAGTCGTACGCCTCGAGCAGCCAGCCGAGCAGCTCCTGATCGACCTCGCCGGCATCGCGCACGTTGACGACGTGGTGCTTGCGCACGCCGGCGTCGAACACCTTGCGGGCGACGCGGGAGCTGTGCAGGGTGCGCGGCAGGGCGAAGCTGACCGCTGTCCACTTGGTCATCGGTCGGAGCTCGGCGAACTTGGCGGGGCGCTTGAGAAAGATGCCGACGGACACCGGCTCGACGTGGACCGGTCCTGCACCGCCCGCGGCGAGCCCCGCCATCACGGCGTCGAAGATCGGCCGTTCGAACCGCGGCCCGGTGGAGAAGTACTGCTCGAGCGACATCGCCGGCGCGCATTCGTGTCCTTGCCGGAGCCGCGCGAACTGCCGTCCGCACGCCGGGCACGTCCACGCTTCCACGCGCACATCATGATCGGGCGACGAACGGTGCGGTTCCGCCGGCGGCGAGCGGCTCGCGCATCAGTTGCCGGAGCGACATCCCCAGGCCGTACGTGTGGATCGTCGCCGGTGGAGTGATGCACAC
>DASZOG010000097.1:0-5196 GCA_035550895.1 Acidimicrobiales bacterium
GGCCGACGCCGAGCCCCTGGGCCGCGGGGCGGACGTACATCCGCTTGACGTCGGCGGTCGTGTCGTCCACGGGCTTGAGCGCGCCCACGCCGACAGGATCGCCGTCGAGGCGGGCTACGAGCAGCCGTCCGCGGGGGCCGAGCAGGCGCGGCAGTTCGTCCCGAAAGGTGTCGTGGTGGCGCGCCAGGTCCGCGTCGGTGAACGTGATGCCGGCGTCCTCGCTGAGGCGTGCCGCGACCCACTCGCCGTACTCGCGGAACAGCGGGTCGACGATCGCCGGCACCTCAGCGGCCGTGGCGGCCGCTACGGACAGCCGGCGACCGGCCGTGTCGGTAGCGATGCCCATCGGTGACGCCTCCACTCGATCGAGATACTCCAGTCTTGAGCAATCGACTAACTCAAGAGTGGAGTATTGTCAAGCGCGCGTGCCACCGCGACCGACGACCAGCACCTACGCACTGCTCGGCCTCCTCGCCATCTGTCCCTGGAGCGCCTACGAGCTGGCCCAGCAGGCGACCCGCAGCCTGCGCTACGCCCACCCTCGGACGGAGAGCCACCTCTACGAGGAGGCGAAGCGGCTGGAGGCGCTCGGCTGGGCGACGAGCCGCACCGAGCACCAGGGGCGTCGGCAGCGGACCGTCTACGAGATCACCGACGACGGGCGTTCGGCCTTGCACGCCTGGTTCGCCACACCGCCCCGGGACCCCCAGCTCGGCTTCGAGGCGCTGCTGCGGCTGATGTTCGCCGATCAGACGGACAAGGCCACCCTCGACCGCTGCCTCGAGGAGACCGCCGAGAGCGCACGCCGGCTGTTCGACGATGCGGTCGAACGATTGCTCCGCCCCTACGTGACGGAGGACGGCGGGCCGTTCCCCGAGCGCCGGCACATCGCCGCACTGGTCGCGGCGTTCGTCGCGGACTACCTGCACCTCATCGAACGCTGGAGCGAGTTCGCTCGCGACGAGATCCGCAGCTGGCCCCGCACCGACGGGCTCGGCATGACCGAGCGCACCCGCCACATCCTCGACGCCGTGCTCAACGGCAGGAGCGTCCTCGAGCCCGATCGCTGACGACGAGGCCGGGTGTCCGTCGGCAGCCGGGGGTGGAGGGGCCGGTTGTTCCGCGGTTGCCCGGTGCGGCGAACCTACCGAACGGGCGGGCAGGTGATCCCGGCGAGCTGCACGTCGCGGCAGACGCTCTCGCGCGTGAGCTTCCACCTTTCGTCGACGAAGACGACCTCGCCGAATTGCTGGCCCACGCCGTCGGGCGGGTAGCCCGGTATCTCGGTGATGTACTGGACGGCGGCGCGCGTGGCGGACAGGAACACCAGGTCGCGGAACACCACCCGGGAACCGAGAACCTGCTCCGCGTACGGCCCGGTGCGCAGTTGTTCGTACACCTCGCGCATGCCGGTGGGGTCATCGAGGCCCGCGAGGCGCTCCTCGTCGGTCCGGTCGCCGTACCGGACGCCGAAGAGCCGTTCGATCTCGGCGCGGGCCGCTGCCGGATCGGCTGGCTGTTCGGCGCCGGGCGGCGGCAGCTGCTGCGGTCCGAAGCACTCGGGGCTCGGCTCGGCCACCGAGATCCCCGCCGAGCTCGATGCCGCCTCGGGGATCGCGGTGACGAAGGAGCCACCGACTCGCGCGGTGCCGGAGCCGAGCGATCTGCCGCCCGCGTCGAAGGCTTCGAGCGGCACCGTGGTCTCGTACTCGGCCGGGTCGCCGGGTTCGATCGACGCGGGACCGACGAGGACCGCGACGCCGTCGACGGGTTCCATCTCGTCGCCCTGGCCACCCGGGAACGTCGCGCGCACGATCGAGGCGCCGGCCGGGGCCTGCGCGACGACGACCCAGAGCGGCGCCCCTTCGGCGACGCCGAGGGCGCCGAGGCTCCCAACCACGGATGTGTTCGGAAGCTCCGCATAGAGTCCTCCGGAGACGATCCCGACGGCGTCGTCGGTGGAGACGTCGGCCTGCACGTACCCGTTCGGGAAGCACGTCGGCGGCGGTTCCCACCATGGCGGGCCCGCATACGTCGGCGTGTCGACGGCGGCCCGGTAGACGCGGATCGTGGTGCCGTCGACGTCGCGGACGAACGCTCGTGCCAGCGGACCTTGCATGCCGGGATACCAGGGCCCGGCGACGCCCTGCTCCTCGGTTCCGCCGGCTGCGAGCACCGCGCCGGAGCCGGAACCGCGCGGGGCCAGGGTTGGCAGCGGGCCGGGAGCGTCTTCGACCGTCACTCCGTCGCCGCCCGACCCCGACGCAACATCCGGGCGGCCGGGTCCGCCGGCGCGCCCGGCGAGGAACCCCAGGGTCGGGCCCGCGAGCAATGCCAGGACGAGCGCGGCGGAGATTCCCCTCGTGCGGCGCCGGTCGCGGCGGGCGATTCGGTAGTTCAACGCATCGAGGTCGGGCCGCTCGCGCAGCAAGCTTGCCTGCCGGGCGAGCGCCTGCCGGATCCTGTCGTCGAGTTCGCTCACGGCATCACCTTTCGAAGCTCGGCGAGGGCGCGGTGGATCAGCGACCCGACGGTGCCGGGCCGACAGCCGAGTGCGGCTGCGATGTCGGCCTCGCTGCAGTCGTGCCAGTAGCGCAAGACGATCGCGGCGCGCTGGCGGTAGGGCAGCGCGGCGATCGCGTCGGCCATCTCGTTGGCGCCGAGGTCGACGACGTCGACCTGCCCTGTCGGGGAAGGTCGCCGTTGGCGTTGCAGGCGCAGGCGCCGGTGGTGCGAGCGGCAGGCGTTCACAACCGTGCGGCGCAGATAGGCGCGGGGCTCGGTGACGCCGTCCCATTTCTCGTGGACGCGCACGAACGAGTCCTGCACCAGGTCACGAGCGGTCTCCGCCGAACCGGTCAGCAGGAACGCGAGCCTGGTCATCTCCGTGAACGTCGCCCGGTAGAAGTCGGCGAAGGCCAGCCGGTCCCTGTCTACGGGAACCGGCGTCGACTCGAGGGCGGCGTCCACCACGGGGACCACATCCCGCACACCCCTCAGACGCTCGGCCGGCCGGCCTTCTTGCACGACTTCCCCCCGGAGTCAGTTTGCACCCCAACTTGCGGCGGTTGCCGCCGCTATCGGGGCGTTAGGCGCCGCAAGTTCGCTTGGGCAGACGGGCCTCCGTCACGCGGAGAGCCCGGCGATGCCGTCGCCGATGAGCTTCACGCCGATCACCAGGATGAGGACGGCCATGACGGCGGCGTTGTTGCGGGCCATCCAGGTCTTGATCTCGTCCAGCAATGCCGATGCCCGCTCGCCCCGGGCGAAGTAGATCGCCACGGGGACGAGGACCCCGATCGAGGCGATCAGCGTGAACAGCGCCCACACGACCGCCTGTCCGCCGCCCGAGATCGCGGCCTGGGCCACGACCGTGGCGCCGCCGACGATGAAGATCAGGTTCTTCGGGTTGAGGGCGCTGAGGAGCACCCCGCTGCCGGCGGCCTTGGCGGGGGTGAAGCGGTCGAGCGCGCTCATCCACTTCGGCAGCTCGACCTCGTCGCCGGCCCCCGGGCGTCCCCGCCACTCCCTGATGCCGACGACGAAGAGCAGCACGCCGAGCACCAGCTTCAGCCAGAACGTCCAGTCCTCCGGCTGGCCCTCGGACGTGGCCGACGGGCCCACGACCGCGAGCACGATCGCGCCGGCGGCCGCAACGCCGACCACCCAGCCGGCCAGGAACGACAGCCCGTTCGACGTCGCCTTGGGCGTGATCAGCATCAGCACGATCGCGACGATCGGCATCGGGCTCAGCGCCACGCCGAAGGCGAAGGGAAGCATCTGCCCGATCGCTTCACCCATCCTGGGGCGCCTCCCGCTTCGACAGAGTGTCCGCGTTCACCGACCGGGTGGCGGGGGCTCCGGTCGGTCCGCGCCCGCCGGGGGCCGCTGTCGCGCGAGCGCATCCTCCGCGGCGGTCCGAGCGACGTTGTACTGCTGCGCCGCGGCCTGGTGGGCGGCGTACTCGCGGGCAGCCGCCTGCCGGGCAAGCTGGTCGTCGGCATGCTGCTGGTCGACCGCCCGCTGGGTGGCCATGTCGGCCTGCGCCCGGGCCCGGCGGGCCTCCAACTCCTGTTGGCGCAGCCGGCCGGTCAGCCACCGGTGCAGCGCGTCGACGAGCAGCGCGATCACGAAGTAGACGATCGCGGCGACGAGATAGGAGAAGTCGAGCACCGATGAGCCATCGAGCTGCTGCGTCGGGAAGATGCCGCGGAACGGGCGCATGGCCCGCTCGGTGCTGCGATACACCCACTCCACGAACGACGCATCGGGGTTGGCGCCGGCGAGCTGGAGGAAGAAGGCGGTCGTGAGCAGCACCCCGGTGACGAGGGCGAAGGCGTAGACCAGCCACACCACGACCCGCGCTGCCCTCAACAGCGCCCGCTGTGGTGAGCGCTCGTACTCCTCCGCCCGGCGCTCGTAGTTCTGCACCATGGGGTCATTGGCGGTCATCGGCGCAAGTCAACCACAGCCCCGACGATCAAGTGCTGACCCGACTCGGTCGTACAGGCCCGATCAGCGGTCAAGAACTCGCGCACCCAGTTCGGGAAAGACGTTCGCCACCTTGGCCAGCAGGTAGTCGCCGTAGGTACCGCCGAGCTCGTGGACATTGGCCCCGTCCCACCGGGACGCCGCCGGTGCGGGCGGCTGCGGTCGGTCGAGCGGCAACGGACTGACCTCTGCGTCCCACGACGGGTCGAAGAAGAAGGCGAACGACACGCGGCCCACGCGACCCGCGTTGTGCACCCGGTGCGGCGTCGATCGATACAGGCCGCCGGTCATGCGCTCGAGCATGTCGCCGAGGTTGCAGACGAACGAGCCGGGAACCGGCGGTGCGTCGGTCCAGCCGGTGGGCGTCCGCACCTCGAGGCCGCCCGTGTCGTCCTGGCGCAGGATCGTCAGCAGCCCGTAGTCGGTGTGCTCGGCCACGCCCCATGCCCACTCGCCAGCCGGCTCGTCGCCATGGCCGGCGTCCGGGGCCGCCGGGTAGTGGAAGATGCGGAACAACACGGTCGGATCCGCGGTCAGGTGGGTGGCGAACCAGTCGTCCGGGAGCCCCAGCCCCCGGGCGATGGCCGAGGCGAGCAGGTGACCCAGCTCCGTCATCGCCGCCATGTAGGTGAGCACGGCGTCGCGGAGCCCGGGCGGGCGGGTGGGGAACAGGTTGGGTCCGTGCAGCGGGACGCCGGCGGCGAC
>DASZOG010000098.1:0-4355 GCA_035550895.1 Acidimicrobiales bacterium
TAGTAGCGCGTCCCGTTCGTCAGCCCGCTGTCGCGGTAGGAATACGCCTGGCCCACCGCAGACGAGCCCAGGCCCGGGATCAGCGACGTCGTCAGCCGCGTCCACGGCCCGTTCTCCCCCAGCGCGCGGTACAGGTGGAACCCCAGGTTCGAGAGCTCGGACGCGGTCCGCCACTCGACCATGACCTGCCTGTCGCCCGGGCTGGCGCCGAACGACTCCAGCTCGACCTCGGTCGTGCCGAACTCGTCGGCGCCGACGTCCCACGGCGCTGCGCGGACGCCGTCGTCGATGTCGCCCGTGAACACCGAGCCGAGGCTCGCGCCGGTGTTCACGGCGTGGTTCGGGGCGCCCGTGCGCAGGTGGAGGTTGGTCGCGCCGGCCCCGCCCGCGCAGTCGCTGCCGGCAGCGGCGGGGCAGCTCACGAAGAACACGCAGCCGTCGACGTCCGAGCAGACGGCGTTGTCGCTGATGCCCTTGTTGATGATCCCGCCGCCCCCCGGGCTCGCGAACCCGACGCCGGCGCGTGCGTCGGTCGACAGGTTGTTGCGGCTCGTCGGGTTGATCGCGAAGGAGGCGGCGACGAAGCTGGGCTGCTGTGCGCCGCCGCCGGGGTCGGCCGCGAGGTTGTTGATGAGCGAGATCCGGTCGGGCCGTCCGCCCGCGCCGACGGAGGAGTCGAACGCGCTGCCCCCGTAGTTGTAGATCGTGTTGCTGAGCACCCGGACCTGGCTCCAGGTCTCGAGCGCCGCCGGCCCCACCCGGATGCCCGTGCCGCCCACGGCGCCGTCGTAGATGAAGTTGTTGTAGACGTCGGTCACCACGTCCGGATCGTTCAGGGTGATCGCGTGGCCCGAGACGTGGATCAGGTTGTTCCGCAGCAGCAGACGGCTGGCGCCGGTCGTCCCGGTCCCCGGGCTGATGTTGTCGACCTCGATGCCCCAGGGCGTCGCTCCGCCGCCCTGGATCTCCATCCACTCGACGGTGACGTAGTCGTCGAAGACGCGGATCGCCGAGTTGGGATTGCCGGTGTTGTCGAGCAGCACGCCGCTGCCCGCGAGGCCGTAGTGCCGGTTCGGGCGGTCCGCGGTCAGCTTGATCGAGTGCGCCGCGTCCGTGGTCGACCCGTCGATCGTGACGCCTATCGTGAAGTCGGGGTTGGAAGGCACGGCGCTGTCGTTGAAAGCGATTCCGACCTCCCCGCGGTGGTCGGCGACCAGGCTGGAGCTCGCCGGCGTCAGGAACGCGAAGGGGCAGCTCCCGCCGTTGCCCAGGCCGTCGACGCAGTCCTCCCAGGCCGCGAGCGTCGTGAACTGGCGCCGGATCGAGTAGCTCTTGCCGCCGCCCGTCGGTCCCGCGTAGGGCGTCGTCAGCCGCAGCTGGCTGTTGGAGTTCACGCCCCGGACGACGTAGGCCACCCCGTCGATCACGATCACGTCGCCGCGCCCGCGGTTGTTCGCGGCCCACTGCGTGCCGCCGGTCCCCGTCACCGTCTGCGACCCCTGCGTGGCGCTGACGAAGGTCCCGGCCCCGATCGCCTCCGCGGTGCCGTAGTGTCCGCGCGTGCCGATCGAGCGGAGGTTGCACTGGCCCTTCTCGGGGCCGAGCCAGAAGTAGTTGTTGGTCATCGACAGGTGCTGCGCGCGGATCCAGTCGTTGGGCCGCGACTGCTTCGAGAAGCGCACCTCGTCGATCCAGCCGTCGAACCAGAACCCGGGCGTCGAGTCGCCTTCCTCGCCGATCGTGAGCGGCCGCGCGTGCGAGAAGGAGGTCAGCGCGAGGTTGTTCTCGGTCACCCAGTTCTGCGGGACGCCGTCGACGAAGAGGGCGGCCTCCCGGGTGGCCCGGTCCCAGCGCCCGACCACGTAGTGCCAGTTGCCGTCGGTCACCACGGTGGCCTGCGCCGTGGCGGTGAACCCGTCGCCGAAGACCGAGAAGCGCGCCTGGTCGTCGCTCCAGATCATCAGGTCGAAGCCGTTCACGGTGACGTCGTCCTCCTTCGAGACGATGTGCTGGAACTGTCCGGTCGTGGAGGTCCGGATCCAGGCCTCGACGGTGAACGACTCGCCCGCGCCGACGTTCAGGACCGGGTCGTCGGGCACGTAGACGTGGTCCTGGGTGAGGTCGTCGAACAAGTCGGCGCCGTCGATCAGACCGCCCGGGTTGCCCTTGAGCGTCACGACCTCGGCACTCGAGTCGTTGCTCGCGCCGTCGGCGGTGGCCGAGTCGAGGTGCGGTCCCGCAGTTTCCTCGAGGTGCTGCACGAGGTTGTGCCCCGAGGGTCCCCACACGCCGGGCGCGTTCGGGGCCGCCGGCGCAGCGGGGTTGTTGTAGTACATGTAGAACGGCTTCACCGAGATGCCCGGGATCACGGGGATGCGGACCCAGACGTAGGACGTGCCGCCCGGCGTCCAGCGCTCGATCTCGTAGTCGAGCGGCGTGAGGTCGTCGTCGGCGACGAAGCGCAGGTCGGCCCCGCCGGCGAGCGTGCTGGCGTAGTCGATGCGCGAGGGGTCGAGCGTCACGAGCAGCGGGAAGTTGCTGTGGGTCCCCGCGATCGCGCCGTTGTTGATGAAGATCTGGCGCCTGCGCCGCCAGGAGCTGTTCCACCAGCTGCCCGGCAGGTCGGAGCACAGCTCGCCGGTGTCGGCGATCACCGTCACCGATCCCGAGCTGAAGTTGCTCACGTAGACGAGGCCGTTGGCGGCGTTGTACTCGGCGTCCGAGTTCCCGAGCCCGACGCCCAGCGTCTGGTCCGTCACGCCGCTCTGCGAGCTGAGGATCGTCGCGTTGCTGGAGTTGTCCCTGACGTAGAGGCGGGTGCGCGCGGGGTTGAGCGCCATGCCCTCGGGCCCCCCGCCGACGAGGAAGGCGCCGACGACGGTGTCGGTCGTGGTGTCGATCACGCTCACGGTGTTGGTCCCGCCGTTCGTCACGTAGGCGCGGTTCGCGAGGCTGTCCACGACGACGTCGTTGGGATCGTTCATGCCCGGGATCAGGGTCGGGGGGCCGACGAAGCTCGCGTCCCACGACTCGACGCGGTTGGCTCCCTTGATCGCGACGTAGACGCGGTTCGTCCCGGTGTGCACCCCGATCCCGGCGGGGCTGCCGCCGACCGCCACGGTGCCGATCGGAGTGTCGGTGGCGCCGCCGATGACGGTGATGCTGTTCGAGGCGGCGTTGCCGACGTAGATCCGGTTCGCGGCGGGATTGAGGCCGATCCAGCGCGGGCCGGTGCCGACCGGGATCGTGACGCCCGCGGTGTCGGTCGCGCCGTCGATCACGTGGACCTGGTTCCCGGTGGCGTTGGCGTAGTGGGCGACGTAGATCTTGTTGGTCACGCTGTTGACGGCGACGCCCCACAGCGAGAAATGGCCGCCCAGCGGGATGTTGGTGACGATGCTGTTGGTGGAGCCGTCGATCACCGACACCTCGGGCGCCCCCGAGACGGCGACGTAGACCTTGTTCGTGACGGGGTTGGCTCCGACCCCGCCCGGATTGCTCCCGCCGGACACGGGGATCGTCGTGACGACGTAGCTGTCCGCGCTCGCGGCGATCGCCAGGCTCGAGAGTCCCAGCGCCAGCCCAAGAGGCCTGACGGTTCTCGCGATGGGTCTCACGAGCTGCATGTCAGGCCTCCCGGGGGGCTATCGAGATGTAGTGTGTTGGCCGCAATCCAGACATAAGAGTCAATCCCGCCTGCAAATGGGCAACCTGCGTGCCACCACGCCTGCCACAGCCCCAAGGGCATGGCTGGCGCTTTGGGGGCCTGCGAGGGTTTGAGAAGGGACCGGGCGGCCCGAAAGCGGCTGCGGCCGCGACTCAGGCGAAGGCCGCGCCGTCCTCGCCGCCGCCGCCCTTGTTCGCCTCGTCGAGCAGGCGGCAGCCCTCGAGCAGCAGGTGCTCGACGCTCTGCGCCAGCGGTTCGCCCTCGCCCGGGTCGCCCGGGGTGAACTTGAAGCTGCCCTTGGTCCACGCCAGGAACGCGTAGACGGCGTCGACATTCGACTGCTCGCCGCACGCCGCGGAGATGACGTCGCCCTCGCGGAAGCCGATCACCGTGGCCGTCTTGAGCGTGTCCTCGGCGAGCGAGGTGAAGAGGCCCGTCAGCCGGCCCTGCGCGCACATCTGCAGCAGCGCCGGCGCGCCGAATACCTCGATCCGGCCCTGGAACGCGCCCGCCACCTCCTCCGCGCCCGCCTTGGGCTCGCTGGCGGAGAGGTCGGAGTAGCGCGTCATCAGCAGCTGGATGCGCATCAGCAGCTCGCGCACCGGCATGTTCTTCGAGAGGAAGTCGTCCGCGCCGATCTGCAGCGCGCGGTAGCGCTCCTTGTACTTGTCGGACCCGGAGATGAACA
>DASZOG010000099.1:0-5711 GCA_035550895.1 Acidimicrobiales bacterium
CGCTAGGTGGCCTTCGCCGCGACCGGCACGGGCGGCGGGAGCGGGAGCTCAGTCGACGCGGCGACACGTGCCTCGTCGAGCTCGGGGAACTCCTCGGTCAGCGGCGACTGGTCGTCGTGCGCCCGCCGAGCCGCGGCGTGGAACCCGCTGAACGCCTGCTGGTACGAGGGCGAACGGTACGCCCGGCCGTCGACCGTCGGACCAACCGTGCCGTGGTAGATGGCGTCGATGTCCTCGCCGGTGATCGTCTTGAACTGCTGCAGCGCGTGCGCGACGGACATCACGAACCACTGGTTCGCCTCGATCAGTGCCATCGCCCGGTCGAACAGCTCGCGCAGCTTCCGTTCCACGCGGACGTCGAAGTCGTTGCGGTACTGCGGACCGATGTCCGGCTCGCCGAGTGGCACGGCGACCTCGTGCGAGGTGAACGTGTCGCCCATCGCCGCGCGGGACAGCATCCGGCGGACCATCCACGTCGACGCGTTCAGGTCCCCACCGACACCGACGGAGTTGTCATCGCCGAAGAACTGGCGCTCGCCGGCCAGCGACACGAGGAACGTGATGATGTCGAACTCCATCTCCGCCCGCCACCGGAACTTGCGGTCCTCGTTCGGCACCGGCGCGACGAACCCGCCGACCTCGCCGCGCTGCTCGATCGTGGCGATGTCGATCGTCGACCGCTTCTGCAGGAGGTACATCGCCACCGCGTGAGACGCCTCGTGCACCGCGGTCTCGTGCCGTTCGAGCGCGGTCGCCGCCGGGCCGTCCGGCACACCATGGATCTTCATCGAGCGGGCCTCGATCACGTCCTGCCAGGTGACGAGCTCGCGCCCGTTGCGCATGGCGACGATCAGCGCCTCGTTGACGATGTCCTTGATGATCGCTCCGGTCGCCCGCGGGCTGATCACCGCCAGACGCTCGATCTGCTCCTCGGTCAGGTTGTGGCGGACCTTGTCGAAGTAGCCCTCGAACGTGCGGACGCGCCCCTCGAGGTTCGGGTAGCCGACCTTGTAGATGCGGTCGATGCGGCCGGGGCGGAGCAGTGCCGGGTCGAGCGACTGCGGCATGTTCGTGGCCATCATCACGAGCATCCGGTACTTCGGCGGCTGCTTCGGCTTCATGCTCAGGAACTGACGCAGCCGGCGGTAGAACATGCCCCGCGGCTTCTTCAGGCCGGACAACTCGGTGAGCAGGGCCTGCAACGTGCCCATGCCACCGCCGCCCATGCCCATGCCGCCGAACATGACGCCGCGGATGCCGTCGGCCGGTGATGCCGTAGCGGACTCACGACCGAAGTCGAGCTGGTGGCGGATGTAGTCCTCGGCTGTCGCCGCGCTCACGAAGTGCAGGCCGTTGCAGCAGGTGATCGACTCCAGCCGCTCGCGGATCGTCCCGGGCGTGGCGCTGCCGGTGCCCCCGCGGCTGCCGAGCGAGTCGGCCTCGTCGAAGAACACGACGACGCCGCCGTACTTCAGCGAGAGCTTGCGCAGCTTGCGGAACAGCCCCTTCACCTTGAGGATGCCGACGCCCATGAACATGTTGATGAACGCGCCCGGATCGACGAACACGTACGGCCGTCCGGTCTCGCCGGCGACGGCCTCTGCCATCAGCGTCTTGCCGGTCCCCGGTGGGCCCCACAGCAGGATGCCGCCGGGCACGTGCCCGCCCTTGGCCTCGATCTCCTCCGGCTTCTCCAGGAAGACGACGTTCTCCTGCACCTTGTCGAGCACGTTGTCCTGGCCCCAGACATCGGCGTACCGGGTCTTCACCTCGCCCGGCATGTACGTGTCGACGCCACCCCGGGACATGAACCAGAACAGGGCGGCGAACTGGATGATCACGTAGAACATGGCGAAGAAGAGCTGGAAGAACCACGGCAGGCCGCCGTCGCCGAACGGGTTCGTCCACAACCGCGCCGGCGCCTGCGCGAGTGCCTCGACGAACGACAGGTTCCACACCGCCGCGGCGACGAACCCGAGGATGACGATCCAGCAGACGACCTTGAACAACCGGCCGAGGCGGTAGCGCAGCCACGGGTCGAGCTTCGACATCTGCCGTTCCCACGCCCCCCAGACGTGGTTCTGCCAGAACTGGTGGTAGGCGGCCCAGCGCTCGCTGATCAGGAAGTGCATCTGGCGGAGGACCTCGGCGCCGGCCAGCCACAGCATCCAGCTGCGGGCGGCCAGCTGGTCGCGGATCGCCTCCCCCCACGACATGATCGGCACGTCGCCCTTCTTGATCGCGACGCCGAAGAAGAAGATCACCGCCAGGATCACGAGGATCTTGATCCGGTCCCAGAACATCAACGGCCGGCGGGTCTTCGGCTCCCGATCGTCGACGTGCGGCTCGTGGACGGACTGCACGAGCGTCGTCGGCGGCGGCGGCGGCGGCAAAGCGGTCGTCACTGGTCCACCCCTCGGGTGGATGGGCGACCGTGTCGCCAACGTGTGGCGACAAGCGACCGTGCTTGCTGGACCTCGCTCCGCTCGGTCATGGTTCCACCTTCCAAGACGTGGTCACGTCGAAGATCGAGTTCTGGTTCTGCTCGAAGCAGGACGCCGAGCAGGCCACCGTGAACATGTACAGGCGCGCCTTCGTGACGTCGTACATCGTGGTGACGTCCATCGTCTGCCACGGATCGTCGACCGAGTTGCGGACGTTGAACACCACGCGGCTGCCCTGGACACCGTTGCGCTCGTCGAGGCTCAGGAAGTCGACGACCTCGACGAGGTTGGACAGGTCGTCCGGCGCGTTGAGCGGGTCGAAACCGAGCGCCAGCTCCCGCGCTGCTGCGAGCGACAAGCCGTCGCGCGCTGCCGCGCTGTTCACGGCGAAGACGCGGGCTTGGCCGACTGGCTGCTCCAGCGTGTCCGGCGGCACGGCGTCGAGCTGCGCCACGTTCGACGGGTCCGGCTCGTCTGCCGCGTCGAAGCCCACCCGCCACACCTGCTCGAACGACTCCGGCAGCCCGACCAGACGCCCCTCGGCGTCGCTGTCCGTGAACCGGTACAGCTCCCACCCCCTGGGCACCTTGAAGTACAGCTGCTCCGAGGAGTTGCTCACGTATTCGTACTTCGCGCCGCCGCACGCGCCGAGGACCACCGCACCGGCGACGGCCACCGCGCCGAGGGCGCCTGCGCGGACGGGCCACCAGCGCATCATGCTCCATTATCCGTCGCGCTGGCAGCGGCAGATGCCGCGGAGAGGTGGTTTTCTGCCGGTTCGCCGGCCGGTCTGCCCGAGGCGTAGACGTTCGCCGACTGGCCGCGAACGAAGCCGAGCAGGAGCAGCTGACCCCGCCGTGCGGTCTCGACGGCGAGGGACGTCGGCGCGCTCACGGCGGCGATCGCGGCGAAGCCCGCCGCCCAGGCCTTCTGCACGATCTCGAAGCTGGCGCGACTCGTGACCAGGAGCGCGAGATCATGCGCCGGGAGCCGGCCGTCGAACAGCAACCGCCCGACGACCTTGTCGACCGCGTTGTGCCGACCGACGTCCTCCCGCGCCACGACGACCTCACCGCTCGCGTCGACGGCAACCGCGGCGTGCACGGCGCCCGTCGCAGCGAACAGCGGTTGGGCGCCGAGGTGCTGCGCGAGCGCGCCGATCAGCACGTCGGCCCGGAAGGCGGTCACCGTCCGCGGCAGCGGTTCCAGGCGGGCAGCGACCTCGTCGATCGCCGCCGTCCCACAGAGACCGCAGCTCGAGGTCGTGGCGGTCAGGCGGGGCGTCGGCACGGGTGCCCGCCCTCCGGTGTCGACGCTGACGACGTTGAACCCGGTCTCGGCGGCGGGCCCGGTGCCGCAGTAGCGGACACCCGTGACGTCGACCTCGCCGAGAAGGCCCTCGGTCAGGCAATAGCCGGCGCCGAGCTCGAAGTCGTGCCCCGGCGTGCGCATCGTCGTGGCCACGAGGTGGTCGTCGAGGTGTATGGCCAGCGGCTCCTCGACGACGAGCTCGTCGGGTGCACGGTGATGCGCGCCGGGGGCCCATTTCGTGACGAGCACGCGCGCCGTCCGACCCCGGGCCACGCAGCAAGGCTAGTGGCGCGGGTCACGATCACCCAGGGCTGACCGCCCTGTACCGGGCCTCGCTTCGGCCGGCCGGGCGCGAATGCCATCCGCCGGAGTGCCGAACGCAGCGGGTGAGGCGCAGCCGAGCGAGGCGATGTCACGGATGCTCGATTCGGGAGGCACGGTTCCGTAACGTGCGCGTGCCGCGTTCGCGCGGCTCCAGAAAGGAGTCCCTGATGGAGAGCAATCTGCGGGTCTTCGCCGCAGAGCTGGTCGGGACGGCCGTGCTGGTGCTCGTCGGCCCGGGCACCGCGATCCTCGCCTCGGAGAACTTCGGCCCGCTCGGCGTCGCCCTCGCCTTCGGCTTCGTGCTCCTGGCGATGGTGTACACGATCGGCCACGTCTCGGGCTGCCACATCAACCCTGCTGTGACCCTGGCGTTCCTGCTCGCGAGGCAGGTGAACATCGTGCGCGCCATCTACTACTGGGTCGCGCAGTTCGTCGGTGCGTTCATCGGTGCCCTGCTGCTGTGGATCATCATCGCCGGGGACGAGACCAAGGACAACAGCGGGGTGTTCGCCGCCAACGGTTGGGGCGACCATCTCGGCAACGACTACGGGCTCGGTGCGGTGATCGCGGTCGAAGTGATCTTCACCGCGCTGCTCATCACCGTCGTCCTGTCGACGACGACAGCCGGGTACGCCGCCGGGTTCGACGGGCTCGCCGTCGGCTTCACGCTCGGGATGATCCACCTCGTGACGATCCCGGTCGACAACACGTCGGTCAATCCGGCCCGCAGCTTCGGACCGGCCATCTTCGGCGGCACCGACGCGTTGGAGCAGCTGTGGGCGTTCATCCTCTTCCCACTCGTCGGCGCGGTGGTCGGCGTGCTCGTGTGGCTGCTGGTCCACGACGTCGGCCTCGAGCGCACGATGCTCGACCACTCGGCGACCCGCCGTGCACGCGACGCGGCGTCCGGGGCGATGAGCAAGGCGGAGGACCGCCTGCGCTGACGCCGTCCAACTGCAGACGCGAAGGAGGGGCCGGTCCTTCAGCCGGCCCCTCCTTCATTGATCGTCCTGTGACCGGGACGGTCAGAAGTCCTCCATGCCTCCACCGGGCATGGCCGGCGCTTCCTTCTCCGGCTTGTCGGCCACGACCGCCTCGGTGGTGAGGAACAGCGCCGCGATCGAGGCTGCGTTCTGCAGCGCCGAGCGGGTCACCTTGGCGGCGTCGATGACGCCGATCTTCACCAGGTCCTCGTAGTCGCCGGTGGCGGCGTTCAGGCCGTCGGCGCCCGACAGACCCTTCACCCGCTCGACGACGACGCCACCCTCGAGGCCGGCGTTCTCGGCGATCTGCTTCACCGGCGCCTCGAGCGACTTGGCGACCAGGCGGGCGCCCGTCGACTCGTCACCGCTGAGGCTGTCCGCCGCCTTCAGCACGGCTGCCTGCGAGCGGAGCAGGGCGACACCGCCGCCGGGGACGACGCCCTCCTCGATGGCGGCCTTGGTCGTGGACACGGCGTCCTCGATGCGGTGCTTCTTCTCCTTCAGCTCGACCTCGGTGGCCGCGCCGACCTTGAGCACGGCGACGCCGCCGGACAGCTTGGCCAGCCGCTCCTGCAGCTTCTCCCGGTCGTAGTCCGAGTCGGTGTTCTCGATCTCGGTCTTGATCTGGTTGATGCGGCCCTTGATGTCG
>DASZOG010000100.1:0-14536 GCA_035550895.1 Acidimicrobiales bacterium
CGGACGTCCTGTCACCCTGGCGGTGCCGCTGGCTTGGGCCCGCGTCGTCGTCGCCGTCGCGCGCGACGACGCTTCCGCCGCCCGCTGCGCGGCCGACGAGCTGACCGCGTTGGAGACCGAGGCCGCAGACACCGACGGCGACGCCGTCCGCCTCCTCGCCCGCGCCGCCCGTACGTTCGCCGACGTGCTCGCCGGCAAGGTCGCCGCGGACGAGGTGCGCACGGTGGCCGCGCTGCTCACCGAACGCGGTCTGGTCTTCGAGGCGGCTCGCCTGGTCGGCGCGGCGGGCCTGCGATGCGAAGACGCCGCGGCGGCCCGCGCCCTGCTCGGCGATCTGCGCCGGCTACGTGCGACACAGGTCCGGCATACGCCGTCCCGGCCGCGCGCGGTGGCCTCCCTCTCCGAGCGCGAGCGCGAGGTCGCCCGGCGCGTGCTCGAGGGCCGCACCCACCGCGAGATCGGCGCGCAGCTGTACATCTCGGCGAAGACCGTTGAGCACCACGTGGCCCGCGTCCGCCAGAAGCTCGGCGCGACCACGAGAGCCGAGCTCCTCGCCGCCATCCGCGAGGAGCTCGACCGGGAGCCCGCCGCGACCGCGACCTGAGACAGTTACCGCCGGGTGGCGAGGAGGACCGGGATCTGACGGTCTGTCCTCGCCTGGTACTCGGTGTAGGGCGGGTAGGCGGCGACGGCGCGCTCCCACCACACCTGCCGCTCGTCGCCGTCGAGCTCGCGCACGGTGGCCGCGAACGGCTCGGGGCCGTCCTGGATCGTGACCTCCGGGTTGGCTTTCAGGTTGTGGTACCAGACCGGGTGCTTCGGCCGCCCGCCGTACGAGGCGATGATGCCGTACTCGCCATCGTGCTCGACGCGCATCAACGGGACCTTGCGCACCGCGCCGGTCGACCGGCCGCGCATCGTCACGACGATGATCGGCAGCCCGGTGTCGCGCAGCGTGTTGCCCTCGCGACCGCCGGTGCGCTCGTACAGCTCGACCTGCTCCCGAACCCAGTCAGCCGTGCTCGGGACGTATTCCCCTTCGATGCTCGTCACGGCCGGCGACGCTATCGGTCAGTAGAGGAACATCGGCTTGCCGGCGACGTGGCGCACCTTCGGCCGGTACGCCTCCGCGTCGTACAGCTCGTCGACGTCGACGCGCTTCACGCCTTCGCCCGTCACGCTGATCGGCACGTTCGTGTACGTACCGCCGCGCAGCGCGACCATCCGGCCGGACGCGCCTTCCAGGACGAGATCCGCCGCCATCACCGCATAGTTCGTGGCGACCATCAGGTCGAGAGAGTCCGGCCGGCCCGAGCGCATCAGGTACGCCACCTGTTGCTGGACGATGCCTTCGCCGGTGATCCGGCTGATCAGCTCGCCGGTGACCACGCCGATGCCGCCCAGCTTCCGGTGGCCGTAGGCGTCCTCCTCGCCGGCGAGCATCATGTCGCCGCCCGCCAGCGTCGCACCTTCGGAGATCGTGACCATCGCGTAGTTCGAAGCGTTGGCCCGCTTGTCATCCATCAGCAAGTGGGCGAGACGCTCGACGTCGAACGGCACCTCGGAGATCACGGCGCGGTCCACGCCGGCGAGGTACGCGGTGATCAGCGAGGTTTCCCCGCTGTAGCGGCCGAACAGTTCGACGACTGCGATCCGTTCGTGCGAACCGGTCGATGTGCGCAGCGCGTGGATGAACTCGACGCCCCGGCTCACGGCTGTCGAGAACCCGATGCAGTAGTCGGTGCCGTGGACGTCATTGTCCATCGTCTTCGGGATGGCGACGACCGGCACGCCCTCCTCGTGCAGCCGCAACCCGTACGAGAGCGTGTCGTCGCCGCCGATCGGGATCAGCGCGTCGATCCCGAGATGTTCGATCACGCGCAGCACGTGCTTCGTGAAGTCGTGCGGGCCCTCGCCGGACGCGTCGGCAGCGAGGAACTCCGGCACGCCGCTGGACTTCACCCGGCCCGGGTTCGTCCGTGACGTGTGGAGGATCGTGCCGCCGCTGCGGTCGATCGTCCGCACCGCTTCGGGGGTCAGCGGCATCACGTAGGCCGCACCACCCGCCGGGTCGTCCGGGTGCGTGTACAGCAGCCCGCCCCATCCTCTGCGGATGCCAACGACCTCGTGGCCCCCGTCGGCGACCCGCGTCACGACTGCTTTGATGCACGGGTTCAGCCCGGGGACGTCGCCGCCGCCGGTGAGGATGCCGATGCGCATCTGCCACTCCTTGGTCGGCCGGGCTCCACCCTACGGCCGGCCCGGAGCAGACCCGAGGATCAGCCCGCGGCCGGGGCGGCGCGGTCGAGGTCCACCAGCAGCCCTTCGAGCGTGCGGGCCAGCGCCCGGGATGCCTCGACCGTCGGCCGCGACGACAGCGGGTGCTCGGCCCTGGCCCGCCAGCGCTCGACGGCGGCGAGGATCGCGGCGCGCTCGCCGCCGGGCTCGACGTCGAGTCGCTCGGCGAGCGACAGGCCGGGCTCGTCGAGGAGCCGCTCGGCCTCCGCGTACTCGTCCGGCTGGAGCGGGATCTGCCCACTGCGCAACGCGCTGACGATCTGCAGCTCGGTCAGCTCGTGCGCCGATGCGACGATGCGCTCGAGCTCCGCCGAGAGCCGCTCGGTCTGCGGCCCCGGGCGCTCACGGAGGAGCGACTCGAGCGCCGCCAGTGCGGCGCGGGCCTTGAGCACCTCCCGGCGCTGGGTGAACAACGTCGCCAACAGCTGGCGCAGGTCCTCGATGCCGCTCAGGTCGCGTAGCTGGTTGGCCAGCTCCGTGGCCGACGCGGCCGCGCCGAGGCGGATCAGGCGGATCGACGTCCGCACGCCGTACAGCCCGAGGCGGGCCAGCAGGTCCTCCCGCTCGATCGGCGTCACCGGCGCGGGGAGCTGATCGCCGGTGAAGCGGTCGACGGTGAGCAGCAGCTCGTCGACGTCGGCGCGGGGCATCTCGGACAGCAACCGCAGAGCGCGGAACTCGGCTTCGGTCAGCGTCATCGCCGCTTGCGCGACCAGGCCGGACACGGGCAGCACCGTCTGGCAGAGGCGGCGCAGACGCGGATCCGTCCGGTTGCGGATCGCGATCCGCCGCGCCGTCTGCATCGCCTCCGGCCGGCAGGCGCCGATTTCGTCGGCGCGGGACAACACGGCGATCGTGTTCACCGGGCTGGCCACGCCGAGCGCGTCGTCGTGGAACGCCTCCAGGAACCCCAGGTCCGCCTGGTGCAGGTGACGCATCAGGTAGATGACCGCGTCGGCCTCCGCGGGATGGGCGTCGTCGTCGCCGATGGCCAGGAACCGGTGCGCCGGCTGCGATGCGCCTGCCGTCGCCGAGCCGAGGCCGGGGGTGTCGATCAGCGTCACGCCGGCGAGCCGCTTCGACGGCCACAGCACCTCGAGCCGGTCGATGCCGTCCGGCGTGTGGCCGTCGAGGTCGACGGTCAACGCGCCGTCCGCGCGTGAGAACCGCGCTTGCTGCTCTGTCCCGTCGCGCAGGCGCATCGTGACGCGGTAGGTGTGGCCGTTCTGGTACCAGGTGACGATGCGCGTGCACTCGCCCGCGTCCGTAGGCGCCAGCTCCTCGCCGACCAGCGCGTTGAGCAGCGTCGACTTGCCCGCCTTGACCCGCCCGGCGAAGGCAACCCGCAACGGCTCGTCGAGGCGGGCCGCGATCTGGTCCAGCGCGGCGCCGGACGCGCCGTCGCCGAGCGCCGCGCGCGCCTCCGCGACGAGGGCCCGTACCTGGTCGAGCAACTGGCTCATCACGCAGCGGCGGCTCGCGGCTGGCAGGCGGCCAGCAGCTCCTGGGCGACCGCGCGGACCTTGGCGAGGTTGGCCAGCTCGGCCTCGATCTGCTTCCTCCGGCTACCGGCCTCTTCGACCGTCTGGCGGGCCGCCGTCTCCGCCGCGGCCAGGGCCTCGCGGGTGGAGCGCTGGAGCTGCTCGGCCCGTTCGGTGAACTCGTCGCGCAGGTCGCGCTGGACGTGGCGGATCGCGTCACGCGAGTCCTTGTTGACGGCGAACGACACCTCGTCGAGGTAGCGGCGGACGGCCATCTTCGCCTGCTGGCGGCGCATCGTCAGCTGCCGCTTCTTCTCCTCCTTCAGCGCCTTGCGCCCGAGGCCGATGCCGATCACCGCGGTCAGCGGATTCATCAGCGACAGCCCGATCAGCTGGCCCATCATCCCGAACATGAGGACGCCGCCGTACGAGCCGCGCATTGCCGCCAACGCGGAGTTCCCGCGGCGGGTCCGCTCGAGCTCGACGTCGAGGTCACCCGAGACGCGGGGACCGTCGCCGATGTCGACCGCGTGGATCAAGGCCTCCTCGTCGATGGCGAAGTGCTCGGCGACCCTTGCCGCGAGCATGTTCGCCGAGTACCGCAGGACCTCGGCGTTGTCGGCCACCGTAGAGGCGACCTCCTTGCGCAGCCACGCCGAGAAGTCATCCCAGATGTCGATCGGGTCGTGGCGATCGAGGGCTTCCTCGGCGGCGAGGTTCACGTCGCGCAGGCGCCGGCGGAGGTCGTGGTCGATCTCGCTGGCGAGGTCCTGCGAGCCGTCTCCGAGCGTCTGCTGCCAGCGCGCCGACCGCGCCCGGAGCTGCTCCGCCCGGCTCTTGGCCCGCTCCAGCTCGTCGAGCACCGGCTGGGCGCGGCCCGGATCGACGAGCACCTCGCGCTCGGCCGTGAACGTCGCCTCGAGCTGATCGAGGACGAACGTCACGTCGCTGACCGCCGTGCGCACCGCGACCTGCTGGGCGCGACCGACGACGGACTCGTTGAGGAACTTCAGCAATTCGGGGTAGCCGGACTCCTCGTTCAGCTCCTTCGAGCTCGCTGCCAGCGCCTGCTGGCGGAGGATCGACGAGACAGCGAGCAGGGGGACCTCGCTCAGCGCGGCCTTGGCGAGGTGTGTCCGGTCGAGGTCGGCGATCCGCCGCCACGCCGGGTAGAGGTCGATCTTCGTCAGCACGCAGACCACGGTCGGGCAGCGGGCGACTGCGGCGCGCAGCACTTCGAGCTCGACGCCGGAGAGCTCCTGCGAGGCGTCGGTGACGAAGATGACCACTTCGGCGAGGCCGAGCGCGGCCATCGTCGCCGCGCCGTGCACCGACTGGAGGCCGCCGACGCCGGGGGTGTCGACGAGCGCCAAGCCGGAGCGGAGGAGCTGGCGGGGGACGCGGATCTCCACGGCGCGGATGCCCCGGGAGTTGTCCGCGTTGCCCCGCTCCGACGCCCACGCCGGGATCTCGTCGAGGCCGATCGCCCACCGCGCCGGGTGCTCGTCAGCGGCCCGCGGCGGATCCTGCGCGACCACCTCCGCGCCGGGTTCGTCGCCGTGGCGCACGATCGTCGGCACGACGGTGGCCACTTCGTCTGACACCGGGCACATCTGGACGTTGAGCACTGCGTTGACCAGGGTGCTCTTGCCCTTCTTGAACTCGCCGATGACCAGCGCGTGGAGGTCTGGCCGGCCGAGGCGCTCGTGGGCGCGGGCCAGCCGCTCGCCGAGGTCGGTCCGGTCGTAGGCGTCCGTGGCGCGGTGGGCGGCCTGCACGAGCTGCAGCGCTCGGTTGACGAGAGGTGGGGATGCAGCGGCCATGTGAGTCCGGTCAGTCGATCACATCGTCGGGGGCGTCGTCGCCCGGCGCGCCGAGCTCTCCGGGCTCGTCTGCGCTGGGACCGCCGAGGGCGGTGTCGCCGGCGTCTGGTGTGCCGGGTGCGTCGTCGGCGAAGTGGATGCCCGCCGCCGGGTCCCCGCCGTCGTCGAGGTCCTCCTCCTCGCCGGCGAGATGCTCATCCTCGACCGCTGGCCCACCCTGCTCGGCGCCGAACGACAGCTCGTCGAGCTCGTTGAAGCCGTCGAGGTCGTCGCTGCCGTCGAGGTCGTCGCTGCGGTCGAGGTCATCGTCGGGCTCGTCGAGGCGATCGAGGTCGACGTCGCCGCCGTCGTCGGTGTCGTCCAGGCCGTCGAGGTCGTCGCTCCGGTCGATGTCGAGATCGAACTCGGCTTTCCCACCGCGCGGCGCGTCCAGTGTCGAGTCCGCGTCGAACGAATGCATCTGCGGCGGGAGGTCACCGTCGATCGCTGCCACCGCGGCTTCGAGACCGGCGATCGCCCCCCCGATGCCGTCGGCGGTGTCGTCGAGCCCGCCCTCGAAGGCGCCGTCGCCGGCGGCCAGCGGGGCGATGCGGGCGGCCTGGTCCGGCGGCAGCTCGTCGGTGAGGGCGTCGAGCGCCGCACCGACGTCCTGACCGCGCAAGCCGTCCCAACCGTGGTCCTCGAGGTACTGCTCGGGACCGGCGGCGAAGGCGGCTCTTGCCGGGCCGGCAAAGAGGAGCTCGTGGAGGAGGTCGCGCAGCGGAGTGCTCATGGCTCAGAACCGGAGTCGCGGCGAGGGCCCCGGCCTGTGGGCCGGGGCCATCGCCTGGGATGGACGAGGTCGTCAGACCTCGGTCGTGTCCGGGGTGTCGGGCTCCGGCGGAGCCTCCTCGGCGGCAGCGGGCTCGTTGAACGACTCGTGGACCTGCTGCTGATCGAACGAGTCGTCACCGACCTGGGACTGCTCGTTGTACGAGTCGTCCGTCGTGTTGAAGGAGTCGGTTTGGGTCACCGACTGGTCCGTGTTGAACGAGTCGGTGTTCTGGGTGTTGAACGAGTCCGTGTACGTCTCGGAGTCGTCGATGGTGTTGCCCTCGCCACCGAATTGCACGTTCTCCAGGTCGACGTTGCTGCCGCTGGCGTCGAGGTCGACGTTGACGTCGTCGTCGCTGACCGACCCACCGCCGGTGGCGGCGTTCGTCGAGTCGTTGATCTGCTGGTTGTGGTCACCGATGGCCACGTTCTCGAGGTTGCTCTCGTCCGCGAGGATGCTGTCCTCGACCGTCCCGGTGTTGACCGGGGCGTTGATGTCGTCGCCGGCCGCGACAGCACCGTCACCGGTGGCTGCGCCCTCGACGTCGTCACCGGCGGCAACGGCACCGTCACCGGAGGCCGTGGTCGTCTCGTTGTCGAGGTCGATGTCGCCCACGTAGCCACCCTCGCCGACCTGGACGGTCTGCGAGCTGTCGGTGTAGGTGTCGCGATCGTCGACGTTCGTCGTGGTCGTGTTGGTGACGTAGTAGTTGATCGTCTGCTCGAGCGCCTCGGCCGGGGGCAGAGTCGGGTCGAGCGGCGGAGGAGGCGGCGGGGCCGACGGCGCATAGCCACCAGCGCCACCGGCGCTCTGGCTCGAACCGCCCACGCTCTGGTTCCCACCGACGTTGACGCTCGCGCCCTGGGACACCGGGCCCTTCTCGTACGCCATGACGACGGCTTCGTAGAGCTCGGCCGGGTCGCACTCGTCCAGGCCGGTGTCCGCGATGTACTCCTGCGGGTTCTCCTGGTACTTCTCCTGCTCACCTGGCTTGAAGAGCAGGTTCCAAATCGCATCCACCACGTTTGCCATGTCCTCGTCTCCTTGTTGTGTGTTGTGTATCGGGCTGGCGAGGGTCACGGTACGACGGCACCACCCGCCGGCACATCGGGGTAATCCCCCTACGCGATCGCGTATCCCCGATGGTCAGAGCGACTCCTGCCTCCTCGGATACGCCGTGTCCGTAAGATCACGCCTGCTCCGAAGCAGCGGCGAGGTGGACGTTCATGACCGAGCGAAGCGAGGTCCAACAAGCACGGTCGCCAGTCGCCACGCAGTGGCGACCTGGTCACCTATCCACCCGAAGGGTGGACCAGTGACCTACTTCCTCGGTGTCGACCTCGGCACTACCTACACCGCCGCGGCCATCGTCCGCGACGGCCGCACGGCCACGGTCGACCTCGGCACTCGCACGGCTGCGATCCCGTCCGTCGTCTTCCTGCGCGACGACGAGACGATCCTCACCGGCGAGGCCGCCAACCGGCGCGGCGTGACGGAGCCGTCCCGCGTCGCCCGGGAGTTCAAGCGCCGGGTCGGTGACACCGCTCCGCTCCTGCTCGGTGGTGCGCCCTACAGCGCCGACGCGTTGATGGGCCGCCTGCTCCGGTGGGTCGTCGACGCGGTGTCGGAGCGCGAGGGTGCGCCGCCAGCCGGCATCTCTGTCACCCACCCGGCGAACTGGGGGCCGTACAAGCAGGACCTCCTCCGCCAGGCGATCGCCCGGGCCGACCTCGACCACGTGGCGACGATCACGGAGCCCGAGGCGGCCGTCACCTACTACGCGTCGCAGGAGCGCGTCGAACCGGGATCGGTCATCGCCGTCTACGACCTCGGCGGCGGCACGTTCGATGCGGCCGTCGTCCGCAAGACGGAAACCGGCGTGGAATTGCTCGGGTCGCCGGAGGGGATCGAGCGCCTCGGCGGGGTGGACTTCGACGAGGCCGTGTTCTCCCACGTCGCCGCCACGCTCGGTGGCGCCCTCGAGCAACTCGACCCGCGGGACCCATCGGCGATGGCCGCCGTCAGCCGGCTGCGCGCGGAGTGCGTCGAGGCGAAGGAGGCGCTGTCCGCCGACACCGAGGTCTCGATCCCGATCCTGCTGCCGAACGTCTCCACGGACGTGCGCCTGACGCGCGGCGAGTTCGAGGCGATGATCCGGCCACCCCTCGCCGACTCGTTGACGGCGATGCGCCGGGCGCTGCGGTCGGCCGGTGTGGAACCGGCGGAGTTGACGACCGTGTTGCTCGCCGGCGGGTCGTCGCGCATCCCGCTCGTGGCGCAGATGGTCGGTGCCGAGCTCGGCCGTCCCGTCGCGGTCGACGCGCACCCGAAGCACGGCGTCGCGTTGGGCGCGGCCCAGTTCGCCGCCGCGGCCGGCGGAGCGCCGGTCCCCGTCGGCAGCACACCGGTCGGGGCCGGAGGGCCGCCGCCGGTTCCCGCGGCGGGTGCACCGGGTGACGCGGGGACTGCGGCAGCTGCCGGGGTGGGCGCCGCGGCCGGCGCCGCCGCGGCGATGGCGGGTACCGGGGCAGGTGGCGCCGCACCGATCGCGGGCGCCGCGCCCGCTGCTGGCGGAGTCCCAGGCGGTAGCGGAGCATCTGCATCCGGCGTGCCGCCTGCCAGTGCGACCGGTGTTGCTGGGGCTGCGGGTGCTGCTGGCGCGGCTGGCGGAGCTGCGGGTGTCGCCGGCGGGGCGGGGCCTGCCGCGGGAGTGCCTGCCGGTGGCGCGGGTGCCGGTGGCGCAGCTACTGCCGGCGGACTGCCTGCCGGGGGTGCGGCGGCGCCCACGGCTTCCGCTGCGACGGCGAGCTCACCGGCGGCGCCGTCGGCGGCTGCGGCCCCGGGAGCACCGGCCAGCACTTGGGCTTCGCCGGCGCCGGCCGACGCAGGGTATGGAGGCGCCGGTCCCATCGACGCGCCCGGAACCGTGCCGCCGGCACCACCTGCCGACGGGCGGCCCTCCTTCGACAGCGGCGGCCCCTACCGCCCCCCCGAGGCGCCGAAGCGCTCGAAGGCGCTGCCGCTCCTGCTCGGGCTCGCGGCTGCAGCGGCGATCGGGGTCGGGGCCTTCTTCGTGCTCTCCGGTGGAGACGACGACGGCGGCGACGAGGCGACCGCCGCGGACGACGTCGAGGAAACTGCTGCACCGGAAGCGACGGAGGCACCGGAGGTGACGGCCGCACCGTCCACGGCAGCGACCGAGGAGTCGACGACCGCGCCGACCACCGCCTCGACGCTGCCTCCGGCCTGCCCTCCGACCCAGACCGGTCCCTGCATCGAGATGCGGAGCATCGCCATCGACGGCGACGCTCTCGTCATCGAGTGGGACGCGTTCAACTTCACGCCGGACAACGGCGACGTGCACGCCCACTTCTTCTGGAACAACCAGCTCGCCGCGCAGGCCGGGACCAACGCTGAACGTGACTTCGGTGTGCCGCTCGGCGCGTGGGAGCTGACCGACAACCAGCCCTTCCGCAGCGGCGAGGAGGACGCGAACACGCCGCTCTTCGTGTCGCGCAAGCCGCCCGAGGCGACCCATGTCTGCGTCACGGCGGCGAATGCCGCGCACGAGGTGCTCAACCCCGACCTGTTCCACTGCCTCGCCTTCCCGGCGTAGCACACGCTCGGCTGGGCGGGACGTGACGTGTGCGACGTAGGGGTGTCGTTTACGGAACCCCTGGTTGCGGCAACAATGAGGGCATGCCGCGTCCCGTCTGGAATGGATCGATCAGCTTCGGGCTGGTGTCGATCCCGATCAAGCTGTTCCACGCCGTCAGCAAGAAGAACGTGTCCTTCAACCAGCTCGACGAGCGGGACAACTCCCGCATCCGGTACAAGAAGGTCTCCGCCGCGACGGAGGAGGAGGTGCCGGACGAGCACATCGTCAAGGGGTTCGAGATCTCGAAGGGCAACTATGTGATCGTCGACCCCGACGAGCTCGAGCCGTTCCTGCCGACCGCGACGCGGGCGATCGAGCTCGAGGAGTTCGTCGACCTGCACGAGATCGACCCGGTCTACTTCGACGCGCCGTACTACGTCGCCCCGGACAAGCAGGCCAAACCCTACGCCCTGCTGACGAAGGCGATGGAGGAGGCCGGCAAGGTGGCGATCGGCCGGTTCGTGATGCGCAACAAGCAGTACGTCGCTGCGCTGCGGCCCGTCGACGGCCGGCTGATGATGTCGACGATGGTCTTCGCCGACGAGGTCGTCGATCCGGCGAACATCGACGAGCTCGACGGCCTGGAGGACGTCGACGTCTCGGCCCGCGAGGTGCAGATGGCCGAGCAGCTCGTCGAGTCGCTGGCCGCGCCGTTCGAGCCGGAGAAGTACCACGACACCTATCGCGAGCAGGTCATCGACCTGATCGAGAAGAAGGCGGCCGGCGAGACGTTCGAGGCGCCGGAGCAGGTGGCCGAAGCGCCGAAGGTGGTCGACCTGATGGCTGCGCTGGAGGCCAGCGTGCAGGCGGCGAAGGATGCCCGCGGCCGGCACCCCGCGGCGCAGAAGCCGAAGGTGGTCCGCGCCAAGAGGTCGGCGAAGGCTGCCGAGGCCGAGGAGGCGGAGGAGGCACCGAAGCCGAAGCGCGCTCGCGCCCGCAAGTCGGCCTAGCCCTGCGCGCCGAGAGTCCTACCGAGCGCTCGCCGTGGACACCACCGTCCAGGTCGGCGAGCGGACGCTGCGGCTGACCAACCTGGAGAAGGTGCTCTACCCGGAGACGGGCACCACGAAGGCCGAGGTGATCGAGTACTACGCGCGTGTCGCGCCGACGTTGCTGCCGCACATCGCCGACCGGGCGATGACGCTCAAACGGTTCCCCGACGGCGTGGAGACGAAGGGCTTCTTCGAGAAGCGTTGCCCCAGTCACCGTCCCGACTGGATGCCGACCGCGATCGGCCCGGGGGATCGCGAGGGAGAGGTGCGCTACTGCGTGCTCGACGAGCCGGCCGCGCTCGTGTGGGCGGCGAACATGGCGGCCCTGGAGCTGCACGCCCCGATGGCCCTCGCCGAGGATCTCGACGCACCCCGCGCGGTGGTGTTCGACTTCGACCCGGGGGCGCCGGCCACGATCCGCGAGTGCTGCCAGATCGCGCTCCTCGTCAAGGACGTGCTGCAGGGCGTCGGCCTGCGCGCCTGGGCGAAGACCTCGGGCTCGAAGGGACTGCAGGTGTACGTGCCGGTGAACGCGCCGCTGGAGCACGAGCACGCGTCGTCGTTCGCGCTCGCCGTCGGCCAGCTGCTGGAGAAGGAGCACCGCGCCCGGGTCACGACGACGATGGCGAAGGTCGTCCGCCCAGGGAAGGTGTTCATCGACTGGAGCCAGAACAATCGGCACAAGACGACGATCGCGGTGTACTCGCTGCGTGCCCGGCCGCAGCCGACGGTCTCCACGCCGGTGACGTGGGACGAGGTCGAGGCGGGCGCTGAGGGCGACACGGCCCTGCGCTTCGAGTGGAAGGACGTGCTCGACCGCATCGAGCACGTCGGTGACCTGTTCGCCGAGGTGCTCACCGAGGTGCAGCAGCTCCCGGGCTAGGCGCTAGTCCACCTCGGCGAGGAACGCGTCGAGGTCGGCCATGGCGGGCGGGCGACGGACGCGGGCCGCCTCGTTCGCCCAACGTTGGAGCGCGGCGTTCACCGGGGTCGGGACGCCGTGCAGCCGGCCGAGCAGGACGATCTCGCCGTTCAGATGATCGACCTCGACGGATCCGGCGCCTCGGGCGAGGCTCTGCCACGTCGAGCCCCCGCCGCGGGGCATGCCGTCGATCGGACCGATCGTGATCAGGTCGCCCCGGCGGTCGAGCTCCTCCTCGCGACTGGCGACGTCGATCCCCGCGACTTCGAGGCAGGCGCGGCCCTCGCGCCGCGCGCGGGCCACCAGCTCCTCCGTGCCGTCTCGCTCGCCGAAGAGGGCCTGGACCGCGTTGGCCAGGTTCATCAGCAGCTTCGAGTACTTGAGGCGCATCACGTCCGGGCGGACCTCGGCGCTGAACGTTGACCTGGCGAACGCGGCGGCGATCGTCTCCGCCGTGTCGTCGACCCCGGAGGGGTAGCGGCCGACGTCGAGGATTCCTGTCGTCGGCGTCGAGCTGGCCCCGACCACTCCGGGTTCGAGGTGCAGGGACGGCAGCATGACCGGGACGGCGTAGACGTTGGCGAACCGGCGCAGCGCAGCGCGTTCGTTGGCCACGCCGTTCTGCAGGCAGGCCACCGGCGTGGCGACCGGGCAGGCTGCCGCCAGCGCCGTCAGCGCGAGCTCCGTGTCCTGGCTCTTCACCGCAAGGAGGACGACATCGCCCGGGCCGAGCTGTGCGTCGGCGGGGTCGGCCATCGCCGGCGGGCGCACGGTCACCGACGCTGCGGGGCTGCGGAGGGCCAGCCCGTGGCGGCGGATCGCCTCCAGGTGCGCGCCGCGGGCGATCAGGACCACGTCGTGGCCGTGCTCGGCCAGTCGCCCGCCGACGACCCCGCCCACCGCGCCTGCGCCGAACACGACGAACCGCATCCAGGCAGTGTCGCCGCGCCGGGTTTCGTTGCGAAAGCCCGTCGGGACCCAGCAGCGCACTCTCGGAGTGTGCTGAGCGATTGGACGCACTCGTCTCGCCGGCTCCGAACGCCGCTGGCGGCGTCTGCCTCCTCAGCAAGTGCGCTCCGGCAATTGCCTTCGTCGGCATCCTTGCCAGCGACGTCCGGGCTCGGCGATCCGACCACGCCAATTGCTCGGCGCACTCCTAGCTTTGGGGCGGCCATGTCCCTGTCCGCTCTGCGCCGGCTGCTCCCCGGCTACCTCGGCCCGTACCGCTCGAGCCTGGTGCTCGTCGTCGTCCTGCAGGCGGTCCAGACGCTCGCCACGCTGACGCTGCCGGCGCTCAGCGCGGACCTGATCGACGACGGGGTACTGACCGGAGACACCGATCACATCTGGCGCGTCGGTGGGGTGATGGTGGCCATCGCGGTCGTGCAGATCGTGTTTGCCGTCGCCGCCGTGTGGTTCGGGGCGCGCGTGGCCATGGGGTGCGGGCGCGACCTGCGCGGCCAGTTGTTCCACCAGGTGACCGGGTTCTCGGCTCGCGAGGTCGGCCGGTTCGGCGCACCCTCGCTGATCACGCGGATCACGAACGACGTCCAGCAGGTGCAGACGCTCGTCGTGATGATCGCCACGATGATGATCGCGGCGCCGTTGATGCTGGTCATCGGCCTCGTCATGGCGATCCGCCAGGATGCCGGCCTCTCGATGGTGCTCGCCGTGGCGATCCCGGCCGCGGTCGTCGTCTTCGGATTCGTCATCTCCCGGATGGTGCCGGCGTTCCAGGTGATGCAGGCGCGCATCGATCGGCTCAACCAGGTGCTGCGCGAGCAGATCGCGGGGATCCGGGTCGTGCGGGCCTTCGTCCGCGAGCCGCAGGAGACTGCCCGCTTCGCCGAGGCGAACGCCGACCTGACCGAGGTGTCGCTACGCGCCGGGCGGTGGATGTCCCTCACGTTCCCGACCGTCGGGTTGATCGTCAACGTCTCCAGCCTGGCCGTGCTGTGGGTCGGCGCCGACCGGATCGCCGCGGGGCAGATGCAGGTCGGCTCGCTCGTCGCCTACCTGGCCTACCTCGTGCAGGTGCTGATGGCGGTGGTCATGGTGACGTTCATGACGTCGATGATCCCGCGCGCCGGCGTCGCCGCAGAGCGGATCGTCGAGGTGCTCGACACCGAGTCAACGGTTCGTCCTCCCGCGGAGCCGGTGACGTCCGTCGCGGAGCACGGCACGATCGAGTTCCGCGACGTCAGCTTCCGATACCCGGGCGCCGAGCACGCCGTGCTGAGCCACCTCTCGTTCCGCGTCGAACCGGGGCAGACCACGGCGGTCATCGGCAGCACCGGCGCCGGCAAGTCGACATTGGTCAACCTCGTCGTGCGCCTGTTCGACGCCACCGAGGGCACGGTGCTCGTCGACGGGGTCGACGTGCGCCGTCTCGACGCGAGCCTCCTCTGGGGGCAGATCGGCTACGTCCCGCAGAAGGCGTACCTGTTCTCCGGAACCGTCGCGTCGAACCTCCGCTTCGGGCGGCCGGACGCGACCGACGCCGAGCTGTGGGACGCGCTGGAGATCGCGCAGGCGGTGGGCTTCGTCC
>DASZOG010000101.1:0-21896 GCA_035550895.1 Acidimicrobiales bacterium
GATCCCGATCGTGACGGTCGGCTCGACGACGACCACCACGACCGCGCCGACCACGACGACCTCTACCACGACCACGACGGAGCCGCCGGCGACCACGGCGTCAACCACGACGGCATCGACGACGACGACGCCGACCACGACCATCGCCCCGACCACGACGCCGACGCCGACCACCACGGTGGCGCCGACCACCACGATGGCGCCGACCACGACGAGCACCACGTCGACCACGACGACGACGCCGACCACCAGCACCACGACGACGGTCCCGGAGACCACGACCACCGTCCCCGAACCGACCACCACACCGGCGCCGGACACCACGCCGCCACCCGAGACCACGCCGCCGGCGACTCCCCCGCCGGACACGACCACGCCATCGCCGCCCGACGACGTGCCACCCGGCGCGGTCGCCGCCAGCGCCACCGCGTTCGCCGAGGCGTGGAACGAGAACGTGACCGGGACCGGTGTGCCGCCAGTGCGCCGTGAGGACGTGGTCGAGCTCGACCGCGGCCCGAACGGGCGCACGTTCGTCGCACCGCTGTCCGACGAGGTCGGCCTCGTCGCCGTCGTGCGCGACGACGGAGCGGTCGCCCAGGTTCTCCTGGCGTGGATCCCGGGCGGCGACGAGGAGGCCAGCAACCGGCTCTACCGCGACGCGTTCGACGTCCTCGTGGTCACCGTCAACCCGGCGCTCACCGCGCCCGAACGGGGCGAGCTCGCCACGGCGCTCGGCCTCGACGCCAGCCATCCGCCGTTCCCCGCCGGCGAGCGGGCCGACGCCGAGGCTGCCCCGCAGCGGTACGCGCGCGTCATCCGCGACACGCAGGTCTCGGACGAGACCGTCGTGATCAGCGTCATCGACGCCCGCCCACGCTCCACGGCCTCCTAGTGCCCGTCAGGCACCCCGTGGCACGTCGACCGCAGAGTCAGCGGCGTCGAGCGCAAGGACGCTGACGAGGTAATTGCCGCAGCGCACTCGACGAGGAGGGGACGCCGCGATCGGCGTCGCTGGCCGGCGGGAACGAGCCGAAGATGCCTGACGGGGCACCAAGAGTGCGCTGAGCCGGCACCGCTGCCGGGTACCGTCGTGCCCGCGCCGCGCTCGGGGTCGAGCGCGTCTGCGGAAGGGAGAGGCCATGCGCTCGACCAGCCAGTTGCGGACGTCCTGGGGCCCGCCGTGCCAGCGGGAGCTGACGACGGTGATGCTCCACTCGGGAGCGCGGATCCGTGTCGCGGTCGAGACGGTCGAAGCGTTCCGCGCGCTCGACATGGTGCTGCAGAAGCACGGGTACGCGCCGCGCAGCGCGGACACCGGGGGCTACAACTGCCGGCCGGTGACCGGCGGCAAGGGGTTCAGTCTCCATGCGTGTGGCATCGCCTGTGACATCAACTGGAACTCGAACCCGTATCGCAAGGACAACAAGCTCGTCACCGACATGTCGCCGAAGATGGTCGACGACATCCTCGGCGTGCGGACCGCCGGCGGGCTGAACATCTTTCGCTGGGGCGGCGCCTTCCGCACGTTCAAGGACGCGATGCACTACGAGGTCGTGCTGACGCCGAAGGAGCTCGCCACAGGGATCGACTGGGCGACGGTCCCGTCGACGCGGTCACGGGTGGACCGGCCCGAGTCGTTCCCGGTCCTGCAGCCCGGGGACACCGGGCCGACGGTGACCAAGCTGCAGCAGATGCTCGCCGCGGCGGGCTTCGATCCCGGCGCCGCCGACGGCAACTTCGGCCCCCGCACCGAGGTCGCGGTGCGGGCATACCAGACCAGCCGGCGTCTCGACGTCGATGGCATCGTCGGGCGCCAGACATGGACGGCGTTGACCACCGATCAGCCGGCGGTCCCTCCGAAGGACTCGCCGGTCAAGCGCGACGTCCGCGTCGACCCGGCGACCCGCCCCACGGTGCAGGTGGGCAGCTCCGGCGACGTGGTGCTCGACCTGCAGAAGCGTTTGGCGATGGCTGGGTTCGACCCCGGTCCGGCGGACGGCGAATTCGGCCCCCGCACCGGAGATGCCGTCCGTGCCTTCCAGCGGGCAAAGGGCCTGAAGGCCGACGGGATCTGCGGCCCGAGGACCTGGACCGCCCTCTACGCCGCCGACGCGAAGTAGTCGCGGTTCGCCGCGATCAGCCGACTCGCGGGTATCGTTACCCGGCTCGCCCTCGGCGAGCCCGCCCTGACCCTGCGGTTCTTCTTCACCCGACGAGGTGTTGGATGAGCACAGCAGGTGACTGGTGCACGGTGAGCTGGGCACCGGGCAAGAACGGCACAGCGACGGTCGTGATCAGCGGCGAGGTCGACGCGGCGACGGTTCCGCTCCTCGAAAAGGCCCTCGCAGAGGCCGCGCGGGCGGCGACCGGTGTGCTGGTCGTGGATGTCGCCGGCGTCACGTTCATGGACGCGGCAGGGCTGCGGGTGTTGCTCGGGGCGCAGGCCGAGGCGGCGAACCGGCGGGCGAGGCTGCGGCTGGCCCACGTCAGTGCGTCGGTGCAGCGGCTGTTCACCGCCGCCGGTGTGCAGGACCGATTCCGGGACGCGATCCGCACAGAGTGAACCATGGCGGCTCCCGATCTACAGTTCTCCGCGGTGATCGCCAGCGGGGCCAGCGAGGCGAGGGGCCCAGCGACGGATGAGCACGCCGCCGCAGTCGACCCGGAGCGCCTGCGCGCCGTGCTCGAGCACCTCGGGTCGACCTCGTACGCCGAGGTGTCGCTGGAGGTGCCGCTGCGCCAGGCCGTGACGGCGATGGTCGACGTGTTCGAGGTCGACGGCGCGGGGCTGATGTTCATGGCCGATGACGACGCGCTGCGCTACGCCGCCGCGTCCGATCCCGCCGCAGAAGCGCTCGAGCGGGGACAGGAGCAACTCGGCTGCGGTCCGTGCGTCGATTCGCTGCTCAACGACGAGCTCGTCTCGACGGACGACCTCGCCGCCGACGAGCGCTGGCCGGGCCTCGCCGAGATCGTCGTCCCCGCCGGCGTGCGCGCCGTGCTGGGCGTCCCCGTGCACCTCGGCGGCGGAGCCGTCGGATCGCTGAACCTCTACTACGCCGGCGCGCACGCGTGGCAGGAGGGCGAGATCAACGCGCTCGCCTCGTTCAACACCGTCGTCGAGCACATCGTCGGCAGCGCCGTGCTCGCCCAGCGCCATGAACGCCTCGTCGCGCAGCTCCAGCATGCGCTCGAGAACCGCGTCGTGATCGAGCGCGCCATCGGCGTCGTGATGGCCCGCGACCGGGTCGGCGCGGTCGAGGCGTTCAACGGTCTCCGCTCGCTCGCCCGGTCGAACCGGCGGCGGGTGAGCGACGTGGCGAGCGATCTCCTCGCCTCGCTCCCGCGATGATGAGGGCATGCCCGCGACCTTCCCGACCGCCGACCTGCCGCTCGATCCGACCGCCATCGCCGCCGACGGGTTGGAGGTCCGCGAGCTGCTGCGCGTCGCCGGCGGGAGTACGGCCCACTTCCAGCTGACGGGTGGCCGCACCGGGCGGGCCGTGAGCCACCGGACGGTCGACGAAGTCTGGTACATCGTCGGCGGACGGGGCGAGATGTGGCGCCGGGACGGCACCGGCGATGCCGTCGTGCCGCTCCAGACGGGGACTTGTGTGGCGGTGCTGGCCGGGACGACGTTCCAGGTGCGTGCCTCGGGGCGGGACCCACTCGAGGCGATTGCGTTCACGAGCCCCCCGTGGCCCGGCGAGGACGAGGTGCTGCCCGTGGAGGACGGGAAGTGGTCGCCCGATCTCGCGTGAAGGGCGATCGCCTCGCCGAGTACGACGCGAAGCGCGACTTCACCGCGACACCGGAGCCCCGGGGCGCTCGCCGGGCGCCCGGGCCGGAGGAGATGCGGTTCGTGATCCAGGAGCACGACGCCACCCGCCTGCACTGGGACCTGCGTCTGGAGCGCGACGGCGTCCTGCTGTCATGGGCGCTCCCCCGCGGCCTGCCGCCGACGCCGGACCGCAACCACCTCGCGGTGCACACCGAGGACCATCCTCTCGAGTACCTCTCGTTCCACGGCGAGATCCCCGAAGGCAGCTACGGCGCGGGCTCGATGACGATCTGGGACACGGGCACGTACGAGCTGCACGAGCTGACCGACACCAAGGCGGTCGTCACGCTGCACGGCGAGCGGGCCGAGGGACGCTTCGCGCTGTTCCAGACGCGTGGTCGCGACTGGATGATCCACCGCATGGACCGGCCGGCGGATGCACTCCCTCCTCCGCCGGACGACTGGTTGCCGATGCAGCCGGTCGCCGGCGCCCTGCCCCGGTCGAGCGGGTGGTGGTACGAGATCCTCGTCGAGGGACAGCGGGTCCTCCTGCGCAACACCCCGGGCGAGGTGCGCATCACCGACGCCGACGGCCGCGACGTGTCGACCATGCTGCCCGAGATCCGGCGCATCGGCCGCCGGCTCGGGTCGGCCGAGGTGCTTCTCGACGGGACGATCACTGCCGCCGCGGGCTCGGACGCGGTCGGCGCCCGTTGGGCGGCGGCGAACGACAGCGCTGTCCGTCGGCTGGCTCGTGACCGACCGCTGTCCGTCGTGCTCACCGATGTGCTGTGGCTCGACGGCCGGGCGCTCGTCGACGAGCCCGTCGAGCGCCGCCGCGACGCGCTCGAGGGCCTCGACCTCACCGGCGACTGGGCCGTCACCCCCGTGCACCTCGACGACGGCCGGGAGCTCCTGGACGCCGCGCGGGCGCAGGGCGTCCCGGGGCTCCTGGCGAAGCGCGCCGGCAGCCGCTACCGGCCCGGGGCGAGCAGCCGCGACTGGCGCCGCGTCACTGCGTGAGCCCCGGCCGGGCCGCGCTCTGGAGCACCGCGTCGACGAGGCCCTCGAGCGGCGCCTTCGTCCCTCGCATCACGGCTGACGCGTACTCGTCGTCCGCGAGGGCGCTGCGCGCCGCGGCCTCGATCCGTTCGACGTCGACGCGTTCACCCGGCGGCAGCGGGCACCCGAGGGACCGCCGCGCGTTGTCGGCGACACCGAGGAAGAACGCCGCCCGCACCGGATCGGAGCGGAGCACGGCCACGCCGGCCAAGCCCTCCAGCGCGAGCGCGATCGCCCGCCGGTCCTGCGTCTGCGCGGCGGCAGCGAGGCTGTGCAGATGATGCTGCTCCGCCGTGTCCGCGTCGCCGCGCAGCTCGGCCACGAACCCGAGTGACGCCGCGGCGAACGCCGTCCCTTCGAACAGGCTCTCGCCGTACACCTCGAAGGCCTCCTCGAGCACCGCTTCGGCCTCGTCGAGCTCTCCGCGGCGGCGGTGGGACAACGCCCGGCCGAGCAGCGTCATCCCGAGGACGGGACCGACCGGCCGCTCGCGCGCCGCGCGCAACGCCTCGGCGTGGAGCCGGTCCGCCTCGTCCAGGTCGCCCATCAGCACGGCGAGGTTGCCGAGGCGGACCTGGACCACGACGGAGAACCCCGATGCGCCGATCTCGAGGAACAGCTCCTGGGAGTGCTCCAGCTCCCTGCGGGCCAGCTCGTAGTCGCCCTCCTGCTCGGCGAGCTCCGCCAGCTGGCCGCGGACGAGACCGCGGGCCCACCGGTCGCCGATGCGGCTGAAATGGTCGCTCGCGCTGAGCAGCAACTCGCGAGCACCAGCGCGGTCCCCGTCGCTGATGTGGTGCAGCCCGTCGAGGATGTCGAGCAGGCCGAGGCCCCAGTGGTGTTCGAGTGGGGCGAGGACGTCCCTGGCCCGGCGGCGGAGATCCAGCGCCTCGGAGCGGAGACCGACATCCATCAGGACGTTCGCCGCGAACAGCGCCGCGATCCCGGTCGTGTACGGATCACCCAGACGTTCGGCTTCCTCGACCGCGCCCTGCAGCCGCTTCACGGCGTCCGCGGAGGGTGCGCGCAGCATTGTGTACCAGCCTGCCCACGCCTCGACGCGCACGCGCCGGAGCGGATCGCCGCCGGGCAGGGCGAGCGTCGCCTCGAACCACTGGAGGCCCTCCGCGGAGTCGGCCCGCAGCCACCAGAACCAGGCGAGACCCTCGACGATGCGCAGGGCTCGGTCGGCGCTCCCCCCGGCGATGCTCCACTCGAAGGCGGCGCGCAGGTTGTCGAGCTCGACCGGGAGGCGGTCGAGCCACTCCCCTTGCGCTCCACCGCGCAGGCCCTCACCCGCCTCCACGGCCAGCGCCGCGTACCAATCGGCATGGCGGTCGCGCACGGCGTCGGCCTGGCCGGACCCGGCAAGACGCTCCCGGCCGTAGAACGCGAGCGTCTGCAGCTGGCCGTAGCGGACCTGGTAGCCGCGGTGGGACGCGGTGACGAGCGACTTGTCGACGAGGCGGCCGAGCACGTCTGGCACATCCTCGGGCTGCAAACCCGCCGGGTCGTCCTCCCCACCGGGCGCGACGGCAACGATCGCCTCGAGCTCCGTCCCGCCGATGAAGACGGACATCCGCTCGAACAGCGCCCGTTCCTCCTTGTCGAGCAGGTCGTAGCTCCAGTCGACGACCGCGCGCAGCGTCTGCTGGCGCGGCAGCGCGGCGCGGGAGCCGCCGGTGAGCAAGCGGAACCGGTCGTCGAGGCCGTCACGCAGCTTGTCGATCGGCAGCAGGCGGACCCGGGCGGCGGCGAGCTCGATGGCGAGCGGCAGCCCATCCAGTCGCTCGCAGATGTCGGCGATGATCTCTGTGGCCGTCTCGTCGACGTCGAACGCGGGCGCCAGCGCGCAGGCCCGCTCCGTGAACAGCTCGACCGCGTCTTCCGAGTCGAGCGGCGGCATCGGCCAGAGCACCTCGCCCGTCAGCGCGAGGCCCTCCCGGCTCGTGGCCAGCACGCGCAACCCGGGGCAGGACCGCAGCAGGGTGTCGACCAGCCGGGCCGACGGCTCGATCAGGTGCTCGCAGTTGTCGAGCACGAGCAGCAGCTCGCGCCGCCCGATGTAGCCCGTCAGCAGTTCGGTGACCAGGCCGGCCTCGGCCAGCCGGCTCGGGTCGAGCGCCTCCGGCACACCCAGCGCACCGGCCACCGACATCGACACCGCGGCCTCGTCCGTCACCGGGGCCAGCTCCACGAGCCACGCCCCGGCCGGCGGCTGCTGGGCACGGGCGACGGCGAGCGCGAGCCGGGTCTTCCCGGATCCCCCGGGTCCGACGATCGTGACGAGGCGGTGCCGGGCGACGAGCTGGCGCACCGCGGCCTCTTCCCTGCGGCGGCCGACGAACCTGGTGACGTCGGCGGGCAGGTTGCCCGCCGAGCTGCGCGGGGTGACGACGACGGCCTCGCGGTCCGGCGTCAGCGACGCGTCCTGGGCGAGGATCCGCCCCTCGAGCTCCTGCAGCTGCGGGCCGGGCTCGAGGCCCAGCTCCTCCACCAGGCGGGTGCGCGCCGTCTGGTACGCGCGGAGCGCGTCCGCTTGACGGCCGGACTCGTACAGCGCGGTCATCAAGAGGCCCCACAACCGCTCACGGGTGGGATGCGCCGACGCGAGCGCCTCGAGCTCCCCGACGACCTGCCGAGCCCTCCCGAGCGCCAGCTCGGACTCCAGCCGCTGCTCCACGGCGAGCATCCGCAGCTCGTCGAGGCGAGTGACCTCGGCGACCATGTCCGGGTGGTCGAGGTCGGCGAACGCAGGACCGCGCCAGAGCGCGAGCGCGCCGCTGAGGAGCTGCACAGCGCGATCGTCTTCGCCGGCCTCACGGGAGAGCCGCGCATCGGCGAGGGCGCGCTCGAAGCGCTGGACGTCGGTCGTGACGGCGTCCGTCTCCAGCCGGTAGGCCGCGCCGCGGGTGGCGATCACCCCGTCGGGCAGGATGCGGCGGAGCTTGGCCACCTGCGCCTGCAGCGCGTTCGCCGGGTTGTGCAGCGGGTCGCCCTCCCACACCAGGTCGACGAGCCGGTCCACCGGCACCGCCTCGCCGGCGTGCGCGGCGAGCGCGGCCAGGAGGCGGCGCGGCCGGCGCCCGCCGACATCGACATCAGCCCCCTCGACGGTCACCTCGAGCGGTCCGAGAACGCGGACCTCCATATCGGTCGAGGCTAATGGGACACTGCCAGGAAGCAGCGGTGCCCCGCGGGCCGGGCCACCCGTGGTCGGGTGGTGGCACAATGCCGAGGTGGGCGCGGAACCGCCCCTGCCGCTCTACGTCGAGGAGCGCCCGTCCCGCCAGGCGGTCGCCGCCGGCGGGGAGCCTGCCTCGCTGGTGGCCGCATTGCGCACGGTCGGGCGGTCCGCGGTGGCGACGGCTGACCGGCTGATCGCCGACGGCGGGCACACCGGCGCCGTCGCGGAGACACCGGCGGTCCAGGTCCACCAGCTCCACGGCTACACGGTCACCCGGCACGTGCTCGCCCGTCCGGAGCTCGTCGTCTCTGCCTTCGACCGCTGGCTGGCGTGCAGCGGGGGAATCGTCGTCACGGAGTGCGGCCGGCTCGACCCGGCGGAACGCACGGCGGCCGCCGCGCCGCGGGTGCTGCGCCTCGTCCCTGCGACCCTGCACCTGCGGGCGTCGTTGGTGACCATTCCGGTCGACCTCGAGCTCGTGCCGTGGGGTGCCTTCCGCGCCGCGCTGCACCTCGACCCGGCGCGCCGTTTCGTGAGGACGATGGGCTGGCACCGCCGCACCAGCTACTTCGCGGCCGGCCACGCGGTGCTCGAGCATGTCCGCGGCTGCATCGAGCGGTCGGTCGCCGGCTGACGGCGCCGGCAGACGTCGTACGCTCCCGCCGCTGATGCGCGTGCTGGCGATCCACGCCCACCCCTCGCCCGAGAGCTTCAACCGCCTGCTGTTCGACACGGCGTGCACCGCGTTGCGCGGAAGCGGTCACGAGGTCACCGAGCTCGACCTGTACGGCGAGGACTTCCGAGCGGTGATGAGCGCGGACGAGCGCGCCGCGTACGACACGGACGAACCGGTCTGCAGCCCGGACGTTGCCCGCCACGCCGGCCTCGTCGGGACCGCGGACGTCCTCCTCTTCGTCTACCCGACCTGGTGGATGGGCGTGCCGGCGATCCTCAAGGGCTGGCTCGACCGGGTTCTCGTGCCCGGTGTGGCGTTCCACCTCGACGAGCGGACGAACCGGGTCCGCCCCGGCCTGGGCCACGTGCGGCGGATCATCGGGATCACGACGTACGGGTCGTCGCGCTCGTACGTGCGGGTGATGACCGACGGCGGTCGACGCACGCTGCTGCGCGCCCTGCGGATGCTCGTGCCGTGGGGCCGGCGGACGACATGGCTCGCCCTGTACGGCGTCGACACGAGCACGGAGGCGCAACGGGCACGCTTCGTGCGCCGCGTCGAGGAGCGCGTGGCCCGCCTGTGAGAGCGCTCCTGGTCCACGCGCACCCCAGGGCCGAGAGCTACGGAGCCGCGCTGCGCGACGCGGCGGCGCGCGGGCTGGCCGCCGGCGGCCACGAGGTCGACGTGCTCGACCTCCACGTGGACGGCTTCGAGCCTCGCCTCTCCCGCGCCGAGTGGGCCGACCACCGGACAGCCGGCGCGGCGCGTGCCGCGGACGTGCAGGACCACGGTGCCCGGCTGCAAGCGGCCAGCGCGCTCGTGCTCGTGTACCCGACGTGGTGGGGAGGGCCGCCGGCGATCCTCAAGGGCTGGTTCGAGCGCGTGTGGGTGGAAGGCGTCGCGTACACGCTCCCGCCGGGCGCGGCGCGTGTCCGGCCGCTGCTGCGCAACCTGCGCCGCCTCGTGGTCGTCACGACCCACGGCTCGCCGAAGCGGATCAACGTCGTGGAGGGCGAGCCGGGGAAGCACCTCGTCGGCCGGCAACTCCGCGCGCTCTGCCACCCGCTCGCCCGTACCCGCTGGTTGGCGCTGTACGGAATGGACACGGCCGCCGAGGCGGAGCGGCGGGCATTCCTCGCTCGTGTCGAGCGGCGCCTGGCGCGTCCCAGGCTGTGATCAGCTCCGCTCGCTGATCGCCACCGCGACCTCGGCGGCGACACGCGCGTTGTGCTCCGCGAGGGCCAGGTTCGCCGGGACGCTGCGGCCTTCGGTCGCCTGCCCGATGCGGGCGAGCACGAACGGGGTGATCGCGGCGCCGGTGACACCGTCCGCCTCCGCGGCGTCCAACGCCTCTGCGAGGACCCGCTCCAGCTCGTCGGAATCGAGCGCGTCGACCTCGGGGATCGGCACCGCGAGCAGCAGCCCCGTGCCGTCCCGGGCGCGGTTGGCGTGGATCGCCGCCACTTCGTCCGCCGACTCCACGCGATGGGGCACGGGAAGCGCCGACGAGCGGGCGTAGAACGCCGGGAACCGGTCGTGCCGCCAACCGAGCACTGCCACGCCCACCGTCTCGAGGTACTCCAGCGTCCGGCCGAGGTCGAGGAACGACTTCGCCCCCGCGCACACCGTGACCACCGGATGGTGCGCGATCGCATCGAGATCGGCCGACACGTCGCCGGTGATCTCCGCGCCGCGGTGGACGCCGCCGATGCCGCCCGTGGCGAAGACGTCGATGCCGGCGTGCGCCGCGATCGCCACCGCGGCAGAGACCGTCGTCGCGCCGTAGGACCACCGCTGCGCGACCGCGACGGCGAGGTCCCGCTCAGCGGCCTTGCGCGCCGGGCCACAGATCCGTTCGTGCTCCGCCGGATCGAGCCCGGTCCTGGCGACACCGTCGAGCACGGCCGTCACCGCCGGTACTGCACCACCGTCACGGACTGCGGCCAGGCAGCGGTCGAGCGCTTCGACGTTCGCCGGAGTGGGCAGCCCGAGGTTGGAGAAGATCGTCGATTCGAGCGCGACCACCGGACGCCGCGCGGAGAGTGCCACGGCGACCTCCGGGTGGATCGCGACGTTCAACGGCACGGTCGCCATCCTCGCATCGCCGATGAGTGGCGCAGGGATGTGGCTCGCCGGCGGATACCGTCCCGGCCGGTGCCGCCGATCCTGATCGCCCCCTCCGTGCTCCCGGCCGACTTCGCCCGGCTCGGGGAGGAGGTCGCCGCGCTCGAGGCGGCCGGTGTCGATCTCATCCAGTGGGACGTGATGGACGGGCAGTTCGTGCCGAACCTGACGTTCGGGCCGGACGTGATCGCCGCGGCGCGGGAGCACTGCCAGGTGCCGTTCGAGGCGCACCTGATGACGCTCACGCCGGAGGTGCTCGCGCCGCGCTACGTCGACGCCGGATGCCGCCGCCTGATCGTCCACGCCGAGACGACGGTCCACCTCCACCGCACGCTGGATGCCGTCCGTGAGCTCGGCGCGTCGGCTGGCGTGGCGCTGAACCCGGCGACGCCGGCGACGGCGGTGCGTCACGTCCTCGACCTCGTCGACCTCGTCCTCGTGATGACCGTCAACCCCGGCTTCGGCGGCCAGCGCTACCTGGCAACCATGGAACCGAAGATCGCCGAGGTGCGGGCGCTGGTCGGCGCCACCGGCCGGGAGATCGATGTCGAGGTCGACGGTGGCATCACCCCCGACACGATCGCCGGCGCGGCGACAGCCGGGGCGAACGTCTTCGTCGCCGGCACGGCCCTGTACCGCGATCCGGAGGGTCTCGCCCACGCCGTCGCCGACCTTCGCGAACGCGCCAAGGCAGCGGGCTCCTGAATCCCCCCACCGTCCCGGAACGCTGTCGCAGCCACTCCGTACGATCCGGGACGTGATCGAGGTCGTCCCGACCCGCTACGGCGCCGCTGCGCAGCAGGCCCTCGCCGAGACCGTCGCGGCGGCGCAGGGCGGGGACCCGCTGGCCCCGGTCACGATCGTCGTGCCGAGCAACTACGCCGGTGTCGCCGCCCGCCGGGCACTCGCCGCTCACGGCCGCGGTGTCGCCAACCTGACGGTTGTCACCGCGTACCGCCTCGCCGAACTCCTCGCCGGAGCTGTGCTCGCCCGGCAGGGCCGCCGCCCGGTGACCGCACCCGTCGTCGCCGCAGCCATCCGCCGCGCACTGCAGGACGTGCCCGGCATGTTCGCCGACGCCGCCGCGCAGCCCGGCACGGTCGAAGCGATGGAGCGCGCGCACCGAGATCTGCGTGAGCTGGTCGATCCGCAGCTGCGTGCAGTGGCCCGAGCGTCACCCCGCGCGCACGACCTCGTCGCCATCCACCGCCGAGCACGGCAGGTGCTGGTCGACGGCGGGTGGTTCGACGAGCGCGACCTGCTCGACAGTGCGGTCGAGCAGGTCGCGGAGACCGGCCCGGCGCTCGCGCAGCGCTTTGGCACGGTCGTGGTCCACCTCCCCCAGGAACTCTCGGTGGGTGCGGGCACGCTGCTGCGCGCCGTCTCCCGACACGTGCCGACCGTCGTCGTCTGCGGGCTCACCGGCGTCAGTGCGGGTGACGCCGCAGCGGCGCGGGTTCTGCACGAGCGGCTCGGTGTCCGCAGCGCGCCGGCACTCCCTGCGCCGAACCTGTTCGACGCGCGGGCCGACGTCGTGGTCATCGACACCACCGATCCCGACGACGAAGTCCGTGCTGCCGTGCGCCGGTTGATCGACGCGGCCGCCGGCGGTACGCCGTTCGAGCGGATGGCGGTCGTGTACCCGAACGCCCGCCCGTACGCCCGCCTCGTCGCCGATCATCTCGACGCGGCCGATGTTCCGTGGAACGGCGCGGCGACCGTGTCCTTGCTCGAGCGGATCGCTGGCAGGGCGCTGCTCGGCCTTCTCGACCTGCGCGACCGCGAGCTCTCCCGCCATGAGCTGTTCGGCCTGCTGTCGTCGGTTCCGGCCATCGGTCCGGCAGGAGGGCCACTCCCCGTGTCGCGCTGGGAGCAGCGCTCCCGGGACGCCGGGGTCGTCGCCGGGGTCGACCAGTGGCGTCAGCGCCTGGCGCGGCTCGCCGACCGCTACCGCATGCCCCGCGCCGACAGCGACGGTGACGCGCAGGATGCCGGACCCGATCCGCGTCTCGGCGACGTCGAGTCGCTCGGCAGGTTCGTGCAGCTCCTCCACCGTCAGCTCACCCCTCCGCGCCATCCGACCTGGAGGGCCCTGTCCCGGTGGGCGGGCGGGTTGATCGACTTCCTCGTCGGCGGCGAGGCGGTGCGCGAGCGCTGGCCACGGGACGAGGCACGCGCTGCCGAACGGATCTTCGCCGCGCTCGATCGCTTGAGCCACCTCGACGACATCGAGCCGCATCCGACCGTCACCGCGTTCCGTCACGCGCTCACCGCGGAGCTCGACGCGTCGCTGACGACGATCGGCAGGCTCGGGCGAGGCGTGTTCGTCGCTCCCATCGGCCTCGCGGTCGGCGTCCAGGCCGATGTCGTCGTGGTCGTGGGTGCGGCGGAAGGCAGCTTGCCGCCGCTCCTGCGCGAGGACCCGCTGTTGCGAGACAGCGACCGCCGCGCTGCCGGTGTCCTCGCCACCACCGAGACGCAGCGCGAACGGGCGCACCACCAGGCGCTGGCGGTGGGCGCAGCAGCGACGACGCAGCTGGTCGTGACCCGGCCGCGAGGGGACCTGCGATCGAGCCGCGGGTTGCACCCTTCCCGGTGGATCCCGGAGATCCTTTGCGACCGGACGCCGTCGGTGCAGCACGTCGGCTCGTTCCGCGAGGGAGTGCACGCCGCGACCTGCGCCGCCACCGAACAGGATGCACTGCTCGTCGCCCTCGACGACGGCGGGCGGCTCCACGAGGACCATCAGCTCGTGGGTCAGGACGTCACCCTGGCTCGCGCCGTGCGTCTCCGCCGGGCCCGCGCCAGTGACGCATTCACCGAGTTCGACGGCAACCTCGGTGCGATCGCGCCGCTGCCCAGCCTCGACGGCGAGCGTCCACTCTCGCCGTCGCGGATCGAGCAGTGGATGCGTTGCCCGTTCGCCTACTTCGTGCGCTACCTGCTCAGGGTCGACACCGTCGAGGCGCCCGAGGACCTGCTCGAGCTGCCGCCCCGAGAGCGCGGCACGCTCGTCCACGGTGCGCTCGAGGCGCTCCTCCGCCGCGCCATCGACGACGGCGAGGTCCCCGATCCGGACGCAACGTGGAGTGCCGCGCAGATCGAGGGCCTCCACGTCACGCTCGCCGCCCTCGCGGCCGAGGCCGAGGCGAACGGTCTCACCGGGCTGCCACTGTTCTGGGCCCGCCAGCAACGGAAGATGAGACGCTGGATGGGCACGTTTCTCGCGGACGACGCCGACCTCCGCCGGCGGCACGGGGCACGGCCCGTGGCCGTCGAGGTCTGCTTCGGCATCGGCGGCGCGGCGCCGGTCGAGGTCACGCTGCCGGGCGGGCGCAGACTGCGCCTGGCTGGGCGCATCGATCGGATCGACCAGGCGGCCGGAACGATCGTGGTCACGGACTACAAGACGTCCAAGAAGGACCGGCTCGGGGCGAACGAGAAGCACCCGCTGGGCAGGACCGCCGACCGGCTGCAGCTGCCGATCTACGGTCTCGCCGCGCGCCAGTTCCTCGGGCGGCCCGACGACGAGGTCCACGTCTGTTACCTGAGCGTCAGCGACCAGCCAGGTGTGGCACAGGTACCGCTGAACGCGGAGACGCTGGCCCAGCTCGACCGCGTGGTCGGTGTGGCCGCGGCGGGGATCGAAGGTGGGATCTTCCCCTGCCATCCGGAGGGTGGCACCGGCTGGATGCACTTCATCTCGTGCTGGTACTGCGATCCGGACGGGCTCGGTACCTCCTCGGCGAGGTCACGGTGGGAGCGCAAGCGCGCCTGCCCGGAACTCGAGGACTACGTCGCGCTCACCGAACCCGGGGCGGTGGCGCAGTGACCACGCCTCTCCTCGTCGACGTGGAAGCCCGGGAGCGGATCGGGAACGACCTGGACACGACGCTGTTCGTCGATGCGGGCGCCGGATCGGGCAAGACCCACGCCCTCGTCGAGCGAGTGCTCGGTCACGTGCGCGCCGGACACGCCATCACCGACCTGGCGGCGATCACGTTCACCGAGAAGGCGGCTGCCGAGCTGCGCCAGCGGATCCGCGCGCGGCTGGAGGGAACCGTGACGAATGGCGACCCGGCCGGCGCCGAGCAGGCCGCCGCCGCGCTGCGCGATCTCGACCGGGCTGCGATCAGCACGCTGCACTCGTTCGCGCAGCGGCTGCTCCTCGAGCACCCGGTCGAGGCGGGCCTCCCCCCGAACCTCTCCATCGCCGACGAGATCGCCAGCGACATCGACTTCGAGGGGCGCTGGCAGCGCGCCCTGCGCACCGAGATCACGACCGACCCGGCGCTGGAACGCCCGCTGCAGCTCGCACTCGAAGCGGGCGTCTCGGAACGCCACCTGCGCGACCTGGCGCTCGCCTTCGAGAGCAACTGGGACCTCGTGGCGGCGCGGATGACGGAGCCACCCCCCGACCTGCCGCGTGTCGATTGCGGGCCGATCCTCGATCTCGCCGACGAGCTCCTGGCCGCCGCCGCAACCGTCGTCGACGACGACAAGTTGCGCAACAGTCTCGTGTCCGACCTCGCCCCGTGGCAGCAACGCCTGGCGCAGGCGGACGCCGCTGAGGACAGCGAGGAGGTGGTCCAGCTGCTGTCCTCGCCTCCGAAGCTGCCGGGCCGCGTCGGTCTGAAGCACAACTGGACTGGCACGTCGTTCGGTTCGGTCGAGGACGCCCGCGCGGCGTGCGCCCGGATCGGTCGCGACGCCGAGGACAGCCTGGTGAACCAGGCGCTCGCCCCGCTGGTCCACGCCTGCCTGCTCCACCTCGCGTCCGCGCTCGCCGCGTTCACCGTCCGTGGCGCCGAGGAGCGACGCGTGGCGGGGCACCTCTCGTTCCACGACCTGCTCGTCCTCGCCCGACGGTTGCTCCACGACCCGCGCCATGGCACGCGTGTCCGCAGCGAGCTCCGCGATCGGTACCGCTTCCTGCTGATCGACGAGTTCCAGGACACCGATCCGCTGCAGCTCGACATCGCCGAGGCGCTGGCCAGACCACCCGGAGAGCAACACGTCGAGCCGGGCCGGTTGTTCTTCGTCGGCGATCCGAAGCAGTCGATCTACCGGTTCCGCCGCGCCGACATCAACGTCTACCTGCGCACTCCGGGACGGGTGGGCGCGCAGCAGGTCTCGCTCACGACGAACTTCCGCTCGCACGCGGCGGTGCTCGCGTGGGTCAACGCGGTGTTCGGGCGCCTCATCCGCGCGGTCGAGGTCGACGGTGTGGCAGCGCAGCCCGCCTACCAGGCGCTCGCGCCTGTCCGCACCACGGAACTGGACGGACCACCAGTCGTCCTCCTCGGTGCAGACGTCCACACCGACGGCCCGAACGCCGAGGAGCTGCGCGCCAGGGAGGCGTCCGACGTCGCCGCCGTCGTCCGCCGCATCCGGCAGGAGGGGTGGACGGTCGCAGAGGAGGACGCCGAGGACGGGCAACCTGTCGTGCGCCCGGCGTGCTTCGGCGACATCGCCATCCTCATCCCGGCCCGCACGTCGCTGGCGGCGATCGAGGGCGCGCTGGACGACGCGGGCATTCCTCACCGCACCGAAGCGGGCGCCCTGGCGTACGCCACCGACGAAGCGCGGATGCTGTTGCTCGCGCTACGCGCTGTCGACGACCCCTCCGACCACCTGGCCATCGTCTGCACCTTGCGCAGCCCGCTGTACGGCTGCAGCGACGTCGCGCTCTACGAGTGGATCCAGCGCGGTGGGCGGTGGAACCCGTTCGCACCGCGGCCCGAGCCACCAGCGACGGGCGCCGACCCTGTCGGCGACGCGCTGGCGGATCTCGAACGCCGCTGCCAGGAGCGGGCGCTCCACACGCCGAGCGAGCTGCTCGACCGGTTGGTCCGCGATCGGCGTGTACTCGAGTCGAGCCTTGCCGAGCGCGGGGCCCGTGATGCGTGGCGGCGGATCCGGTTCATCATCGATCATGCCCGGGCGTGGAGCGAGGCGGGCGGCGTGGGCCTGCGGGCGTACCTCGACTGGGCGCACCGCCAAGGTGGCCAGACCGGTCGGGTGCCCGAGGTCGTGCTGCCCGAGACGGATGAGGACGCGGTGCGGATCATGACCATCCACGCCGCAAAGGGGTTGCAGTTCAAGATCACGGTCGTCGCCGGACTGACGACCGAGGCCCGCTCGGGGCGGGGCACGGTGCAGGTGCTGTGGCACAACGACGCCGGACCGCCCGACATCCGCCTGCGCAAGCACCTCGCCACTGCGGGGTTCGACGCGCAGCTCATGCTCGACGAGCAGCTCGACGAGCACGAGCGGCTCCGCCTGCTGTACGTCGCCTGCACCCGAGCCCGCGACCACCTCGTCGTGTCGCTGCACCGCAAGGACAAGGGGTCCGCCACCACGGCGGCGAAGGTCCTCGCGGAGGTCGCGCTCACCCTCGGCGGAGCGCCCGATCCTCCGGCGGATCTGCAACGACCGGCGCCGGCGTTCGATGCACGCCGGCCGCAGCCGGAGGCAGCGGCCGGCGACGGCCCCAGTGAAGGCGCCGCCGGGAGCCGTGCGGAGTTCTCGCTCGTCGCGTGGCGGGACCAGCACGCCCGCCTGCTGGCGGACGCGGCCCGGGTCTCCACCACGTCGGCGACGGCGCTGGCCACGATGGCCCTCTCCGACGACGAGGAGGCGCGCCACGCGCCGGTTCGCGACGACCCGGCACTCGGTGCGCCGGATGTCGACGCGCTGCCCAGCGACGCAACAGACGGCGAGGCGCCGGACGGTGGGCTGCTCAAGGAACCCGTCGACCTCGACCTGCCGCCGTGGCGGAAAGGGCGCTACGGCACGGCGATCGGCCGGGCCGTGCACGCCGTGCTCCAGGCGGTCGATCTGGCGACCGGTGCAGGCGTCGACGAGCTGGCCCGCGCCCAGGCCGCGGCCGAGGGCGTCATCGGCGAGGAGGCGACGATCGCCACTCTCGCCCGGTCCGCGCTGGCCAGTCCCACGGTCCGCGCCGCCGCCGGCCTGCCGCACTGGCGGGAGCTGTACGTCGGCACCAGCGTCGGCGGCACGGTGCTCGAGGGCTACGTCGACCTCCTCGTCCGCCGCGAGGACGGACTCGTCGTCGTCGACCACAAGACCGACTACGTCGGGGACGACGCCGACGTCGCCGCCAAGGTCGCGCGCTACCGCCTGCAGGCCGCGGCGTACGCCGTCGCCCTGGAATCGCTCCTCGGCGAGCAGGTGGTCGAGTGCCGCCTGGTGTTCTGCCGTGACGGGGATCCGATCGACGTCGCCGTGCCCGATCTGTCCAGCGCGCGCGACGACGTACGCGCGCTCGTCCCGCGCGCGACCGCTGGGCGGGCGCCGGTCGACGCGTGATCAGCGCAGGAGCGGCCGGAGCAGCCAGCGGGCGAAGTGCTTGAACCCGGTGAGGACGAACAGGATCCCGAGGATGGCGGCCAGCGGCACGAGAAAGGCGAGCGGGATCATCTGCCACTTGCCCTTCATCCCCTGCAGCACACCGGTGTCGACGGACGAGCCGTCCTCGTTGACGGTGATGATCGGGTCGTCTCCCGGGCACGTCCCCGGCTTCGGAGCAGTCTTCGACGTGACGCGGACCTTCGAGTAGAGCGTCCCGTCGGTGGGATCGATCTGCGCCGCGACGAGATAGGTCTCGTCCAGATCGATGAACCGGTGGTCGTCGGGGTAGCGGACGTCGACCTGTGGTCCGGCGATCGTTCCGGACCGGACCTCGATCACGTCGAAGCGGAAGATCGGGATCTGGTAGGCGGAGACCCGGCCGACGAACTCGACGTACGGCGGCTCGATCGGTGTGCAGGCGCGCGGCAGATCGCCCACGGTCGTGGTGGTCTGGGCGACGGTGGTGGCCGGGGCGATGGAGCCGACGGGGATCTCCTCGATGTCCTCGACGTCGGGCGACTCCTCCTCCTGGGCCCCGGCGACCACGCCGATAGCGAGGGACGCCACCACGGCCGCCGCCACCGCCGCACCGAACCGGCGCCGGGACGCGCCAGACGAGGGGATCTGCCGCCTCACGGCGGGCAACGGTATCGGAGGACGGGCGCGACGGTTCGGCACCTGCGCTGCGGCACGACAGGGCGATACTGGCCGCGTGGGCTTCAACCCGTACCACCGCCAACGGCGACGGCCGTCCGACTACGTGCTGGTCGCCGCCGGGATCCTTGTCGCGCTGGCCCTCGTCGCCTGGGCCGCGCTCGGCTGATCGTGGCCGCGCCGGGCGCGCCCGACGATGACGTCAGCATCCGCCGGGTGCAGCCGTACGAGGCGGCGAAGACGTACGTCTGCCCCGGTTGCACGCAGGAGATCGTGCCCGGCACCGGTCACCTGGTGATCGTCCCCCGAGGCGCGGCGGACCTCCGCCGCCACTGGCACCACTCCTGCTGGGCGCGCCGCACCACGCGCCGCCCCGGGCCGGCCTAGGCCCAGCGGCTCACCGCGGCCCCGCTGATCGTCGTCAGAACGCGTTCTCGACCACGGTGATCGCCACTCCGCAGACCGCGGCGACGTCGAAGCGGACCGTCTGCCAGCGCCGCCCGTCGGCCCCGAGCCACGCCGCGGCGAGGCGGCGCAGCCTGCGCTGCTTCGTGCGCGTGACCGCCTCGGCGGGAATCCCGAACGCGGCCGACGAGCGGGTCTTCACTTCGCAGAACACGACCGTGCCCTGCCGAGCGACGACGAGGTCGAGCTCGCCACCGTGCCCCGGCGCCCGCCAGTTGCGGGCGAGCACGACGTACCCTCGGCCCTCGTACCACCGCGCCGCGTGCCGCTCGCCCCACTCGCCGAGCGCCTTGGAAGCGCCGGACACGCCGCGCCGGAGTCAGAGCTCGGCGCGCGGCAGTTCTTCGACGTTGACGTCCTTGAACGTGAGCACCCGCACCGAGGGAACGAACCGGCTGCGGCGGTACATGTCCCACACCCAGGCATCGGTGAGGGACACCTCCACGAGCGGGCGGGGGCCCTCGCCCACCACCCGGATGTCGACGTCGTTGGCGAGATAGAAGCGCCGCTCCGTCTCCACGGCGAAGCGGAACAGGCCCGAGACGTCCTGGTACTCCTGGGCCAGCTGGAGCTCGCGCTCGGCCTCGTAGTTCTCGAGGTCCTCGGTGCTCACCCGCCCAAGACTACGTGGCGGGGGTCAGTTGTCGCGCTTCTCGCGGATCTTGGCGGCCTTCCCGCGCCGCTCCCGCAGGTAGTAGAGCTTCGCCCGGCGGACATCGCCCCGCTTGAGGATCTCGAGCTTGGCCACGATCGGCGAATGCAGGGGAAACGTGCGCTCGACCCCGACGCCGTAGCTGACCTTGCGGACGGTGTAGGTCTCCTGCAGGCCGGTGCCCTGGCGGCTGATGACGTTGCCGTGGAACACCTGGACGCGCTGGCGGTTGCCCTCGACGACACGGACGTGCACCTGGACTTCGTCACCGGGGGCGAAGTCGGGCATGTCCGTACGCAGGTTGGCGTGGTCGACGAGATCGGTGGACTTCATGCGCGGGGCTCCTGGCAGCGGCGAGCGGCTGGACAAGGATAGTGGCGCTCACGAGCGGCTCCCAACCGGCCGCCGCCGACCGAACCGTGGAGCGGACCCGTCCGCCGCGGATCAGAGCTCGGGGAACTCGGCGAGCAGGCGCTCGTCGTCCACCGTCAGGCCGCCGCGGGCGTCGAGCAAGTCGGGCCGCATCCGGCGCGTGCGGTGCAGCGCCTGCGCCTGCCGCCACCGCTCGATGCGGGCGTGGTCGCCGGAGCGGAGGATGTCGGGCACCTGCCAGCCGCGGAACTCGGCCGGCCGGGTGTACTGCGGTTCCTCCAGCAAGCCGGCGCTGAAGGACTCGCTCGCCACCGAGGCGTCGTTGCCGAGCACGCCGGGCAGCAGCCGAGCTACGGCTTCGATGACGACGACGGCGGCCGCCTCACCGCCGGCGAGCACGTAGTCGCCGATCGACAGCTCACCGTCGACGAGGTGACGGCGGACCCGCTCGTCGATCCCCTCGTACCGGCCGCAGACGAGACTGAAACCCTCGCCGGCGGAGAGCTCCGCGGCCAGCGCCTGGTCGAACCGTCGCCCACCGGGTCCGAGCAGGAACAGCGGACGGGGCGGGTCCGCCGCCTCGACGCTGGCGAAGATCGGCTCCGGCCGGAGCACCATCCCGGCCCCGCCGCCGAACGGCGCGTCGTCGACGCTGCGGTGGACGTCGGTCGTGTGCTCGCGCAGGTCGTGGCAGCGTAGGTCCAGCAGCCCTGCGGCGCGGCCCTTGCCGAGGAGGCTCTCCCGGCAGAACCCGTCGACCAGCGCCGGGAAGATCGTGAACACGTCGATCCGCACGTGCGCGCCTCCGCGTCAGTCGAACAGCCCGGCGGGCGGGTCGATCGTGACGACGCCTTCCTCGTGCGACACGAGGAAGGAGATCGGCACGAGCGCGCCGGTGTCGAGCTCGAGCAGGTCGGCGGCTCGGTTGTCGATGACCGATACGACCGTGCCCCGCTCGGTGCCGTCGAGCTCCACGCAGCGGGAACCGATCAGCTCGTGCACCCAGAGCGCATCGGGGTCCTCGACAGCTTCCGCCCGGAGCGCCAACCCGCGCAGCGCCTCGGCGCTGTTGCGGTCCTCGATCCCGGCGAAGCGGACGAGGTAGCGGCCCTGGTGGGGGCGGGCCTCGACCACCTCGAGATGCCGGTCGCCGACCTCGAACAGCGCTCCCGGCGCGAGGCGCTCGGGCCAGTCGCTGATCATCTGGACGACCACCTCGCCGCGCAACCCGTGGGGCTTGGCCACGCGCCCGATCTCGAGCAGGGCCATCGCCGCCGGTCAGTCGACGAAGTCGATGTCGACCTCGACGCCGTCACGGGTCGCCGCCGCCCGGACGAGCGTCCGGATGCTCTTCGCCGTCCGTCCCTGGCGACCGATGACGCGGCCGAGCTGGCCGGGCGCGACCCGGACGTCGAGCACGACGCGCCGGCCGCGCTCCGCGGCGTCGATGCGCACCGCGTCGGGATCGTCGACGAGCGCCTTGACGACGTGCTCGAGCACGGCTGCGGCGGTCGGCGCGAGCTGGCGCGTCGGCGTATCCGTCACGATG
>DASZOG010000102.1:0-5228 GCA_035550895.1 Acidimicrobiales bacterium
GTCGCCGGGCGGCGTGACGCATCGAACGCGGTCCGTACGATGGGGCGATGGTCCCGGACGAGGCCGCGGCGCGGCGCGTGCTCGGGGTGACGGCGAGCGCCGGACCCGACGAGATCCGCCACGCGTACCGCGCCCGGGCGCGGGAGCACCATCCGGATCTCCACAGCGCCGCGGGGCCGGACGAGCGCGCCCGCCACGCGGCGGCGTTCGCCGAGGCGAACGCCGCCTGGCTGGTGCTGCGCGGCGACGCTCCCTCCCGCACGGCAGCGGGACCGACGTGGACAACGCACGACGTCGACGACTTCGTCGACCTGGACGCGGACGATCTGGCGGCGGATCTCGACGACGACGAAGCGATCACCGGGGCGCAGCCGGGATGCCTCACCGTGGGCGTGCCGATCGTGCTCTTCGTCGCGGCCGTCGTCGTCTTCGGCGCGGCCGTCCTGTTCGAGGCGCGTGTCCTCTGGCAGACCTCGCTCGCGCTCGGCGCGGCCGCGGCGGTGATGTTCGTGCTCGCCCCGTTCTTCACGATGCTCCGCTCCCGTCGCTAACTACAGTGCGGCGGATCCGCACCCAGGCCACCTACCTCGACCGGATCGTCACGTGGCACAGGGACCGAGCTGCGGCGGACACCCGCCCGCTCGGCGAGCTCGCCGAACGTGCCGCGACCCTGCCTGAGACGCGCGGCTTCGCCCGCGCGCTGACCGCGTCCTCGGGCTTGGCCGTGATCGCCGAGGTCAAGCGCCGCTCACCATCGCGCGGCGATCTGCGCGCAGACCTCGACCCGGCGGCGCTCTCCGCGACGTACGCCCGCGGTGGCGCGTCGGCGCTGTCGGTCCTGACCGACGAGCAGTTCTTCGCCGGCTCCGCGGCGGACCTCGCCGCGGCGCGTGCGGCCACGCCGTTGCCGGTGCTGCGCAAGGACTTCACGATCGGGCCGCGAGACGTGTACGACGCGCGGGCCATGGGCGCCGACGCCGTGCTGCTGATCGTTGCCGCGCTGTCGCGTGACGAGGTGACCGAGTTGCACGCGCTCGCAGGTGACGTCGGCCTCGACGTGCTGGTCGAGGTCCACGACGAGGAGGAGCTGGCGACCGCGGTGGACGCCGGCGCCACGCTGATCGGCGTCAACCAGCGCGACCTGGTCACGTTCGAGGTGGACCCAGCCCGGGCGCAGCGCATGGCCGCGGCGATCGCCGCCGGCGTCGTCAAGGTCGCCGAATCCGGCGTACGCGGTGCCGCAGACGCGCACGCGCTGGCCGCCGCTGGCTACGACGCCGTCCTCGTCGGCGAGGCCCTCGTCACCGCTCCGGACCCCGCCCGACTGATCCGCGACCTGAAGGGGGAATGATGCGCTTCCTCCGGCGCGCATCAGCAGCGCGCCGGAGGCGTTGACTCACGGGCTCGATGGTGGCGGGTTGGCCGGGACGCGAAGGCCGAACATGCCGCCGTCGACGGCGAGGATCGTGCCAGTCGTCGACGCGGACAGGGGCGAAGCGAGATAGGCGATCGCGTGGGCGACCTCTTCGGCGGTGACGAGCCGACCCATGGGCTGGCGGGCCTCGAGCCTTGCTCGCTCCTCGACGGGGTCGGGCGCCGCGTCCAGAAGCCTCCCGACCCAAGGGGTGTCGACGGTTCCGGGCGCGACGCCGTTCACGCGGATCCCCTCGTGCACGTGATCGGCTGCCATCGCGAGGGTGAGCGCGTGGACCGCACCCTTGCTCGCGGAGTAGACGGCCCGCCGGGCCAGCCCCGCCCAGCACGCGATCGAGCAGGTGACGACGACGGCTGCGGTCGGTGATGCGCGCAGATGTGGCAGCGCAGCGCGCACCGTGCGGCCCGTCCCGATGACATTGACATCCAGTACGTGACGCCACTCGTTGTCGCCGCTGTCCTCGACCGTGCCCTGCGCGGCGATGCCCGCATTGGCGACGACCACGTCGAGGCGTCCGAACTGTCCGATCACGTCGGCGACCGCAGTCCGGACGGAGTCGTCATCTGTGACGTCGCACGCCAGCGAGCGCACGTCCACCGACGAGTCCGGGTGTGACGGTTCCTCGATGTCCAGCACCGCGACCGCTGCCCCGCGCCGGGCCAGGGTCAGCGCTGTCGCCAAACCGATGCCCGACGCTCCGCCGGTGACGACGGCCACGAGCCCTTCGAAATCCTTGTCCCGCGCGGCGAGGCTCATCGCGCCCACTCCGCACCGTCCGGGTAGCGGAATCGGGCGACACTCTGCGCGTGCATGCGACCGCCGAAGCCTGGAGAACGTGGCGCGATGTACCGACCACGCCGAACCTCCACCGGATCGGTGAACTGCTCGTGAAGGTGGTCGACGTACTCGATGACCCGACCGTCCATCTCTCCGCTCACCGCGATGAAATCCGCCATCGCCAGGTGCTGGACCATCTCGCACAGGCCCACCCCCCCGGCGTGTGGGCACACCGGCACGCCGAACTTGGCGGCGAGGACCATGATCGCCAGGTTCTCGTTGACGCCTGCGACCCTGCACGCGTCGAGCTGGAGCACCGAGATCGCGTCGAGCTGGAGCAGCTGCTTGAACACGACACGGTTGGCAACGTGCTCGCCGGTCGCGACGGCGACTGGCGCCACTGCACGTGCGATCGTTGCGAGACCCAGCACGTCGTCGGGTGATGTGGGCTCTTCGATCCAACGCAGGCCGTACGGGGCGAGCCTGCGAACCTGCTCGATCGCTTGGTCCACGTCCCAGCGCTGGTTGGCATCGATTGCCAAGTCGATGTCGGGGCCGACGGCTTCCCGGGCCAGACGGACCCGTCGCTCGTCATCGACCTTGTCGGCGCCGACCTTCAGCTTGATCAACGTGAAGCCGTCCGAGACGGCCTTCCGCGCCAATCGCGCCAGCTTGGCGTCGTCGTAGCCGAGCCAGCCCGCAGACGTCGTGTACGCCGGATAGCCCCGTTCGAGCAGGCGCGCTGTGCGCTCCTCGCGACCTGGCTCGGCCATCCGCAGGATGGCGAGCGCTTCCTCCCGGCTGAGTACGTCCGTCAGGTACCGGAAGTCGATCTGCTCGACCAACTCCTCCGGTCTGAGCGTCGCGACGAACCGCCAAAGGGGCAGCCCCGCTCGCCGGCTGGCGAGGTCCCAGGCCGCGTTGACCACGGCGCCGATGGCCATGTGCATCACGCCCTTCTCGGGGCCGAGCCAGCGGAGCTGTGAGTCACTGACGAGTGAGTGATACAGCTCCGCCAGCGCGCCGGGCCCGTCGGAAACGGACCGCCCGACGAGGTGCGGCTCCAGCGCGCGTACGGCTGTGGCAGCCACGTCGTTGCCCCGACCGATCGTGAACACGAGGCCGTGACCGTCGCCTGCCCCGTCGGACCCCCCGTCGTCGGTGCGGAGGGTCACGTACGCCGCGGAGTAATCCGGATCGGGGTTCATCGCGTCGGAGCCGTCGCGCTGGCGCGATGTGGGGAAGCGGACGTCAGCGACGTCGAGCGAGACGATCGTTCCCACGCTCGTGGTGCTCCTGTGACTCGTTCTCGAGATCGCCTACTGGAACTGCAGGAACTGCTCCGCGTTCTCAGATGTGACCAGCTCGGTCCCGGTGTCGATGAAGGGCTCGACCGGCTCGCCGCGGACGGCGTTGACCGCCGCCTCGACTCCGAGCTCGGCCATCCGACCGGGGAACTGTGCGATCGTGGCAGTCATCGCTCCGTCGAGAATGGCCTGGGCCGCGGTCGGCAGACCGTCGTAGCCCATGATCAGCACATCCTTGCCCTGGTCACTCGCCACCTTCGCGGCCGAGATCGCCGGGTCGTCGCAGGCGGAGTAGATCGCCGTCAGATCGGGCTCTCGTGTGAGCAGGTCCTCGGCGACGGTGGCGCCCCGTGCCGAGTCGCACTGCGTCTCGGCACCACCCAAGATGACCTCGACGCCCGAGCCCTCGAGCGCCGCTTGGACGCCCTGGATCCGCGCGTCGAGTGCGGGAACTCCGCGCACGCCTTCCATGAGGCCAATCGTGTCCCCCTCCTGGAGCACCGTCTTCAGGTACTCACCAGCGGCTTGCCCGCCCTTGACGTTGTCGGTCGCGGCGACCGCCGTCTTCGCCGCGAAGTCGGGAAGGTCGTTGTCGGCCAGAACGACGATCATGCCGTCGTCGACTGCTGCGTCCAGCGCGGGGATCACGTCGTTCCCCATCGGAGTGATCACCATCGCGTCGAAGCCCTTCACGACGGCGTCCTCGATCTGGGCGATCTGACAGTCGACATCGGACGGCGACTGGCAGGAGAAGTACTCGATGTCGATCCCCTCGTGCTCCTCGGCATACGCCTTGGCCGCGTCCTCCATGGCCGTGAAGAACTCGACCGGGAACTTGGTCACGAAGGCCAGCTTCACGTCTTCGCCCGCGGAAGCTGCAGTGGTGGCGGCAGCATCTGTCACCGGAGCGTCCGTGCCTGCCACTTCGGTGACCGCCGGGGCGGCCGTTGCCCCGGTGTCCGCACTGTCGTCGTCGTCACCGCAGCCTGCTGTGACGAGCGCCAAGGCGACCCCTACGGCGAACATCGTGCGTCTCCTCATCGGCTTCTCCTTCTGTGCGTCACGGTTGATCCGTCAGATCCGTTGACCGTCGGTTGCGCCGACGATCCAGGCGACCAGTTGTTGGAGGTTCTCCGGACATGGAACGAGTTCCCCGACCTCGTGACCGCGGCGCAGCACCATGGCTCGGTCCGCCACTGCCATGACGTGATCCATGCTGTGCGAGATCAGGATCACCGAGACCCCGTTGTCCTTCAGCCGCCGGATCAGGTCGAGCACACGACCTGACTCGCGCAGTCCGAGCGCCGCCGTCGGCTCGTCGAGGATGACGAGCTTGGACGAGAACGCCACGGCGCGAGCGACCGCGACGGCCTGGCGCTGACCCCCGGACATCAGCGCTACCGGCGCCTGGAAGTCGGGAACGGTGATCTGGAGGCGCTGGAGCAACTCGCGCGTGCGCTCACCCATGCTCCGGTTGCGCAGGACCCGCAGCGCCGGAGGCAACCACGACGGACCGGCCAGTTCCCGCCCGGCGAAGAAGTTGGCGGCGGGCGGGAGGTTGTCGAACAGCGCCAAGTCCTGGTACACGGTCTCGATCCCCCGCGAACGGGCGGTGGTGGCCGTGGCGTGGGTGATGTCGACGCCGTCGAGCATGATCGTGCCCGAGTCGAGACGATGGACCCCGCTGATCGCCTTGATCAGCGTCGACT
>DASZOG010000103.1:0-1906 GCA_035550895.1 Acidimicrobiales bacterium
CGCCAGCTCGGGCGTGCCCGGGGCGAGGACCGCGCGCGCCTCCTCGTCGGCGTCGATGACGACCACACCGGGCTCCTCGCCCAGCCAGCGCGCCACGGTCGTCTTGCCGCAGCCGATCGGCCCGGTCAAGCCGATACGCACCGCTCGGCCCGGGCGCGCGGGCGGCAGGGCGGGCGTGGCCCCGCTCATGGGGCGCGCTCCTCGAGCTCGAGCCACGCGTCCTCGGCCGCCGCGAGCGCGGCGTCGACGTCGGCGAGCTCGCTGGTCACCCGGCGCAGCTCGACGAAGTTGGCGGCGACGGCCGGATCGGACATCGCGAGCTCCAGGTGGTTCTTTCGCAGCCCCAGGCGAGTGAGCTCGCCGTCGAGCGCGGTTCGCTGCCGTCGGTAGGCGTCCTTGGAGAGCTTGCCCTGGCGGCGCCGGGATCGAGTGGGCGGGGGCGCCACGGCTGCGACCCCAGCCCGGGCTGCGCCGGCGGCGGACGGCGTCGTCGCCGCGCTGGCACCGGGACGTGCCCGGGCCACGGCGGCCGCGTCGACGACGGTCCAACCGCCAGCGACCGCCGTGCGCCACGCCCGATACCCGCCATCGAACGCCACGGCGGTGCCCTCACCCACGACCCACAGCCGGTCGCACACGGTCTCGAGGAGCCGCCGGTCGTGCGAGACCACCAGCAGCGTCGCCGGCGACTCGCGAAGGAACGCCTCGATCGCCTCGCGGGCCGGGATGTCCAGGTGGTTCGTCGGCTCGTCGAGCAGCAGCAGATTGGAGGCCCGGATGCCGAGGAGGGCCAGCTCGAGCCTGGAGCGCTCGCCGCCGGAGAGCGAACGGACCTCCTTGAAGGCATCGTCGCCACGGAAGAGGAAGCGTGCGAGATACGAGCGGGCCTCGCCGTCGGTCGTCGGCACGGCCTCGAGCAGCGCATCGAGCACCGTCGTCCCCGCGATCGCGGCGCCCCGCAGCTGGGCGAGGTGCCCGAGTGACACGTTGTGGCCGAAGGCCAGCGTGCCATCCAGTGGTGGCAGCTCGCCGGCGATCGTCCGCAGCAGCGTCGTCTTTCCCGCGCCGTTCGGTCCGACGATGCCGATCCGTTCGCCGCGCTGCGCCGCCAGGAACGGGACGCGCCCCACGATCCGCGGCTCGGTCGCGGCGTGGCCAGCCTCGTCGAGGGCGCCGCGCCCCGGCAGGTAGCCGATCGCCAGGTCCTCGGCCCGGACGACGACCTCGCCCGAACGCGACGGTCCACCACCGGTCAGGGCGCGCTGTGGCACCGTCAGTCGACGTGCCCGCCGGGGCGCCTCGCGACGCTCGTCCTGGAGCCGCTCCAGGCGAGCCTCGTGCTCGTGCATCTTGGAGAACTTGCGGTGGCTGCGATAGCGCTGGACGAGCTCCTGCTCGCGGGCGATCGCGCCGGCCTGGGTCTCGGCCTCCTTGACGGCCCGTGCGTCGCGCTCCTCCCGCTGCCGGTGGTACGCGCTGTAGTCGCCACGGAAGGCCGTCAGCCGGCGGTCGCGCAGCTCCCAGATCCGGGTCACGGTCGCGTCGAGGAAGGCTCGATCGTGCGAGGCGACCACCAGGGAGCCGGTCCGTCGCCGGAGGTGCTCCTCGAGCCACTCCAGGGCGTCCAGGTCCAGGTGGTTCGTCGGCTCGTCGAGGAGCAGCAGATCCGGGTCCGCGATCACGAGCCGCGCCAGCGACGCACGGGTCTGCTCCCCACCGGAGAGCGTCGCTGGCGGCCGGACCCAGTCCTCTCGGCCGAACCCCAGCCCGGAGAGGGCGGTGTCGACGCGCTGTTCCAGGGTGTAGCCACCGAGCACCTCGAACCGATGCTGCAGATCGGCATAGGCCGCGTCGGTGACCCGCCCGTCACGCTCGAAACCGGCGAGCTGGTCGGCCATCGACTCAG
>DASZOG010000104.1:0-15975 GCA_035550895.1 Acidimicrobiales bacterium
AAGGGGACGTCGTCGATGGCGCTCGGCGGTCGCCACCTCGTGCGGGCGGCCACCGGAGAGGAGGTCACCGAGGAGGAGATGGGCGGCTCGGAGGTGCACACCAAGGTCTCCGGCGTCGCCGACCTGGAGGTGGGCTCCGACGAGGAGTGCCTCGCCGTCGTGCGGCAGTACCTGTCGTTCTTCCCCTCCCACAACCAGGAGCCGCCACCGCTGCGCGAGACGTCGGACCCGGTCGATCGGCGGGTCGAGGAGCTCTACACGCTCGTCCCCACCGCTCCTCGCCGGGCCTACGACATGACCAAAGTCGTGCCGCTCCTCTGCGACGACGGCGAGTTCCTTCCCGTCAAGCCGGGCTTCGCCCGCAACCTGGTGACGGGGCTCGGTCGTGTCGGCGGGATGCCGGTGGGGTTCGTGGCTTCGAATCCGATGGTGCTCGGCGGCGCGCTGGACGTGAACTCGGCCGACAAGGCGGCGCGCTTCGTGTGGCTGTGCGACGCGTTCGGGATCCCGCTCGTCTTCCTGCACGACGTGCCCGGCTTCATCGTCGGCTCGGCCGTGGAGAAGCAGGGCATCATCCGCCACGGGGCGAAGATGCTGTTCGCGGTGTCGGAGGCGACGGTGCCGAAGGTCTCCGTGGTCCTGCGCAAGAGCTACGGCGCGGGCTACTTCGTGATGAACGGCACCGCGTACGAGGCCGACTACGTCGCGATCTGGCCGACCGCGGAGATCGCCGTCATGGGACCGGACGGGATGGTGGAGATCACCCAGCGCAAGGTGCTCGACCAGTACGAGGATCCCAAGGAGCGCGGCGAGGCGAAGATCCGCCTGGCCGAGGAGTTCCGCAAGAACATCGACCCGTACATCGCCGCCGGTCACGCGGCGGTCGACGACGTGATCGACCCCGCCGAGACCCGCTTCGCGATCTGGAAGGGCCTCCAGGTGTCGCGCACGAAGCACGTCGACCGGCCCTGGCGCAAACACGGCGTCCTCCCCGTCTGACCGGCATCGTCGCGCGTCGCCGTGAGCAGCCGAGGCCGGCGACGTGGCTCACTCCATGCGGACCAGATCGGACGCCGGCTGGCGAGCGATCCTGGCGACGGCCAGCGCGCCGAGCCCGGCGGCAACGGCGATCGCGGCCACAGCGAGGACCGCGACGGTGAGCGCGCTCGGTGACGGCATCCAGCCCGGACCGACGCCGAGCCCTTCGCTGACGACGTCGCCGAGGACGGTGAAGACCCACAGTCCGAGCGGCACGCCGACGAGCGCCGCCCCTACGCCGAGCGCCGCGCCGGCGACGGCCCCCTGCGCCGTGACCTGCCGGGGGGTGAAGCCGACCGCCACCTGCACTCCCACTCGTGCTGCCGCTTCCCGGTTCGACGTGAGCAGCGTCACGAGCAGGTTGACGCCGGCCATCAGCAGCAGCACGGCGGCGACGAGCCGCATCACCGTCATCATCGGTCGCATGTCCTCCACGCCGGTGTCGAGGATCTCCGTACGGACCGACGGTCCCAACTGCTCGGCGAGCGATGACGCAACCGCCTGCGGAGCGACTCCATCGGCGGCGGTCACCCGGTACACGTCCGCCGCCACGCCGGGCTCGGCGGCGCGCAACGTGTCGAGGCCGTAGCGCAGCACCTCGCCGCTGTCCTCCGTCTCGCGGTACCAGCCGACGATGCGCAGCGACAGCGGAGTCGTCCCGACCAGGATGCGTACCTCGTCGCCGACCGACCGGTCGAACCGCTCGAGGAAACCGAAGCCGGCGATCGCCTCGCCAGGTCCTTCGATCGCCCGGCCACCGGCGATGTGGAAGTCGGCCGTGCCCTCGCCGTCGGCCATCGCCACGGACAGGAAGGCGCCCTCGTCGAGCGTGCTCCGCTGCTCGACCTCGCCGAACCACGATCCCACTGCGGGGTCGGCGGCCAGAGCGGCCTCGACCTCGTCCGCGGGCGTCTCGCCGCGGACCACGGCGACGTCCCACGGATCGCCGGCGCGGGCCGGATCGTCGGCGACGGCCTCGATGCCACCGACGAAGCCGATCGAGACGAGCACACCGACCACGGCGACGACGATGGCCAGCGCGGCCAGCATCGCGCGCGTCGGCTTCCCGGCCAGCTCGCGGACGCCGAGCATCGACAGTTGCGAGGGCACATGCGCGGCACGCCGGTTGAGCCAGCTCACGCGGTCCCGCGGCACATCGCGGAGCACGTCGGTCACCGGGCGCCGCGCCGCGGAGACGGCAGGCACGAGCGTGGCGAGCACGAGCAGCACGCAGATCGTGCCCACCGTCACGGCCAACCCGAGCAACGTCCAGGTCGGGTCCTGCGTTCCCAGCGTGAGACCGATGCCGATCTGCAGCGAGGGCGCGAGCAGCCCGCCGAGGAACCAGCCGACCACTCCGGCGACGACGCCGATGAGCACGTGCTCGAGCAACAGGCCGCGCGTGATCTGGCCCGGCGTGCACCCGACGGCACCGAGCAGACCGATCTCCCGCCGCCTGGCGACGACCCGCATCGCCGTCGAGCCGGCGACGATCACCGCCGCCACGGCGAGCACGAACACCCCGAAGGCAGCGACGAACGAGCCGAACACGCGATCCAGCGTGAGGAAGTCGTCTCGCGTGTCCAGCCACGACTCCGTGCCGGTGATCCCCTCGACCCCCGCCGCCGCGTTCCGCTCGACGAACCCGTCCGCTTGCGCCGGGTCGTCGAAGCGCAGCCAGCCCTGCGCAGTGCGGAGCTCGCCGGCACCGAAGCGGGTGAGCCCCGCGCCGGTCACCCATGCCCGACCGGGCTCGCACTGCGGATAGAGGCAGTCGGTGAAGTCGACGGCGGTCCCGACGACCTCGAACGTCACGCTGTCCGCGCCCCAGCGCAGCGTCACGTCATCGCCGACCGCGATCCCCAGGTCGGCACCGAGGCTGCGGTCGAGCACGATCTCCTGGTCGCTCGCTGCCCAGCGACCCGACTTCATCGGCGGGTGGTTGACCTCGATGTCCGGATCGTCCAGCTCGGTCAGCTTCATCGGCACGATCTCGTCCCCAGCGAGCAGCTCGACGTCGAACAGCGTCGGCAGGGGACCGGACCACGCCACCACCTCCGGATCCGCGGCCACCCGCTCGATCGCAGCCGGGTCTCCGTACAGCACGAGGTGGGCGACGTCGGCTCCGTCGGCGGCCTCATCGAGGAGCGGTGCACCCTGCCGGCTGACCACGAGCCCTGCGGCGATGCCGATCGCGGCGAGGACGAGGATGACGAAGGTGGTGACGACGCCGAGCCGGCGACGCCCGTGCAGGCCGGTGCGCGCGAGAAGCAGCGGGGCGGCGGTCATCACGAGCCCCGCACGGGACCGGCCGGAGCTCCTGCGGGATCCAGGGCCGCTCGCTCGGGGCCGCCCACGATGCGTCCGTCGCGCATGTAGATCGTCCGGTCGGCCACCGCAGCCACGTCCCGGTCGTGGGTGACCATGACGATCGTCTGGCCGGCGGCGTGCTGGGCGCGCAGCAGATCGATCACGACTGTCGCCGCCTCGGTGTCGAGCGCGCCGGTCGGCTCGTCCGCCAGCACGAGGTCGGGGCTGTTGGCGACCGCTCTGGCGATGGCCACGCGTTGTTGCTCGCCGCCGGACAGGCTGCCCGGCAGGTCCTTCCGCCGGGCGGACAGGCCGAGCTGCGCGAGCAACTCGCGACCGCGCTCCCTGGCCTGGCGGCGGCTGGCGCCGGCCAGTCGCTGCGGCAGCTCGACGTTCGCGGCGACGTCGAGGTGGGGAATGAGGTTGTACTGCTGGAAGACGTAGCCCACCCGCCGTCGGCGCAGCGTGGCCCGCTGCGCGACAGACAGCGCGGTGATCTCCTCGTCGGCGATGCGCACCGATCCGGCGTCGGGCAGGTCCAGCCCTCCGAGCAGATGGAGCATCGTCGACTTCCCGCATCCGCTCGGGCCCATCACTGCGACCCACTCACCCGTCGCCACCTCCAGGGAGACACCGCGCAGCACCGGCCGTTCCACCTTGTCGGCGCGGAAGGTCCGGACGAGGTTCGTGGCCTCGAGCAGTCCCGTCATGCGTTGATCGTTCGCCTTGGGGGCGCGGTTGCGGAAGGGCCGTACGTCCCAGGCCCCTGGTACGTGTGCCCGACAGGGACAACGGACCGGTCGCGATGCGAGGCGGCCGGTACGCTGCGGGGCGATGGGCACCCCGCGCCTGACCAGCAAGCTCGACGGGTTCGGGACGACGATCTTCGCCGAGATGTCGGCCCTTGCCGTGGCCACCGGCTCGATCAACCTCGGCCAGGGCATGCCGGACACGGACGGGCCGGCCGAGGTGCTCGATGCCGCGGTCGAGGCGATCCGCGCCGGGCACAACCAGTACCCGCCGGGGCCCGGCATCCCCGCGCTGCGCGCCGCCGTGGCCGAGCACCAGCAGCGCTTCTACGGACTCGCATGGGACCCCGACACGGACGTGCTCGTCACCTGCGGCGCCACCGAAGCGATCGCCGCCGCGTTGCTGGCGCTGCTCGACACCGGTGACGAAGCGATCGTCTTCGAGCCGTACTACGACAGCTACGGCGCGTGCATCTCGATGGCCGGCGCCCAGCGGCGCACCGTCCTGCTGCGGGCCCCCGACTTCTCGTTCGATCCCGACGAGCTGCGCGCCGCGGTGACCGACCGCACGCGGGTGATCCTGCTCAACACCCCGCACAACCCGACCGGGAAGGTGTTCACCCGCGACGAAGTCGCCACGGTTGCCGACGTCGCCGCCGAGCACGACCTCGTCGTGATCAGCGACGAGGTCTACGAGCACCTCACATTCGATGCCGTGCCGCACGTCCCGTTCGCCTCGCTGCCCGGGATGGCCGAGCGGACCGTGTCGATCGGCTCGGGTGGCAAGTGCTTCAGCGTCACCGGGTGGAAGGTCGGCTGGGTGACGGGGCCCTCCGAGCTCGTCACCGCCGTGCGGACGGCGAAGCAGTTCCTGACCTACGTCTCGTCGGGGCCGTTCCAGCACGCGGTGGCCGCCGGCCTGCGCCTGCCCGACGCCTATTTCGCCGAATCGGCGGCGGACATGCAGGCGAAGCGCGACCGCCTCGTGCCCGGGCTCGTCGACGCGGGGTTCGAGGTGTACCCGACCAGCGGCACGTACTTCGTCGTCGCCGACATCACGCCGTTCGGGGAGCAGGACGGGATGGCGTTCTGCCGCTCGCTGCCCGATCGATGTGGCGTGGTCGCCGTGCCGTGCTCCGTCTTCTACGACGACGCCGACGCCGGGCGGGCGCTCGTGCGGTTCGGGTTCTGCAAGCAGCACCACGTACTCGACGAGGCTGCCGACCGCCTCCGTGCCCTCGGCGGCGCAGGGAGGTGACGGCCGTGCGTGTCGCGGCGATCCAGCACGACATCGTGTGGGAGGACCGCGCCGCCACCTGCGCGCGGGTGGAGCCGTGGCTCGACGCGGCCGCCGCAGCGGGCGCGCGCCTCGCCGTGCTGACGGAGATGTTCGCCGTCGGGTTCTCGATGCGCGCCGACGCCATCGCCGAGGACGAGGGTGGCCCGACTGCGCAGTGGCTGCAGGACCAGGCGAAGCGCCATGGGATGTGGATCTACGGCTCGATCCCCGAGCGGGCGGCGGCGACCGGCGCGCGGCCGTGCAACGTCGGCGTGCTCTCCGGCCCCGAGGGCGAGGTGCACCGGTACGCCAAGCTGCACCCGTTCACCTACGCCGGCGAGCACGAGCTCTACGACGCCGGTACGTCGACGGTGACCGTCGATGTCGAAGGCCTCCGGGTGAGCCTGTTCGTCTGCTACGACCTGCGCTTCGCCGACGACTGGTGGGCGATCGCGCCCGACACGGACTGCTACGTGGTGTGCGCGAACTGGCCGGCGGCGCGGCGCGCCCACTGGCAAGCGCTCCTCGTGGGCCGGGCGATCGAGAACCAGGCGTACGTCGTCGGCGTCAACCGCGTCGGCCAGGGCGGCGGGCTCGACTACGCCGGCGACAGCCGGATCGTCGACCCGATGGGCGAGATCCTCGCTGGCGGTGCGGGCGGCGAAGCGCTGCTCGTCGCGGAGGTCGACGCGGGACGCGTCGCCGACGTCCGCGCCACCTTCCCGTTCCTCCAGGACCGGCGGACAGGCAGGCCGGCGCAACGCTGACCGCATTGCGCGGCGGGATGCGCGCCGAGCGCGCCCGATCCATGGAATGTCGATCACGGGCGTGTGACAGTCGGCGACATGCCCCCACCGGCCGCGACAGTTGCCGTACGTTCGCACCTCGTGGCGAGTGAGGTGCGGGCAGGGCGGATGCGGTGGCGCCCGAACGTCGGAACGGTGGCGAGCGTGGTCACGCTGTTCGCCATCATCGGTCTCTTCGTCGTCGGGCGGTAGGGGCGGCTCACGTAGTCTCCGCAACCCATGACCGAGCGAAGCGAGGTCCAGCAGGCACCGTCGACTGTCGCCGTGCAGTGGCGACTCGGTCACCCATCCACCCGAGGGGTGGATCAGTGACCGAAGTGAGGGCGGAGATCACGGCGAACGTCTGGCAGGTGCCTGCCGAAGTGGGGGCCGACGTGGCGGAGGGAGACGAGCTCGTCATCCTCGAGTCGATGAAGATGGAGATCCCCGTCGTCGCGCCATCGGCCGGCCGGGTCGTCGAGTTGCGCGTCGCCCCGGAGGACAACGTCCAGGAAGGTGACCTCCTCGCGGTCCTCGATCCCTGATCACCGCTGACGGATGTCAGGGCAGCTCGGCCGCAGCGGCGGTGTCGGCGACGACGAGCGCCCGGTCCTGCGCGACGCGGCCGGCGGGGATGGACGGGTCGGCGGCCAGCAGCCGCGGCAGCACGGCGGCCTTCCCTTCGCCGGTGACCAGCCAGACGATCGCCCGCGCCCGGTCGAGCGCCGGGTACGTCAACGTCATCCGCCGATGGCCGCGGTACACCCCGGTCACCGCGACGTCGACGTCCATCACCTCGAGCACCGGGTCGTGCGGTACGAGCGATGCCGTGTGCCCGTCCTCGCCGAGGCCGAGGTGCACCACGTCGAGCTCGGCGACGAGCGACACGTATGGCCCCGGATCGCCGTCGTCGACCGGCATCGGATGGATCCGCGCCTCGGCCGGTAGCTCGGCGCGCTGCGTCGTCAGGTTGCGCTCCGGATCGCCGTCCGGCGCGAACCGCTCGTCGACCTGCAGCACCGACACGGCGGCCCATGGCACGCCGAGCCGGGCGAGCTCGGCGAACATCGCTGCCGGGGAGGAACCGCCGCTCACCGCGAGCGACGCATGGCCGCGCGCCGCCACCGCGCCGCGCACCTGCCAGGCCACGACTGCTCCCGCGGCACGGGCCGCGGCAGCGGGGTCCGGCAGGACGACGACCGGCACCATCATCCGGGCGAGCCTCCGGGGCACGACTGGTTCCAGCCGAACAGCACGCGTCGCTCGCGCTCGTATCCGAGTACGGAGACCGTCGCCGTGTCGAGCTTGAAGTAGGCGCCGGCCGTCGGGGGAAGTTCCAGCCACCGTGCTGCGAGCACGCGCAGGAAGTGCGCGTGGGAGAAGACGAGGACGGTCAGCCCGCTGGCCGCGATCTCCGCCAGGATCCCGTCGGCTCGCACGCCGACATCGTCGGCTGACTCACCGCCCGGCACCGGTCCGCTCCAGATCGTCCAGCCCGGGTAGCGCTCGCGGACCTGCTCCGTCGTCCGCCCGTCGAGCTCGCCGTAGTCCCACTCGACGAGCTCGTCGCGCACCTCGGCCCGGTCGCCGAAGCCGGCGAGGGCCGCGGTGTCGGCGGCACGCGACAGCGGGCTGGTGAGGACGCGATCGACGTGCAGCGCGGCGAGACGGTCCGCGACGGCCTTCGCCTCGGCCCGGCCGGCCTCGGTCAGCGGTACGTCCGTGCGGCCGGTGTGGCGGCCGGCCGCCGACCATTCGGTCCTCCCGTGACGGACGAGCACGACCTGCGTCGCCTGCACCGGCGAGAAGTGGGAGGTCGGGCGGCCGGGCCCGGCGGATCGGCCGGAAGGCACGCCGCGCACTGTACGGGAGCGGGTCTGCGGCGGCGGTTACGGTGAGTCGATGGCTGTCGAGGAGGAGCCGGGCGGCGACGTCCTGGCGCGCACCGCCGGCATGACCGGCGTGGCGCTGGGGATCGACATCGGCGGAACCGGGATGAAGGCCGCCCCGGTCGACCTCGCGACGGGATCGTTGCTCCACAAGCGGTACCGCGTGCTGACCCCGCAGCCGGCGAAGCCGAAGGCAGTCGCCGAGGTGTGCCGCGAGCTCGTCTCCCACTTCGCCTGGCAGGGCCCGATCGGGGTGACGTTCCCGGCGGTCATCAAACGGGGCGTGGTCCGCACCGCGGCGAACGTCGACTCCCGTTGGATCGGGACGGACGCCGACGGGCTGCTGACCGAGACCACCGGCTGCCCGGTCGCGGTGCTGAACGACGCCGACGCGGCGGGCATCGCCGAGATGCGCTTCGGCGCCGGGACCGGCCGCTCCGGGACGACGATCATGGTCACGCTCGGCACCGGCATCGGCACTGCGCTCTTCGTCGACTCGGTGCTCGTGCCGAACACCGAGCTCGGCCACATCGAGCTGCGCGGCAAGGACGCCGAGGAGCGTGCTGCGGCGAACGTGCGCGAGACGCAGGACCTTTCGTGGAAGGCCTGGGCGGAGCACGTCGACGACTACCTCGCGGCGATCGAGGCGCTCCTCAGCCCGGATCTGATCATCATCGGCGGAGGCGTGAGCGAGGACAGCGACAAGTGGTTCAAGTACCTCGTACGGGAAGCCGAGGTCGTGCCGGCCGCACTCGGCAACAACGCCGGCATCGTCGGCGCGGCGCTCTTCGCACCGGTGACGGTGACGGCGCCCACCTGACCGCTGCGCCAGCGCGGAGCCTTGCCGCCGAGCGGCGCTGACCGCCATGCGGCGATCGGTGGTAGGACCGCGCGGTGGCGCTCGCCGTCGAGACCGAGGCCCGCCGCGGAACGGCGCGCCGGCGCCGCCTGGACGGCATCGACGTCGCCCGCGCGCTGGCGTTCGCGGGCATGCTCCTCGCCCACTACGTCGGCGTGATCGGCGACCGCGAGCCGGGATGGCTGCGGGGACTGATCAGTCCGGCGGACGGGCGCGCCGCGCCGCTGTTCGCCGTCCTCCTCGGAGTCGGCGCCGGCCTGCTCGTCGCCCGGGGCACACCCGACCGGGTGCTCGTGCAACGCGGCGCACTGCTCTTCGTCGTCGGCTGCGCGATCTGGCCGGGAGTCGACTGGGTCTACCTCATCCTCCCCCACTACGGGGTGCTGCTGGCGCTCGTCCCGCTGCTGCGCCGCATCCCGGCGCGCTGGACGCTGCCGGCCGCCGGCGTCGCGTTCGTCTTGCCGTCGCTGATCGTGGCGACCGTCTCCGACCACCGGCTGCGTGGAGGACGCCAGCCGGGTCAGTGGTCGGAGCTCGCTGACTTCGGACGCCTGGTCCGGCACCTGTTCTGGACAGGCGGCTACCCGCTCGTCGGCTGGACCGGGTTCGTCCTCGTCGGGTTGTGGTTCGCCCGCCAGCAGCTCGCGAAGCGCGCCGTCCAGGTCCGGCTCGCCGCGGTCGCCGGCGCGATCGCCCTCACCCAACCCGTGCTGGCGCAGCTGGACGGCGGAGCCGGGTGGGCAGCGGCACTGCTCGACGGGACCTCGCACAGCAACCACACGGCCTGGTACGTGCTCTCGTCGGCAACTGCCGTCGGCGTGACCGCGCTCTGCCTGCTGGCGACGTCGTCGCCCGGCGGCCGGTGGCGTCTCCCGCTCGTGTACCTGGGACAGTGCGCGCTCAGCGTCTACCTCGCGCACATCGTCATCGGCGAGACGATCGTGTGGCCGTGGAGAACCGAGGCCCAGCCGTCGCTCACCGAGCAGCTGGCGGTCGCCACCGCCGTCCTCGCGGTGCTCACCGCGCTGGCGACGCTGTGGCGGCAGCGGTTCGCGCGGGGACCGGTGGAAGCCGTGCTCCGCCGTCTCTCCGGCTGACCACGGTCCGTGCCGGCCTGTCTGGGGCGGTTCGGGCATCGGGCACACTCGTGAGATGGCCACCGAGACAGAAGCTGCGGTCGCCGAGGAGCCCCGCGGCGGGCCGCTCGGTGCGATCGACCGCTTCCAGCAGCGGCACACCGTCCTCGCCTTCCCGGTGGGCGTCGTCCGCAAGTTCGGGGACGACCGGGCCGGCCGGCTGGCCGCGCTCATCGCCTACTACGGCTTCTTCTCGCTGTTCCCGCTGTTGATGGTGGCGACGACGATCATCGGCTTCGTCTTCGAGGACAAGGAGGCCGACGAGCTGCAGGACTCGATCATCGCCGAGATCCCGGTCATCGGCAGCCAGATCGCCGGCCAGGCGAACGAGCTGAACGGCAGCATCGTCGCGCTCCTCATCGGGTTGGGCGTCGCCCTGTGGGCGGGGCTCGGCTGCATGCAGGCCGCGCAGGACGCGATGAACGAGGTTTGGGACGTGCCCCGCCTCGCGCACCCCTCGTTCGTCGCCAAGCGGCTGCGCTCACTGCTCACGCTGGCGGTGCTGGCGGGCGCGCTGATCATCAGCACGTTCTCCGCGCAGGTGATCTCGATCCTCGACGACCTGCCGGGAGCGGCGCGCATCGGTGGGGCGATCCTCTCCGTAGGGATCAACGTGGCCCTGTTCCTCGTCGTCTTCAAGGTGCTGACCACTGGGCCGATCACGTGGAAGCAGCTGCTCCCCGGCGCGATCCTCGGGGGCATCGGCTACGGGCTGCTCCAGTACCTCGGCACGTGGTACGTGGAGCGCACGATCAGCGGCGCGGCGGACACCTACGGCACGTTCGCCGTCGTCATCGGTCTGCTGAGCTGGCTCTTCCTCCTCGGTCAGCTGACCGTGTTCGCTGCCGAGGTGAACGTCGTGGCGACGCGCCGCCTGTGGCCCCGCTCGCTGTTCCCGCCGAAGCTGACAGCGGCGGACAAAGAGGTGCTGGCCGCCGAGGTCACGTCGCAGCAGATGCGCCCGGAGCAGGACATCAGCGTCGACTACGTCGAGGACCGCCCCCGACCGAAGTAGCGCGGCGCGTAGAACCCCGGGTTCGGATCCCGCCGGCCGCGGCGTGACGTCCACCGCCACTGCGCGGAGACCCGCCCGGCACACCGCCCGCGGACCTGGGGCACGGCGTGCAGCCACGCGGCCTGGCACCGGCCGCCCATCACGAGCAGGTCACCCGCCGCGGGTTGGAGGTCGATGACCCCGGTCCAGTCGTCGGAGTCCGCCTTGTGGCCGGTGAGCGGTCGCATCAGCCACGGACGGCGGGCGCCGAGCGTGAGCACACCGACCAGCGTGTCGTCGAGGTAGCGCAGCTCACGGTCGCGATGGAAGCCGACGCCGTCGCGCTCGTCGCGGTACCAGGACAGGGCCACGCCGTCGAAGGAGACCCGGTAGCGGCGCATGATCCACTGCTGCACGTCGCGCACGGCGGGGTGGGCGGCGTGCCCTGCCTGCCAGGAGGTGAGGCGCGGCTCCTCGATCCAGCGCTCGTAGCGGAAGACCCGCTCCTGCTTCCACTGCACGGTCGCCAGGAGCTCTGCCTCGACCTCGCCGGCGCGGGCGAGCAGACCACGCACGACGTCGACCCACGACTCCCCGGCCAGCTCGACGCGCTCGACCACCGGTTCCGCCGTGAGCCAGGTGGTGACGGGCGCGACGTCCACAGGGCGATCCTATGGACGGGGTGGGACAGCGGGCTCAGCCGGTGGTCGTCGGTTGGACCGAGAACGGTGACGTCGTCTCGCCGCGCAGCACGCGGATGGCGAGCTGCCCGTTCGCCAGCGTCGCCTCGACGCCGGCCCCGAAGCCCTCCGGGACGTCGACCTCCCGCTCGTACCCGCCGTAGTCCCACTCCTGCACGAGGAACTCGCGCGGCCCGGCACTGCGCAGGCGCGCCCAGAACCGGAGCGTCCCCGGCCGCAGCTCGATCGTCACGTCGTCGGCGGTGACCGCTGGGAGCGGCGCGATGACGACGAGCGCGCCGGGTGTCTCGTAGACGTTCACCGGCACGCGCTGGGGAGGCATCGCCGCCTCGGCGGCGGCCGTCGCGTCGGTGACCTCCTGATGCGTCGGGCGTCGATCTGCCATGGAACCACGGTACCCATCGCCGACCTCCGGCGATCCAGGGAAGGACACGCCCGCGCGGCGTCAGGCCGCCGGGCGCCGAGCCGCGTCGGCGAGCACGATGATGACCGCCGCGGCGACGAGTGGGATCGCCAACGCCGTCCGCAGGCCGTACCGGTCGGCAGCGGGCCCGATCAGCAGCGGGCCGATGAGGAAGCCAGCTCGCGCCACCGACGCGATCGCGCCGATCCCCGAACCAGGCGGCAGTCCAGGAGCCCGTCCGGCAGCGACGAACAACGCCGGGTAGGCAACGGCCACGCCGGCACCGATCACGCCCCACGCCGCGATCACGACCGGTACCTGGTCGACGAGCAACGCCGTCGTGAGACCGGCCGCCGCCGCAAGCGCCCCGATACGCAGCACGACCGGGACGCCGAAGCGGTGGACGAGGTGATCACCGGCGAGGCGGGAGGCGACCATCCCGACGGTGAACGTCACCGCGGACATGCCCGCCGCACCGCTCGAGGCGTCGAGCTCGTCTGACAGGTAGAGCACGCCCCAGTCGAGCGGGGCTCCCTCCAGCAGCGACGCGGCGATACCCATGATCCCGAGCAGGACCAACGTCCGGGATTGCCACCACCGCCGGGCGCCTGCCGTCGGAGGATCGACCGCCACGGACGATCGCCGGAGCGGCAGCGCGGCGACGTTCAGCGCGCCGACGATCAGTGCAGCGGCGGCGAAGTGGACCGTGATCGACGCGTCGAGCGCTGCCATCCCGGCGCCGATCCCGCCGCCAGCGACCGCTCCGACGCTCCACACGCCGTGGAGCCGGTTCATGATCGGGACCGGTGTGAGCCGGTCGGCGGCGACGCCGACGACGTTCATCGACACGTCCTGCGCGCCGTCGGCGATGCCCGCAGCGACCTGGACGACGAAGAACACGGCCACCTCGTCAGGCACCGCCCGCGCTGCGAGCAGGACGCTGACGAGGCCGCCCGTGATCAGCGTCGCCCGGCCTGCCCCCCACCGGCGCACGCCGACCGGCGCGATGCGTGTGCCGACGATCCCGCCGAGCGCGAACGCGACGAACGCGACACCGAACCCGCCGACCGAGGTGCCCAGCTTGGCGGCCAGCGCAGGCGTCGGCGCGAGCCAGATCGTCGCCGCCACACCGTTGGCGAAGAACGCCGTGGCGACGTGGCGGACGTGCACAGCGCGAGGGGATGCCGTCAGTCGCTGGCGATGGTCAGCACGGCGGTGGCGTGCGTGTCGGCCTCGACGGATGTCAGCTCCGGCCCGAGTTCGACGATGAACGCGATGCCCTCGGACACGGCCTCGCGCTGCCACGCCGCAGCGGTGCCGGTGTACGTCCCGCCGCTGATCCCGAGGAGGGGCAAGCCGGTCAGCTCGGCGTAGCGGGCGCGCACTTCGCCGGCGCGGCCGGACGTCGGCGCGATGCGGAACAGGTCCTGGTGGTACCAGATGCCGAGGTCCGGCCGGATCTGCTCGATCAGCCCGACGATCGCCTGCGTCTCGGGCTCGCTCGCCGCACCGGTGCCCGCGTACTGCCAGTCGCCCGGCTGACCGAGTGGCGCCCACCGCCGGGGGAAGTTGCGGTTGAGGTCGACGAGGTTGGCGTTCGTCCGGATGCCGGCTGCCTGCCCGTCCGGGTTGATCGACTCGACGAGCCAGAGCTCGATGCCGGGAGGCACAGCGGCAGTGGCCAGCCGGCGCACGATCTCGACGCCCGCGTCCTCGTCCCCGTGGATCACACCGATGACGAGGACGACGGTGCCGCCCGGGGTACCGCGCTGGACCGCCATGATCGGGCGCCCCTCGACGGAACGACCGATCTCGACGCGCTGGATGGCGTCGACGGCGAGCGCTGCGGTGTCGGCCACCGTGGTCGTCGTCGGGACCGTGGTGGTCGTGGTGGTGGTCGTCGACGACGTCGTCGAGGACGTGGTTGCCGCCCCGACCGTCGCCGAGGGGGCGGTCGTGGCCTCGGCGACCGTGGCCTCGGCGACCGTGGACGGCCGCGTGGAGAGGGACGAACCGGCCGCGGCCGCGCGTCCCGCGTCGCCACTGCCTTCCGCCGCGCTGCACCCGGCGGCCGCCAGGGCGGCGACGGCGGCGACGACGGCGACAAACCCGCTGAGAACGTGACGCGTGGACCAGCGCAGGGCTCGGTCGATCGCGGACATCGCTCCAGTCTGGCCGGGCGAACGTCCTGGACAGCGGCGGTCCGAACGGACCTGCAAGCGTCCCATCAGTAGGTTGTCAGCGCCCTGGGCGAAGCTCGACCGGAGCTCACTCTGCCCATCCCTCGAGAGGTTCTGCGCATGTTGAAGCGGCTCGCCACGTTCTCCTTCCACCGCCGCCGGCTCGTCGTCCTGATGTGGGCTGCCGGAATCGTCGTCCTCGGCGCCGTGCTCGGTGCCGTCGGCACGGGCTACCGCTCCGACTTCACGCTCCCCGACGTCGAGAGCAAAGAGGGCATCGACATCCTCGACGAGAACTTCGGAGGCGTCGGAGCGGGTGTCGCCGGCACGATCGTGTTCCAAGCCGAGCAGGGCGTCGACGACCCCGAGGTCCGCCAGGCGATGGAGGAGTTCTTCGCCGAGATGGCGGAGATCGACAACGTCCAGTCCGTCGAGAGCCCGTATGCCGAGGGCAACGAGCGACAGATCTCGTCGCAGGGCGATTTCGCCGGAAAGATCGCCTACGCCGACTTCGAGTCGCCTTCGGACACGGACTTCGAAACCACGACCGAGGTCGGCCGCCAGATCCGCGCCCTGCTCCCCGACGTCGAAGGGCTCGAGGTCGAGGTCGGCGGCGCGGCGTACGCCGAGTTCGAAGTGCCTTCGTCGGAGATCCTCGGCATCGGCTTCGCCATCATCATCCTGATCGTCGCCTTCGGTTCGGTGCTGGCCATGGGCCTACCGATCGGCGTCGCGCTCGCCGGGATCGCGTCCGGATCGATCATCACCGGCTTGCTCTCGCAAGTCCTCCCGATGCCCGACTTCACGTCGACGATCGGCATCATGCTCGGGCTCGGAGTGGGCATCGACTACGCGCTGTTCATCGTCACCCGCTTCCGGGAGAACCTGCACAAGGGGCACTCGGTCGAGGCGTCGACGATCATCGCCATGGAGACGGCCGGCCGGGCCGTGCTGTTCGCCGGCACGACGGTCGTCATCTCGCTGATGGGCATGCTCATCATGCAGCTCAGCTTCGTCTCGGGCCTGGCCATCGGGGCGGCGACGGTCGTGGCGATGACGCTGATCGCTTCGCTGACGCTGCTGCCCGCGCTGCTCGGGTTCGCCGGCGAGCGCGTCGAAGTGACGCGCCGCCGCGGCCTCATCGCGGCTGGATTGATCGCCGTCGGCCTGGTCGGCGTCGGCCTCGGGTTCCCGGCGCTCATCGCCGTCACCCTGCCGGTCGCGGTGATCGTGATCCTGGCCAGCTTCGCGTTCGCCCCGTTGCGGGCGCGGGTGCTCGACCGCGAGCCGAAGCCCTTGCGTGAAACGCTCTCCTACCGCTGGAGCCGCGTCATCCAGCACCGTCCATGGCGGGCAGTCCTCGCCGGGGTCGCCGTGCTGGTGGTGCTCGCGCTGCCGATCTTCGGGCTGCGCCTCGGGTTCTCCGACGAAGGCAACTACCCGGAGGGCACCACGACGCGCGAGGCCTACGACCTGCTCGCCGAGGGCTTCGGTCCCGGGTTCAACGGCACGCTGAGCCTGGCCACGGAGTTGCCGGAGGGCACCGACCCGGCGCAGCTGGAAGCCGTCACCGATGCGATCGCGGCGGATCCGGGTGTGGCGTTCGTCAGCCCGGCGCAGACGAACGACGAGACGTCGCCGACGGCCGCGCT
>DASZOG010000105.1:0-2362 GCA_035550895.1 Acidimicrobiales bacterium
GCGCCCTCGGCGCCGACGTCGACGCCGACGGCCTGCGGGAGACCCCGCGCCGCGTTGCCGAGGCGTACGCGGAGCTCCTCACGCCACCGGCCTTCCGGGCGACCACGTTCCCGAACGAAGACGGCTACGACGGGCTGATCGTCGCGCAGGCGATCCCGTTCCACTCGCTGTGCATGCATCACCTGCTGCCGTTCCGCGGGGTGGCGCACGTCGGCTATCTGCCCGGCGAGCGCATCATCGGACTGAGCAAGCTCGCGCGCGTGGTCGAGCTGTTCGCCCGCGACCTGCAGATCCAGGAGCGCTTGACCGTGCAGATCGCCGACTGGCTGCAGGCCGAGCTGGAGCCGGCCGGCGTCGGTGTCGTGCTCGAGGCCGAGCACATGTGCATGTCGCTGCACGGCGTGCAGCAACCGGGCGCCCGGACCGTCACCTCGGCGCTGCGCGGCGCGATCCGCGACGACCACCAGACCCGCCAGGAGTTCCTGGCGCAGACCGCGAGGATTTCCCATGACCGCTGAGCAGACATTCGTGATCGTCGGCGCCAGCCTGGCCGGCGCCAAAGCCGCTCAGACCCTGCGACACGAAGGCTTCGAGGGGCGCCTGCTGCTCGTCGGGGCCGAGGACGGGCGTCCGTACGAGCGCCCGCCGCTGTCGAAGGACTACCTGCGCGGCGAGGCCGGCCGCGAGCGGATCTACGTCCACGACGAGGGCTTCTACGCCGAGCACGACATCGAACTGCGGCTCGGCCGCACCGCGATCGACATGAGCCCGTGGCTGAAGGAGGTGGCGCTCGACGACGGCGAGCGGTTGCGCTACGACCGGCTGCTGCTGGCCACCGGGGCCGAGCCGCGCCGGCTCGCGATCCCCGGCTCCGAGCTCGACGGCGTGCACTACCTGCGCAGCGTCGAGGACTCCGACGGGCTGCGTGAACGGCTGGACCGTGGCGGCACGGTGGTCGTGATCGGGGCCGGCTGGATCGGCGCCGAGGTTGCCGCTTCGGCGAGACAGCGCGGGCTCGAGGTCACCCTCGTTGCCCCCGATCACGTCCTGCTGGAGCGCGTTCTGGGCCGCGAGGTGGGCGGCGTCTACCGCGACATCCACGCCGATCACGGCGTGCGCATGCTGCTCGGGACCAGGGTGGAGGCCTTCGAGGGGGACGGCGCCGTCGAGCGCGTCCGCACGAGCGACGGGCAGCACCTCGACTGCGACTTCGTCGTCGTCGGGATCGGCGTGCAGCCGCGCACGCAACTCGCCGCCCGGGGCGGCCTGGCGGTGGGGGACGGGATCCTCGTCGACGAGCAGCTGCGCGCGAGCGCGTCGGGTGTGTTCGCGGCCGGCGACGCCGCCGGCGCCCAGCACCCGTTCTACCGGCGGCGGATCCGCGTCGAGCACTGGGCCAACGCCCTCCGCCAGGGCCCGATCGCCGCACGTAACATGCTCGGCGCGGGACAGGCCTACGACAGCCTGCCGTACTTCTTCTCCGACCAGTACGACGTCGGCATGGAGTACTCCGGCTTTGCCCGCACCTGGGACCGGGTCGTCTTCCGCGGCGACCCCGCCGGCCGGGAGTTCATCGCCTTCTGGCTCGCCGGCGACCGCGTGCTGGCGGGCATGAACGTGAACGTCTGGGATGTCGCCGACCCGATTCAGCGACTCATCCGCGACCGGGTCCCCGTCGACGACTGGCGCCTGTCCGATCCCGACGTGGCGCTCGAGCAACTCGTCCCGATCGAGTCCGCATGAACCGCCTCGAGCAACTTCGGGGGGCCGGCGTCTCCATCTGGCTCGACACGCTGTCGCGCGAGCTGCTCGACAGCGGCGCCTTCGCGGAGCTGATCGCCGGCAGCGCCGTCACCGGCGCGACCTCGAACCCGACGATCTTCGCCAAGGCGATCACGGGCTCGGACCGCTATGACGACCAGCTTCGCGAAGCGGTCGCCGCCGGTGTCCGTGACCCGCAGGAGCTGTTCTTCGAGCTCGCGCTCGAGGACGTCCGCCGCGCCGCCGACCTGCTCCGTCCCGCCTACGCCGCGAGCGCCGGGGGCGACGGGTTCGTCTCCTTCGAGTGCACGCCCGACCTCGCGAACGACACCGCGGCCACCGTCGCACAGGCCGTCGAGCTCTGGGATCGGCTCGCACGCCCGAACGTGATGATCAAGGTCCCCGCCACGGAGGCCGGCGTGCCGGCGATCGAAGAGCTGACCGCGCGCGGGGTCAACGTCAACGTCACCTTGCTGTTCTCGGTCACGCGCTACGAGCAGGTCATCGACGCCTACGTCTGCGGCCTGGAACGACGCGTGAGCCGCGGCGCGCCGGAGCGTCTCCGTCCCGCTCACGTCGAACGTGCGGGTGGCGTCTCCGT
>DASZOG010000106.1:0-8804 GCA_035550895.1 Acidimicrobiales bacterium
GGATCCTGCACATCGAGACCCCGCCGGAGGAGCTCGTCCGCAGTGGTGGCCTGTTCCACGGTGTCCAGCTGTGGGTCAACCTGCCGAGCCGGGACAAGATGGTCGCTCCCCGCTACCAGAACCTCGACGCCGAGCGGGTCACGCTGGTCGCGTCGCCCGACGGCGGGGCGCTCGTCCGTCTGATTGCCGGCGACGTCGCTGGGCACGGAGGCCCCGGCTCCACCTACACCCCGATCACGGTCGCCCACGCGACCGTGTCTCCTGGAGCACAGCTCGTCGTGCCGTGGCGGGAGGACTTCAACGCCCTGGCGTACGTGCTCGCAGGTGCCGGGAGTGCCGGCACCGAGCAGCGCCCGGTGGAGTCGGGCCAGCTCGCCGTGTTCGGTCCCGGGGGCACGCTGACCTTCCGCAGCCACACGTCACACCCGCTGGACATCCTGCTCCTCGGCGGGCAGCCGATCCGCGAGCCCGTCGCCGCGTATGGCCCGTTCGTGATGAACACCCGCGCCGAGCTGGTGCAGGCGGTGGAGGACTTCCAGGCCGGCCGCCTGGGCACGATCCCGGCCGACGGCCTGCGGCCCTATCACGGGTAGCCGGCCGCGGGCGCTCAGCCGCCGAGGTAGCGAGACCGTTCTGCGGGCGTGAACTCGCGGGTGACGGCCGACCGGCCGGCCCGTCCGAGCTCGTCGTCCGAAGTGCAGGCCTCGCAAACCCAGATCCTGGCGGTGGCATCCTCTGCCGCAGTCGCGACGTGGCGCCCGTCGGGGCTGAACGTCGCGGCCCACAGGACGTCCTCGTGGCCGCGCAGCACCGCGAGCTCGCTGCCGGTCCGGGCGTCCCAGATGCGCGCTGTGCGGTCGAATCCCGATGTCACCACGAACCGTCCGTCCGGACTGAAGGACGCGCTCGTGACCAGGCCGGTGTGGCCGAGCAGCGTCACCACCTCGGCGCCGCTGTCCACGTCGTAGACCCGCGCGCCCTCGTCGACCGGTGCGACGACGAACCGTCCGTCGGCTGTGAGGTCGATGCCGCCGACCTCGCCGGCATCCTCCGCGACCGTGCGGACGTGTGCGCCGTCGTCCGCGCGCCAGAGCTCGAGTTCGTCGTCCTCGTCGCTCGTGAGCACGAACTGTCCGTCCGGCGTGAACCGGGCGTCGGTGACGGCCGCGCCGACGCGCATCGTGGCGAGTTGCGCGCCGGTCTCGACCTCCCAGATCTGTGCCATGCCGTCGGTGCCGGCGGCCACGACGCGGGCGCCGGAGGGGTCGAACGACGCGGCCGCCAACCCGTCTGCCGTGCCTTGGCCGAACCGCCCGAGCCGTGTGCCGTCGAGCGCGTGCACCTGCACGGTCCCGTCGCTGCCCACCGTCAGCACAGCCTCGCCGTCGGGCCGGATCTCGCCGTCGATGATGAACGACGCGTGATCGAGCATGACGGCGCCGCTGAGGCACGAGAACGGTTCCGAGGCGCGCTCGCACCCCGGCAGATCGAGCACTTCGGCACCGGTGCGCACGTCCCACAGTCGCGCTGTTCCGTCCGTCGCCGTGGTGACGGCTTGCTCCCCATCCGCGCTGAAGTCCACGCTGCGCAGGTCGGCGGCGCGTTCGTCGAGTGGCGCATCCCATGCACCGTGGCCGCGGAGCACGACGGCATCGGGGAGATCCCAGACGCGCACGATGCCGGTGCCGTCGCCGGTCAGCACGGTGTGGCCGTCTGGCCCGAAGGACACCGCGTTGGCCGAGCCGGTGTGCGCGCGGAGAGGCGCGAGGACGTCCCCTGTCGCCGCGTCCCAGACCTGGGCCAGCCGGTCCGCGGCCGCGGTCATCACCCGGGAACCGTCGGCACTCCACGCCGCGTCCCGGACGAAGCCGCCGTGAGGCGTGCGCAGGACCGCGACCTCCTCACCGTCCGTCGTCCAGACGCTCGACGTCCCGTCGACCGACGCCGTCAGCACGCGATCGCCATCCGGGCTCGGGACGACGACGAAGCTCATCCCCAGCTGCGCCACGAGTCGGCCGGCCGGGACGTCCCACACCGTGGTGTCGAAGGCCGCCCGCACGACGACGCGTGAGTCACCGACGAACATGGCCTCGGACACGAGAAGGTCGAACGAGCCGATCTCCGTGGCGCGCGCCGCGGCGACGTCCCAGACCCGGACGATCTCCTCGTTCCGTTCGATCGTCACGATCGACTCTCCGTCGGGACTGAAGGATGCGCCCGTCATCGGGGCCTCGCCGGAGAGCTCGGCCAGCGCGCGACCATCGGCCGCGGAGAAGAGGCGTGCCGACCCGTCGTCGCCGGCGGTGACGATCCGCTCGCCATCCGGGGAGAACGCGCCACTCGTGCCGGGGACGGCAGCCAGCGAATCGCCGCTCACGGCGTCCCATAGCTGCACGATCCCCTCGTCCGACGAGGTCAGGAGCCGACTGCCACTGGCGTCGAACAGCACACGGCGGATCGGCGTGCCCGCCGCCTGTACAGCCCACCGGTCTGCACCGGTCGCCGCGTCGGCAAGCACGAGTGTGCCGTCGTGCGCGCCGACCGCGACGACGTCGCCATCCGGGGCGACGGCGAGGTCGGAGACGCCGTCGCTGACCTCCCACGCGGCGCGCACGTGCGACTCGACGAGCGCCCTGCGAATCGCGTCACGCGCCTCGGGCGTGTCGGCCTCCTCCATCGCTTCGAGGCCGAGGAGGACACTCAGCTCCGGGTCCACGGCGAGCTGGGAGACAGACGCCGCGGCGAGGGCGCGGGACTCCGCGCTGCTCCGCTGCTCGATGGCCTCGCCGCGCTGGAGGAAGGCGATCACGGCGAACGTGCTGGAGACGAGGACTGCCGCGATTGCCGCACCGAGCAGCACCCGCAGCCGGTGCTTCTCCGCGGCGCGGCTCGCACCGACGTAGTCGGTGTGCAGCGCCGTCGGGGGCGGGACGTGTCCCTCGCGCTGCCGGGCGAGCCACGCTGCTGCCGCGTCGAGCTCGCTGCCGCGCAGGAGATAGCCCTTCGATCGGCCGCGGTCGTCCCAGCGCAGGGCCCGGGCGAGCCATTGGGTGTGTTGTCGCAGCCAGTCGCGATCGACGGTGATGGCCTCGGCGGTCAGGCGCGCCGTGGAGGCGACGTCCCGCGCCGTGGCGTCGACGTACTGGACGGCGTCGAGCCCGGCAGGGATGCGATCCACCGCGCGCAGGAGCACGGGCACGAGGCGCTTGCCCAGGTCGAGGGCGCGCGCGAGCTCCTTGGCGCATTCCTCGGAGACCGTGGAGTCCGGGCTCAGGACGAAAACGAAGGCGTCAGCAGCCTCGATGCCCGAGCCGAGCTCGTCGCGCCACGGGGCCCCGGCGGGGATGTCGTCCGCGTCGATCCACACGACGAGACCGGCGTGTTCCAGGGCGTTCGCCAGCTGGTGGACGAACTCGGCGTCGCGATGCGAGTACGAGATGAACGCATCGAGCCCCCGGTCCTGCCGCACGGCCGCTGGGGGAGCCAGCGTCGACAGGCTCCGTGGGCGCAGCCGACCGGCTGGTCGCGTGCCGCCGGTCGCTGCCTCGGGCGGTCCCCGCCCTGTCTCGCCCTGCCGAGCATCCATGGACGGCACCGCCCCGGCGCGTGGTGTTGCGCACGAGCGTACTTCGCCACGCCGCCAGGTGACCGAAATGAGGCCGCCGCGCCTCTTCCTCGGGAAGTTCGGGTCGAATATCGACCGGAATCTCCCGAAGTTCGGAAGTTCGGGCTCGACAGCGGAGCTCAGACCGTGGCGAAGGCGCGGACGGTGAAGGTGCCGGCGCCCTCGATCTTCGGTGGGACGGCGGTGAACGTGAAGCCGCGCTCCGGCAACTGCTCGAGGCCGGTCAGGTGCTCGATGATCGGGATGCCGGCGCGTAGGAGGATGGAGTGCACTGGCCGCTCGCCGGTCGCCGTGCCATCAAGATTCGTCGTGGCATCGATGTTCAGCGAGTCGATGCCCACGCACGCGATGCCGGCCTCGACGAGGGCTTCCGCCGCCGCGCGACTGAGGTGAGGATGATCCTGCAGGTAGCGCTCGGTCCCGAAGTGCACCGAGTGGCCGGTCCGCACGAGCACGGCGTGGCCAGCGAGCCGGGCGAGTACCTCGGACCGAAGTTCGATCGTCCGCTCGCCACGCCGGTCGAGACACACCGCAGGCACGCCGGCCACACGCTCCAGCTCCAGGTCGGCCAAGTCGTGCCCGTCGGCGTACCGGTGGAACGGCACGTCGAGGTACGTCCCGGTGTTCGTGCACATCGTCACCAGCCCGATGTGGAACGTGATCCCCGGCCCGTAGACCTCCTCGGCGGCCTCCCGCGACAAGTGCGTCCCGATCACCGGCACCGGCAGGCCCGGGTACGTGACCATGCCGTCGGTGATGCGGTGGCTGAGATCGATCAGCCGGCTCACGATCGCACCGGCGTCACGATGGCGAGGCGACCACCGGTCAGGCGGGGTCGCGCCACTTGATCGAGCAGCCGACGCTCGGGCGGTGCGGCCCCGGCACTTCCTTCCCGGCGAGCACGTGGTCGATCGCGGCGCGCAACGACTCGCCGGTCACCGGGACACCGCTCTGCGGTCGGGAACCATCGATCTCGCCGCGGTAGGCGAGCCGCCGGTCGGCGTCGTAGAGGAACAGGTCGGGCGTGCACACCGCGCCGTATGCCCGGGCGACCTCCTGTGACTCGTCGTACAGGTACGGGAAGGCGAACCCGGCCCGGCGAACCTGCTCCGCGAGGTGCTCGACGTCGTCCTCCGGGTGGCTGGTGACGTCGTTGGCCGAGATCCCGATCGTGGCCAACCCACGCGCCTCGTAGTCCGCCGACACCCGGGCGAGCTCGGACTCGACGTGGCGCACGTAGGGGCAGTGGTTGCAGATGAACGCCACGAGCAGGGCGGGCCGCCCGGCGAAGTCGGACAGCGAGACCTTCTCCCCGGTGGTCGATGGGAGCGTGAAGTCCGGCGCGGGGGCGCCAATCGTCGGGGAGGCGGATTCAGTTGCCATGTCTGCCATCCTTGCAGTGAACGAGAGGTGGTGCGATGCGGACGAAGGTCAGGGAGCTGCTGGGGATCGAGTTCCCGATCCTCGCCTTCAGCCATTGCCGCGACGTCGTGGCCGCGGTCAGCAAGGCAGGCGGGTTCGGCGTCCTGGGCGCCACGGCGCACACCCCGGAGCGCCTGGACCACGACCTGCGCTGGATCGCCGACGAGGCCCGCGGCCATCCCTTCGGCGTCGATCTCCTGCTGCCGACGAAGTACGCCGGTGCGGAGTCCGGCGGTCTCGACCGCGAGACCGTCAGCTCGATGCTCCCGCCCGAGCATCGCCAGTTCCTCGACGACATCATGCAGCGCTACGACGTGCCCCCGCTGCCCGAGGGCGACCATGTCGGGCGCGGCCTGACCGTCGCGCCGGACGAGGTCGGCGAGTTGATGGACGTCGCCTTCGCCCACGACATCCGCCTGATCGCGTCCGCGCTCGGTCCGCCCCCGCCGTACCTGATCGAGCGCGCCCACGCCGAGGACGTCCTCGTCGCGGCACTGGGCGGATCACCGGTGCATGCCGCGCGCCATGCCGCTGCGGGAGCCGACATCATCGTCGCCCAGGGCACCGAGGCCGGCGGGCACACCGGCGAGATCGCCACCATGGTCCTCGTCCCGGAAGTCGTCGACGCTGTGGCGCCGATCCCCGTCCTCGCCGCGGGTGGCATCGCCCGCGGCCGGCAGATCGCCGCCGCGCTGGCGCTCGGTGCAGAGGGCGTGTGGTGTGGGTCGGTGTGGCTGACGACCGAGGAAGCCGAGACAGATCCGGTGGTCAAGCAGAAGTTCCTCGGCGCGTCCTCGGCGGAGACGATCCGGTCCCGGTCGCTCACCGGGAAGCCGGCACGGATGCTGCGCACGGCGTGGACGGACGAATGGGAGCGCGACGAAGCACCTCCGCCGCTGCCGATGCCGCTGCAGACGATCCTCGTCTCCGAGGCCCAGGCGCGGATCCATCGCGCCGCCCATCGCGCCGGCTCCGGCGCCGAACAGCTCGACACGTACTTCGTCGGCCAGGTCGTCGGCGCGCTCGACCAGGTGAAGCCCGCCCGGCAGGTCGTCCTCGAAATGGTCGAGGAGTACGTCGAGGCCTTCGACCGCCTCCGGCAGCTGACCGAGGAGTAGCAGCATGATCGACGTGCAGTCCAACGTGATCCTCAAGACGGAGGACCTCTCCGGCACGCTCGCCTGGTATCAGCGGGCGGGGTTCGAGGTGCGCGGCACGTACCCGGAAGACGCGCCGACCTGGGCCGAGGTGACGCGCGACGACCTCGCCGTGCAGTTCCTCACCGGTGAGACGCCGTGGCCGGGGAGCCCCGCGCTGACGGGCTGCCTCTACGTCCACCCCGCCGACGTGCGCGCCGTCCACGACGAGATCAAGGACGCGATCGACTGCCCGTGGGGCGTCGAGGAACGCGAGTGGGGCGCGCGGGAACTGACCGTGCAAGACCCGAACGGCTACTTCGTCACGTTCTCCGAGCGGCGCTGAACGAGTGCCGCCGAGTCACCTCGGCACGTTCTGCGCGCCGCGCTGGAACGCCGCGGTCCAGCGTCGCTCAGCATCGACAGCACGCTGCTGAGCAGTGGCGACACGTTCGCGGGCTTCGGCGAGCTCGGCCGCGGCCTTCGCCGCCGTCGCTTCAGCACGGTCGAGCACCCGTTGAGCTGTTGTGAGCTCGGACCGTGCCGCGGCCCGCTCCTTGCGCGCCGCGACGAGCGCCTGCTTCGCGGCCGCGCGGTCCGCAGCGGAGACGTGCGATCGGCCGGGCGCCGCCTCGGCATCCTGTGCGTCCGGCCCAGCGGCACCCCGCCCCGATCCGCGCCCGCCCGCGGTCGGCGGTTCACCGGCGCGCTCGGCGGCGCGCCGCGCTGACGACCGGGCGGACGACCGTTTGGCCACGTCCCGGTTTGCGTCGGCGCGGTCGGTCGCCGCCCGACCCCCGGCAGAGCGGTGGGGTGGTTCCAGGCCGGCGAACGGGTCGACCGCGTCGAGCTCCGCCGAACCGAGCCGGCCGGCGCGCAGCTGCTCGGCGGCGGCTTCGTTGCCAGCGACCTCGGCCAGCCGCGCCGTCAGCGCCGCCGTCTGGGAGCCGGCGGCCCGACCCGACGCCGTCACGACGTCCTCCACCGCGGCGAGCACCGGCTGCGTCGAAGTCCGCAGGTCACGGACGGCGTCGCGCACGTCGCCACCGCGCCGGCCTTCCACCGCCGCCGCCTGCGCGTCACGCATCGCCGCCGCGGCGCCGACGTAGGCGCCGACGAGGTCGGCGTGGTCGCGGGCGACGACGTTCAGTGCCCAGTCGACGACGCTCGGGCGGCGAAGCTTGGTCACCTCGGCGGCGGTCTCCCGGTCCTTGGCGGCGCGCAGCTCCTTCGCCAGCGCCGTTCTGGCCGCGACGAACTCCTCCGGCGGCAAGGTGTACAGGTGCTGCAGCGCCGCGGCGTCGACCGGCACGCAGACGATGATGCCCCACCCGCACCCGCACGGCGCGCCGATACGGTGCGTCCATGCCGCAGGCCGTCGCGCTCGACCACATCGTCCTCGTCGTCTCCGACGTCGAACGCTCGCTGGCGTGGTATCAGCATCACCTGGGACTCGAGGGAGTCCGCCTCGAGCAGTGGCGGGCCGGCACGGCCCCGTTCCCGTCCCTGCGCGTCGATGCCGCCACGCTGATCGACTTCGTCCCCGGTGACCCGGCCGGGACCGGGCATCTCGAGCACGTTTGCTTCGTAATCGCCCCGAGCGACCTGGACGACATCCGCCGCGCCGAAGAGCTGACGATCCTGGAGGAGGGTCCGCGCTTCGGCGCCCGCGGGATGGCCGAGTCGATCTACGTCGAGGATCCCGACGGGCTGACCGTCGAGATGCGCGCCTACCCGGACTGACCGGCGGCCGCGTCGGCGAACGCGGCGAGGGTGGGGAACGTCCAGCCTGGCGTGACCGTGCCGCCCTGCGGCGGTGGAGTGGCGCCGAACCCGGCCCGGTCGTGGCGGCGGTCGATCCACACCGTCGGCAATCCGACCGCCTGCGCCGGCTCGTGGTCGTGATACAGCGACTGGGCGACATGGAGCAGCTCGTCGCGCTCGACGCCCACCGACGGGAGCGCGTCGAGCAGCGCCGGGAAGCTGCGCGCGCTCGGCTTGTACGCGCCGACGTCCTCCGCGGTGACGACGAGGTCGAACCGGACGCCGAGCCGCGCGCTGCTCTCGGCGAACGACGCCCGATCGACGTTGGACAGGATGATCAGCCGGAACTTCTGCTTGAGCCGGGCGAGTGCCTCCGGCGAGTCGGCGAACGCGGGCCACCGCCCGACGGACGCGCCGAACGACTCCTGCTCATCCGCGGTCGCCGAGACGCCGTAGTGCTCAGCGATCCGCTCCAGCGTCGCTCCGAGCACGCTCGGGTAGCGCAGCGCCGGCTGCTCGGTCTGCACCCCCGACTCGTAGCGGGCGAACACTTCGATCAGCTCGTCGCGGTCGGCACCGATCCCGTGCTCACCCGCCCACGGCACCAGCTCCGCAGCGATGCCCGTCTCCCAGTCGATCAGCGTCCCGTAGCAGTCGAAGCTCAAGGCGCGGAAGCGGTCGAACTCACCCATCCGCACCGTTGTACCCGACCCGATCAGAGCGCAGCGAGAGATCTGCGGCACCGGTCCGCGTCGAGCGGCTGGCCGGAGCGCTCGAACTGCTCGACGGCCTCGGCCAGGAGCGCGGCCGACTGCTGCTCCTCCCCCTCCGCCCGGGCGACGTGCGCCTTCGCCTCC
>DASZOG010000107.1:0-12586 GCA_035550895.1 Acidimicrobiales bacterium
GCCCTGGAAGCGGAGCTCGAGGCCGTCGAGCGTGAGCTCGCCGACCCCTCCGTCCTCGCTGACCAGGGGCGGCTGCGGACCGCGTCCCGGCGGCACAAGGAGCTCGCCCCGGTCGTCGATGCGGCGCGCCGGTACCGCGCCCGCCTCGCCGACCTCGCGGCTGCCGAGGATCTCGCCACCGAGGCGACTGGGGACGACCGGGACCTCGTGCGCGACGAGATCGCCGCCGCGCAGGCCGACATCGCCCGCCTGGAGGACGAGCTCCGCGACCTCCTCGTGCCCGGCGACCCGGACGCGGGGAAGGACGTCATCCTCGAGATCCGCGGTGCCGAAGGCGGCGAGGAGGCGAACCTCTTCGCCCGCGACCTGTACGACATGTACGCCGCGTACGCCGAGCGGCGACGGTGGAAGTTCGAGGTGCTCTCCGTCGACCCCTCGGAGCTCGGCGGCCTCAACCAGGCGACCGTCGTCGTGCGCGGACAAGATGCCTGGTCCCGGTTGCGCTTCGAGGGCGGCCCGCACCGGGTGCAGCGGGTGCCGGTGACGGAATCGTCCGGGCGCGTGCACACCAGCTCGGCGACCGTCAGCGTCCTGCCAGAGGCGGACGAGGTCGAGGTCGAGATCGCTCCCGAGGATCTCGAGATCGACGTCTACCGCGCTTCCGGAGCGGGCGGTCAGCACGTCAACAAGACCGAGTCAGCGGTGCGCATCGTCCACCGCCCGACGGGGATCGTCGTCGCCATGCAGGACGAGCGGAGCCAGCTGCAGAACCGGGCGCGGGCGATGCAGGTCCTGCGCGCCCGCATCCTGCGGCGGATGCAGGAAGAGCAATCGGCGTCCCTCTCCGCCGAGCGACGGGCCCAGGTCGGCGGCGGCGGCCGCAGCGAGAAGATCCGGACCTACAACTTCAAGGAGAACCGGGTCACGGACCACCGCATCGGCCTGACGCTGTACCGCCTGCAGCAGGTGCTCGCCGGCGACCTCGACGAGATCGTCGACGCGCTCATCGCCGACGACCGCGCCACCCAGCTCGCCGCCACCTCGTGAACGACGCGACCAGGTCGTGGCGGTCGCTGTGGGTCGAGGCGACCGAGCAGGTCGGCGACGCGAACGAGGCCCGGTGGATGTGCCAGCGGGCGAGCGGGCTCGACGGGACGGAGTGGGCGAGCAGCCTCGACGAGCCGGCCTCACACCAGGCGGTCGTCCGCCTCGACGCGATGGTCGACCGCCGGCGGGCAGGCGAGCCGCTCGCCTACGTGCTCGGGGCGTGGGGGTTCCGCCGTCTCGATCTGCTCGTGGACCGGCGGGTGCTCATCCCGCGACCGGAGACGGAGCAGGTGGTGGAAGTGGCACTGGAGGTGGCGCGCCGGCTCGGCCCGCCGCTGGCGATCGTCGACCTCGGCACCGGCTCCGGCGCGATCGCGCTGTCCCTCGCCGACGAGCTGCCCCTGCGCGACGTCGTGATCTGGGCGACCGACGCGTCGTCCGACGCGCTCGACGTCGCCCGCGCCAACCTCGCCGGACTCGGCCGGGCGGCGGCGAACGTCCGTCTCGCCCAGGGCTGGTGGTGGGAGGCGCTCCCCGGCGAGCTGCAGGGGCGCCTCGACCTCGTCGTCAGCAACCCGCCGTACGTCGGCGACACCGAGCACATCGACGCGTCCGTGGCGGACTGGGAACCGGCGGCCGCGCTCTTCGGCGGGACGGACGGATTGGACGCGCTGCAGGTCGTCGCCGGCGGCGCGGCGCGGTGGCTGCGGGCCGGTGGCGCGCTGGTCTGCGAGATCGGCGAGGCGCAGGGCGATGCGGCCCGGGAGCTCGCCGCCGCGTCTGGCCTCGTCGACGTGGAGATCCGCCGGGACTTGGCTGCGCGTGACCGCGTGCTGGTCGCCCACCGGCCCTGACGTCGCGCCGATGCACAACTCTGGGTGCGGATCTCGTCGGATTTCCGGCGAACCTCGCGCCCAGACGAGCTCGGGGTGGCTCAGCGGAGGGCGAGGCTGCGCCCGAGGAAGTCGAGCTGGAGCAGCAGCAGGTTCTCGGCGACGACCTCCTGCGGCGTCATGTGCGTCACCCCGGGCAGCGGCAGCAGCTCGTGCGCGCACCCTCCGGCGAGCAACGCGGAGGAGAGCTGCAGTGAGTGCGCGGCGACGACGTTGTCGTCGGCGAGCCCGTGGATGATCAGCAGCGGACGGGTCAGCGTGCCGGCGATCGTCAGCAGCGAGCAGGCGTCGTACGGCGCGGGGTCGACGGTGGGGTCGCCGAGGTAGCGCTCGGTGTAGTGCGTGTCGTAGAGCCGCCACTCCGTGACCGGCGCGCCGGCGATGGCGGCGTGAAACACATCGGGGCGGCGGAGGACGGCGAGCGCCGCCAGGTAGCCACCGAAGCTCCAGCCGCGGATGCCGACGCGGCCGAGGTCGAGGCGCGGTTCCTGCTCGGCGAGGGCAAGGAGGCCGTCGACCTGGTCGTCCAGGACCGGACCGGCGAGATCCCGGTGAACCGCCCGCTCCCACGCCGGCCCCCGCCCGGGCGTCCCCCGGCCGTCCACGACGACAACGGCGAAGCCCTGGTCGGCGAACCACTGGCTGGTCAGGTAGCTCCCGCGCGCTGCCAGGACGCGCTGCGCGTGCGGGCCGCCGTACGGGTCGAGCAGCACTGGCAGCGGGCCGTCGATCGACGCGCCAGGGCTGCCAGGGCTCGGCAGCAGGAGGGCCGCCGCCAGGTGCCGCTCGCCGGCGCGGTGCAGCTGGACGTGTGGGGCGACGAGCGGCGCCTCGGCGTGCGAGGCGAGCACGGGCCCACCCAGGACGCGTGTCTCGGGCCGTTCGAGGTCCAGCGCGGCGCGGCGGACGACGACCGTGTCGCCGCCGGCGGCCGCAGTGTGGACGCCGGGTCCCTCGGTGAGTCGTTCCCTCCCCGCGCCGTCGCTCCACCGCCAGACGTGCTGCTCGGTCGGCTCGTCGATGTCGTTCGCCAGGAACACAACGCGCCCGAGGCCGGTGCCGACCACCTCGCGGACCTGCAGCTCCGGCGGGGTGACGGCCACGCCGTCGACGAGGAGGCGCCGCGCCCCGTTCCGGTCCGCGGCCACCACGAGGCGCCCGTCGTCGAGGAGGTCGGGAGTGCCGGGCACGATCTCGACCCAGGCGTCGTCCTCGTCCTCGAACCGGGGCGTCGTCGTCCCACTGGACTGGTCCGCCTCGAGGACCGCGAGGCGGCGCTGATCGCGGCTCTGCACCGCGAGCAGGAGCCGGTCGTCGCGCGCCCATACGACGTTCACCACGTAGGGATACGTCTCGTCGTCCCACAGCATCCGCCGCCGGAAGCCGTCGAGCCCGACGACGAACAGCTGCGTCTGGGCGTTTGCCGTGCCTACCGCCGGGTACCGGATCGCGCCCGGGGCCTGCGCGGGCTGCGCCGGGTCTCCGATCCACCACGTGCCGACCGGCGAGCTGTCCACCCGCGTCACCGCGATCGCCGTGCCGTCCGGCGACCACCAGTAGCCCCGCGACCGGCCGATCTCCTCCGCTGCGATGAAGTCGGCGCTGCCCCAGGTGACGTCGGTATCGCCGAGCTCGGGACCGGCCAGCTCGCGCTGCGACCCGTCCAGCTCCGCCGCCCGCAGCGCCGCTCCGCACACGTAGGCGACGCGCTGCGCTCCGGGGTCCGGCCGCGGGTCGAACACCGGCCCATCGACGGCGAGCTCCCGCGCCTGCGCGCTGAGGAGACCGGCGATGAACAGCCGGCCGCCGAGGGCGAACGCGGCGACGGTCACTGCCTCGTCGGTCGCGTAGGACGTGATCCCGCCGGCCATCTCCCGCGCCCGTTCCCGGCGCGCCCGTTCCTCCGGGGGCAGCCGCTCGGCGGCGGCGTCCTCGAGGAGGTCGTGCGGATCGGCGACGAGCCGCTCCTCACCGGTGTCGAGGTCGACCACCCACAAGCAGTTGACCGGGTCGGCGCCGGCCCGCGAGCGCACGAACGTGATCCGCCGCCCGTCCGGGCTCACCGCTACGTGACGCGGTTCGCCGAGCGTCAGGCGCTGCGTGCGCGCGTACTGGCGCGGAAACGTGTCGGTTCCCGTCGTGGTCCCGGTCTCTGACACGCCGGCGAGCGTACGCGGCGCGCCGTGCGGCTCACGGGTAGGCGGCTGCCGCCTTGGTGATCACGGCGAACGCCGCGTCGTGGTCGATCGTGTCCAGCACGTGCGCCGTCGGCGCGGGCGGCTGGGCGAGCGGCCGGCGATCAACCACGGTCATGCCCCGCGTGTGCCGGCCGGCGGTCTCGACCACGACGTGGGCGTCGCTTCCCGCGAACAGGTCCGGATGGGTGATCGCCAGCACCGCGCAGGCGTCGTGCACGGCCGGGCCGTCGAAACCCCGGTAGCGGGCGTAGGCGCGGGCGTAGAACGTGAGGAGGTCGGCGAGGATCGCACCCGTGCGCGTCCCGGTCCCGCGCAGCGCGTCGCGCCGATCCTGCGTGGCGAGCAGTTGCATCGTCAGGTGCAAGCCACTCATCAGGATCCGCGCGCCGCTCTCGAAGACGATCGCCGCGGCCTCTGGATCGGCCCACACGTTGAACTCGGCGGTCGCCGAACGGTTGCCGTAGGTCGCGCTACCGCCCATCAGCGACACGCCCGCCAGGCGGCCGGCGAGATCGGGCGCGTGGCGGAACGCGAGGGCGACGTTCGTCAGCGGGCCGATGGCGACGATCCACAGCCCTTCCTCGGCACGGATGCGGTCGATGAGGAACCCGACGCCGTCCGCGCTGGCCGCGCTCCGCGACGGCGCAGGGATGGCAGCCCCGTCCAGGCCCGTCTTCCCGTGCACTGCCTCCGCGGTGTGCAGCGGCGCGATCAGGGGCCGTTCTGCGCCAGCGTGGACCGGCACGTCGACGCCGAGCAGCTCGGTGACCGCCAGGGCGTTGGCCGTCGTCCGCGCGAGCGGCACGTTCCCGGCGACCGTCGTGATGCCGACGAGCTCCGTGTGCCGCGCCGCGAGGACCAGCGCGATCGCGTCGTCGTGCCCCGGATCGCAGTCGACCAGGACGCGCGGGGGTGCCATGAGCCAAGTCTGGCCCGACCCGTAAGCTCGCTCCGTGCCCCGTCGACTCCGGTGGATCGTCGTCGCCCTCGCGCTGGTCGTCTCGCCGGTCGCAGCCTGTTCGGGCGACGATGACGACGGCGACGCCGCGCCGACGACGACCGGCGGCTTCACGACCGCCGTCGACACGAGCGTTGCCACCGGAACGACAGAGGTGTCCGCGACCGACGCACCGGCAACGACGAGCGCGACCACGAGCGGGGCGACGACGACCACCGCACCGGCGACGACGGTGCCCCAGACCGTCCCCGGCGCGGCGAGCACGGATCCGACCTGTCGCGCCGCCGGCGACTTCTTCTCCTCGCTGAACGCGCTCGTCTACCCGTTGAGCACGTCGTTCCTCGACGACCCGCAAGCGGCGCAGGACTTCGCCACGCTCGAGACGCTCGCCGCGCCCTCGTTCGTCGCCGCCAGCGCGGCGCTCGAGGGCTCCTGGCCACCCGACGCCGGGCAGGAGCTGGCGGCGGTCAAGTCGGGCTTCCTCGACCCGTTCGTGGCCCGCCAGCAGGCCGCGGTCGGCGCACTCGCCGCGGCCGGCGTCACCCCTGCCGAACAGGAGGAGCTGAACCGCCGCTGGCAGGCGCTCGTCACGTCGGGCGGCACGGCCACCGAGGTGGCGGACCTGCAGCCGGCGGACCTCGGCGTCGCGGCGGGTCTCGCCGGGAAGCTCGACGCCGCCGGCGCAGCGTTCCTCGCCGCCCAGGGCCCGCTGCTCGAGTCGGGCGTGTTCTTCAACGAAGTGACCTACCCGCAGCTCGAGCAGTACCTCGTCGAGGCCTGCCCGGACGTGGCCGAAGTCGTCGCGGCGAATTTCTGAGCGACGCCACTGACCGACGACGCGGTCAGTCGACGTACAGCGTGCCCTCGGCGTCGAGCCGGACATGACGGCCGACCCACTCGCCCGCGCAGAGCGCGCCCGCCACGTGCAGATCGCGTGACAGACCCCATGCCCGCCGGCCATCGGGGAGGAGGCAGGCTGCGATCGCCGTCTCGGGGTGGCCGTCGCGGTCGTGCATCACGGTGTACGCCTCGATCACGGCCGGACCCGCCGCGTCCTCCGGCGCGGCGAGGGCGCGCCGCGGCAGCGCGTCGATCTCGTCCTGGGGTTGCTCGTGCCGGAAGCCGCCGGCCGGCGGCCGCGTCGAGTAGACGCCGAACGCGTGCTTCGTGAGGAACCCGCCGTTGCCCCAGACGAACCCCGCCGCGCCCGGCCGCTCGCGCAGGTCGCCGACGACCGTCGCGATCGCGTGCATCACGTAGTTGTTCCACGGCCCGCCGGCGAACGAGAGGCCACCCGTGCGCGTCAGCTGCCGATCGAGGCCGATGCCCAGCGCGCTCGCGCCGGCCTGCACCGCTGACGGGAAGCAGGAGTAGAGGTCGATCACCCCCACGTCGTCGATACCCAGCCCGGCCAGCGCGAGCGCCCGCTCCCCACCGGCACGGATCGCGGGTGTGTCCGCCAGTCCGTGCCGATGCGAGACGAACGGGATCTCGTGGCAGTCCGTTCCCGCGAGCGGGAACACCCAGCGGTCGTCGGGGACGCCCAGCCGCCGGGCCGCGTCGAGGGAGCACACGAGCAGCGCCGCGGCCATGTCGACGTCGTTGTTCGAGTTCATGTACTTCGGGTACGGCAGCCCGATCATCCGGTTGTCCGGGCCCGGGGTGCGAATCTCCTCCGCCGACTTCGCCTCCTGCATCCACGCGTACGGGTTGGCGGCGGCGACTGCGGAGAACCGCGCCCACAGCTCCGACACCGCCACGAGATGCGCTTCTGGCTCGTGGCCCGCCGCGGCGCGCAGTGCCGACTCGAACAGCGGGTAGATCTGGACCGGCATCACGATCCCGCGGGCCAGCTCCTCCGGCGCGTTCATCGCCAGGTCGGTCCCGATCAGGCGGCCCGGATCCGTGCCGCGCGGCAGCTTGTCCCACGTGATCGTCGCGCCGGAGCGTTGCGCGCGCTGGCGCGTGCGCCACGCCTCTCCACCAGCGAGCACGGCCACATCCAGCTCACCGCGCTGGATCTCCGCCGCGGTGAGGTTGAGCAGGCTCTGCGGCGTATTCCCCCCAGCCGTCGTGTAGCCGGTCTCGCGCGGTGACAGCCCCAGTCGGGCCGCGAGGAAGCGCGCCGGATCGCGGTACGGCCAGGTGAGCAGATTGACGACGCGCACGACGTCCGCCGCGGGCACGGCGCGGAGCTTGGCGTCCGCCGCGGCGCGCTCGACCGCCTCGGCCATCAGGTCGACGGGCTCTCGGGCGTCGTCCAGCCCGTGCGCGCGGTGCGTGACCTGCCCGACGCCGACGATCACCGGCGTGCGCGGATCGATCGCCACGACGCCGAAGACTACGAGGACACCGGTGGTGGCCCGCCCGGTTGGCGCGAGAGGCCGTCACTACACTCGACGCGTGCCCCGCATCGCCGTCGGCGCCGATCACGCGGGCTTCGCGCTCAAGCAGCACCTCGCCGATCTGCTGCGCGCCGACGGGCACGACGTGCTCGACCTGGGCACCGACAGCGAAGAGCCGGTCGACTACCCGCTCTACTGCTCGGCCGTCGGCCGCGCCGTGCGCGACGGCGACGCCGAGCTCGGCCTCGTCGTCGGAGGCAGCGGGCAGGGCGAGCAGCTCGCGGCCAACAAGGTGCGCCGCGTGCGCGCCGCGCTGTGCAACGACCTCTACACGGCGCGCTTCGCCCGCCTGCACAACGACGCCAACGTGCTCAGCATGGGTGCTCGCGTGGTGGGCGTCGGGCTCGCCGAGGAGATCCTGCGCACGTTCCTGGCGACGGGGTTCGAAGGTGGCCGTCACGCCCGGCGCGTCGCCCAGCTGACCGCTCTGGAGGAGGAGTTCTGATGCCCTGGCCCTCGCAAGTGGACCCCGACGAGGAGCTGTCCGCAGCCCTCCGCCGGGAGGAGGAGCGGCAGGCCACGACGCTCCAGCTCATCGCCAGCGAGAACTTCACGTCGCCGGCGGTGATGGAGGCGACGGGCTCGGTGCTGACGAACAAGTACTCCGAGGGGTATCCCGGCAAGCGGTACTACGGCGGCAACCGGTTCATCGACGAGGTCGAGTCGCTGGCCATCGAGCGGGCGAAGCAGCTCTTCGGCGCCGATCACGCGAACGTCCAGCCGCACGCCGGGGCGAACGCGAACATGGCGGTGTACCTCGGGCTCCTCAAGCCGGGGGACACGATCCTGGGCATGTCGCTCGACCACGGCGGCCACCTGACCCACGGCTCACCGGTCAACGCGAGCGGGATCCTCTACGACTTCATCGCGTACAAGCTCGACCCGAGTGACGAGCGGATCGACTTCGACCAGGTGCGCGACCTCGCGCTCTCGAAGCGCCCGCGGATGATCGTCGCCGGCGCGACCGCCTACCCCCGGCGGATCGATCCCGAACCGTTCCGCGCCATCGCCGACGAGATCGGGGCGTACTTCCTGTTCGACGCGGCGCACATCGCCGGGCTGATCGCCGGCGGCGCGCACCCGTCGCCGGTGCCGTACGCGGACGTCGTCACGCTCACCACGCACAAGACCCTGCGCGGGCCACGCGGCGGCTGCATCCTCTGCCGCGGTGATCTGGCGCAGCAGATCGACAAGGCGATCTTTCCCGGCTTGCAGGGCGGCCCGCTCGAGCACGTCATCGCGGCGAAGGCCCTCGCCTTCCGGGAGGCGATGCATCCGAGCTTCCGGGACTACGCGCACCAGATCGTGCGCAACGCGGCGGCGCTCGCCGCGGTGCTCTCGGCCGAGGGGTTCCGGCTCGTCTCCGGGGGCACCGACAACCACCTCCTGCTGGTCGACCTGCGCAGCTTCGACGCCGAGCTCACCGGCAAGGAGGCGCAAACCGTCCTCGACGACGCCGGCATCACGCTGAACAAGAACACGGTGCCCGACGATCCGCGCAGCCCGTTCGTGACGAGCGGTGTGCGCATCGGCACGCCGGCGGTCACGACGCAGGGCATGACGGAACCAGAGATGGCGCAGATCGGGTCGCTGATCGCCCGGGCCCTACGCCACCGCGACGACGCGTCCGAGGTGCAGGCGGTCCGCGCCGACGTCGCCGCCCTGTGCGCGCGGTTTCCCGTGTACGGCTGATCGCCGATGCCCGACCTCGCCGGGTACGCGTTCGTCGGCTTCATCGCCGCCGCGGTCACGTCCCTGGTGACGCCGGTCGTCGCGTGGATCGCCCGCCGCCGCGGCTGGGTCGTCGAGCCCGACGACCGCCGCGTCCACGCGCAGCCGACCCCGGCCGTCGGGGGACTGGCGATGTACATCGGCTTCGTCGTCGCGATGTTCGTCGCCTGGCAGCTCGACCGGTTCACGGTCGTGTTCGAGGAGAACTCCGAACCGCTCGGCGTCGTGCTCGCCGCGACTTTGATCTTCGCCGTCGGGTTCTTCGACGACCTCCGTCCGATCTCCGCTCCGGCGAAGGTCGCCGGCATCGCCGTGGCCGGGCTCGTCCTCGCGGCGATGGGCGTGACGATGGTCTACTTCCGGATCCCGTTCTACGGCGTCGTCGACATCGGCTTCGACTGGGTGCCGCTCGTGACGATCCTCTGGCTGCTGGGGATGACGAACGCGATCAACCTCATCGACGGGCTCGACGGCCTCGCGGCCGGGATCGTCGCCATCGCCGCCGGCACGTTCTTCCTCTACAGCCAGCGGCTGAGCGAGCTCGACCGCCTCGAGGCGTCGAGCATCGGCCCGCTGCTGGCCGTCCTCACGCTCGGCGTGTGCGTCGGCTTCCTGCCGCACAACTTCAACCCGGCGCGGATCTTCATGGGCGACGGCGGCGCGCTGCTCCTCGGCCTACTCATGGCGGCGTCGACGAGCGTCGTCGGCGGGCGGGCCGACCCGGCGCAGGGGTTCAGCGGCCAGACGTACTTCTTCCTCGCCCCGTTGGCGATCCCGCTCGTCATCCTCGGTGTGCCGGTCCTCGACACGCTGTTCGCCATCGTCCGCCGGTCGCGGCGCCGGTCGGGCCTGGCCACCGCGGACAAGGACCACCTCCACCACCGCCTGATGCGCCTCGGCCATGGCCAGCGACGCAGCGTGCTCATCCTCTGGCTGTGGACGGCGCTGCTGTCCGGCCTGGTGCTGTACCCGACGTACACCGGCGAGGGCGACGCGTTCGTCCCGCTCGGTGTCGCCGCGCTGGCGTTGCTGCTGTTCACGGTCCTGCACCCGGATGTGCGCGGCCGGACCGACGACGCCGCGGCGGACGCGGGATCGTGACCTGAGAGGTAGTCGCTGGCGCGCCTCCACCGGGCCATCCTCGACACCATGCGGAGACCCGGGAGTAGATGCCCGGCGGGCCGCGAAGACCCACTAAGTTGCGCCCCCGTCCGCCGGTTCCGCTACATTGTTCTTCCGTTCACAAGCGCGCTGGAGAGCCCGGCGGGCACCGTTTCTCCGAGAGCAGACGTGGATCGCATCCCCATCCCTCGAACGCTGACCCGAGGCTTCGGCGAAGGATTCACGTACGCGTTCGAGTTCGCCATCACGATCGGGCTGTTCCTCGGGCTGGGCTGGGTGATCGACGGGTGGCTCGGCACGGAACCGGTGTTCATGATCGTGTTCTCGGTGCTCGGCCTCGTCGGCCAGTCGCTGCGTCTCTACTACACGTACGAAGCGAAGATGAAGGCGCTCGACGACGAGCGGCATGGAGCGCGCACGCCATGACGCACGCAGTCAGCGGCGTACCCGGCGCAGGCACCGGCGCGGGTGCCACCGAGCAGAGCGCACCCGAACGCCAAGTGGCGCGCGACCTCGTCCGCCGCGGGCTGATCGTCGCCCCGCTGCTGATCCTCGCCTGCGGAGCGCTGTGGGGCGTCGCCGGCGCGGCGTCGTCTGCATACGCGATCGTGCTCGTGTTGGCCAACTTCCTGCTCGCCGCCGGGCTGATCACGTGGAGCGCGCGCATCTCGCTCGGCGTGTTGATGGGCGCCGTCCTCTTCGGATACCTGCTCCGCCTGGGGCTGATCTTCCTCGCCGTGTACGTCGTCAAGGACGCCGGCTGGGTCGAGCGTGTGCCGCTCGGCTTCACGATCATCGTCACCCATCTCGGGCTCCTCGTCTGGGAGCTCCGCTACGTGTCCGCCACGCTCGCCTACCCGGGCCTGAAGCCGGCCCCGGCCTCCACGAACTGAGGAGCATCGTCGATGGAGTTCCCGCCGATCAACGAGGTCATCAGGTGGCAGGACCTTTTCACGAGCTTCAACAAGATCGCCCTGATCTCGACGCTCGCGCTGCTGATCGCGTCGATCCTGATGTTCATCGCCTCCCGGCGTGACCCGCTGCAGCCGCCGCGGGGCATCCGCAACCTCGTCGAGTCGACGGTGTCGTTCGTCGAGAACATCGTGCTGCAGGGCATGGGTCGCGACGGGCTGCCCTGGACCCCGTTCATCCTGGCCCTGTTCATCTTCATCTACCTCTGCAACCTGCCGGGCATCCTGCCGATCTTCCAGATGCCGGCGACGGCGCGGATGGCCATCCCGTTCGGCTTGGCGATCATGGTCTGGGTCACGTTCCTCGCCGTCGGCATGAAGCACCAGGGGCCGCTCGGCTACTTCAAGGGGATCGCCTTCCCGCCCGGCGTGCCGAAGCCGATCTACGTCATCCTGACCCCGATCGAGCTGATCTCGACGATCCTCGTCCGGCCCTTCTCGCTGGCCATCCGACTCTTCGCCAACATGCTCGCCGGCCACCTGCTGCTGGTGACGTTCGCCCTGCTCTGCGAGGCCCTGTTCCAGGCGGAGACGATGAAGTTCATGCTCGTGCCGCTCGGCGTCCTGCCGCTGTTCATGCTCATCTTCCTCACGGCGTTCGAGGTGCTGGTCGGCTTCCTGCAGGCGTACATCTTCGCCATCCTCACGTCCGTCTACATCGGCCAGGCGATGCACCCCGAGCACTGACGCGCCTGCCGACCACCTCTCGCAGAACCTTCGACACCCACCTCACAGACCAACAGGAGAACCACGACAGATGGAAGCGCTCGCTCACCTGGCAGCCGCTGCCCAGGAGCTCAACGCCGATGACCAGAAGACCGCCAACGCGGCCATCGGCGCCGGCTTCGCGTACGGGCTCGCCGCAATCGGTCCGGGCATCGGCATCGGCTACGTCGTCGGCAAGGCGATCGAGGCGATGGCCCGCCAGCCCGAGTCGGCCGGCACGGTCCGCACGACGATGTTCCTCGGCATCGCGTTCACCGAGGCGCTGGCCCTGATCGGGTTCGTCGTCTTCATCCTCCTCGGCCTGTAAGGAGCACCGGTGCAAGCCTTCACCGTCAGCGTGACGGGCGCAGGCGAGCTCCAGGTCCGCCTCCTCGCCGCCCAGGAAGAAGAGGGCGAGGAGCACGCGGAGGAGGTCGACGAGGGCCCGAGCCCGATCGCCCCCGAGCTGAAGGAGCTCGCCTGGGGCGTCGGCACCTTCGTCGTGTTCCTGCTCCTGGTCCGGCTGGTGTTCTATCCGCGGATCAAGAAGGGGATG
>DASZOG010000108.1:0-1669 GCA_035550895.1 Acidimicrobiales bacterium
CCCCGCGGCGGAGGCGACGGCCCGTGGCGGCTCCCCGGTTGCCCTCGATCCCGACCGCCTGCGGATCGCGATCGCCGGCCACCTCGTGTTCGACGGCACAGTTGGCGGTCCCGTCGCCTTCGATCGGGCGGCGGCCCGAGCCGCGATGGACGCACCGGAACTGCTGGTCCGCCTGGACCTCGGGCTGGGCGACGGCACCGGCGAGGCGTTCGGCTGCGACCTCACCGAGGAGTATGTCCGCGAGAACTCGGAATACACGACGTGAGCGAGATTCTCGTCGTCAAGTTGGGCGGCACCACGATCACGGATCAGCAGCAGGTGCTGGAGGAAGTGGCCGCGATCGCGCGGCAGCGTCCCGTGGTGCTGGTGCACGGCGGCGGCCGGCGCATCACCGAATGGCTGGAACGGCTGGGCGTGCCCTCGCACTTCGAGGGCGGGCTGCGCGTCACCGATCCTGCGGCGCTCGAGGTGGCTGCCGCGGTCCTCCGGGGAGTGGTCAACAGCGAGCTCGTCGCGGGCCTGCGCTCGCTCGGCGTCGACGCGGTGGGCCTGTCCGGTGTCGACGGTGGGCTCCTCGTCGCCGAGCGGATTCCCCACCTCGGCCTCGTCGCGCGGGTCGTCGGCCTGCGCCGCGACCTGCTCGACGCGATCCTCGTCGGCGGCCAGGTCCCGGTCGTCGCGCCCCTCGCCCGCGACGAGGAGGGTATCGTGTGCAACGTCAACGCCGACGATGCGGCGGCCGGGATCGCCGCCGGCCTCGGCGCCCGCCAACTCGTGCTGATGACCGACGTCGACGGCGTCCGCGACGCCGACGGTCGCCGGCTCGACACGCTCACCGTGGGCGAAGCCGAAGCGCTCATCGACAGCGGCGTGATCAACGGTGGCATGGTCCCGAAGATCCGCGCCGCTCTTGCCGCGGTGACGTGGGATGGGTCGGAGGCGATCATCGCGGACTCCGCCGCCGACCGTGCCCTCGAACGCTCGCTCAGCGAGCCGACCTTCGGGACCCGGATCACGGCGTCACGTCCCACCAACGTGGGTGCCGCATGAACGTCGGGCCCGAGGCCAAGCGTCTCCGTCAGCGGGCGATCCGCCAGCTGGTGGCGAGCCGGCCCGTCACCAGCCAGCGCGAGCTGGTCGATGCGCTCGGGGCGCAGGGCTTCGACGTCACCCAGGCCACCGTCTCACGGGACATCGCCGAGCTCGGCCTGTACAAGGCGCCACGCGGCGGCGCGCACGTGTACGTCGCCCCCGATGACGCCCCGCGGGCCGCGCCCCCGGCGCGCGACGACCGGCTGCGCAGGATCCTGGAGGACGTGCCGATCACCGTCGGGCGGAGCGGCCTCATCCTCGTCCTGACCGGGACGCCGGGCACGGCCAGCGTCGTCGCCCAGGCCATCGACGAATCGACCCTCCACGAGCAGGAGGGCACGCTGGCCGGCGACAATACGTTGCTCGTCCTGTTCGCCGACGAGGGACGCCTCGAGCGCTGGCTCGAACGCTTCCGCGCCGTGCAGGGCCTGCCCAGCCCGATGACCGAACCGCTCGCCCCCGCCGTTCCCGGAGGAAGCCGCTGATGAAGAAGGTCGTGCTCGCCTATTCGGGCGGTCTCGACACGTCCGTCGCCGTCGCCTGGCTCAAGGAGCAGTTCGGCGTCGAGGTCGTCACC
>DASZOG010000109.1:0-6873 GCA_035550895.1 Acidimicrobiales bacterium
AGGTTGTGCGACTGCCGGCCGATCGCCAAGACTGCGTCCGCAACCACGACGACCGAGGGGGTCCGCTGTGAACTTCGCCTTCAGCGAGGAGCAGGAAGAGCTGCGCAAGACCGTGCGCCAGTTCCTCGAGCAGAAGTCGCCGGAGACCGAGGTCCGGCGGCTGATGGAGACGACCGAGGGCTACGACCCCGCGGTGTGGAGCCAGATGGCCGAGCAGATGGGCCTCCAGGGACTGGCCATCCCCGAGGAGTTCGGCGGCTCCGGGTACAGCTTCATCGAGCTCGGCGTCGTGCTCGAGGAGATGGGCCGGTCGCTGCTCTGCGCGCCGTTCTTCTCGACCGTCGTGCTCGCCGCGAACACGTTGCTCCACAGCGGTGACGACGCGGCGAAGAAGGAGCACCTGCCGAAGATCGCCAGCGGCGAGACGATTGCCACCGTCGCGTTCACGGAGCCGTCCGGGAAGTGGGACGAGTCGGGCATCACGCTCGAGGCGACGCAGACCGGCGACGGCTGGACGCTGAACGGCACGAAGATGTTCGTGCTCGACGGCCACGTCGCCGGGATCATCATCGTCGGCGGGATCACTCCGCAGGGTGTGACGCTGTTCGTCGTGGACGACGAGGCCGAGGGCCTGACGCGCACGCCGCTGTCGACGATGGACCAGACCCGCAAGCAGGCGAAGCTCGAGTTCTCGAACACGCCGGCGACGCTGCTCGGCACCGAGGGCGACGGCTGGAACACGCTGTCGAAGGTGCTCGACCTCACCGCCGTCGGCCTGGCCGCGGAGCAGGTCGGCGGGGCGCAGAAGGTGCTCGAGATGGCCGTCGAGTACGCCAAGGTGCGTGTGCAGTTCGGCCGCCCGATCGGGTCGTTCCAGGCGATCAAGCACAAGTGCGCCGACATGCTGCTCGAGGTCGAGTCGGCGAAGTCCGCGGCGTACTACGGCATGTGGTGCGCCGCCGAGCTGAACGACGAGCTGCCCTCGACGGCGAGCCTGGCGAAGGCCTACTGCTCCGAGGCGTACTTCCACGCCGCCGCCGAGAACATCCAGATCCACGGCGGGATCGGCTTCACGTGGGAGCACCCGGCGCACCTGTACTTCAAGCGGGCGAAGTCGTCCGAGCTGCTCTTCGGCGACCCGACCTACCACCGCGAGCTCCTCGCGCAGCGCATCGGCATCTGACCCGCCGGTTCCACGGGCGCTCGGAGCGGCCCGCTGGGTGCCCGCCCGCGCTGCCCGCCGCATTCCGGGCGCGAAATGGTGCGCGGCACGCACCAATCCGCGCCTAGAACGGGTACAACCGCGACCGGTGCGGGTCGATCTGTCGCGGACACGGTTGCCGAAGGCCCTGTGGGTGCTGTGGGCCGGGTTCTTCGGGATCATGCTCGGCTACTCCGTGCTCGTCCCGCTGATCCGCTCGCCCGACGAGCGCCTCCACACCGATCTCATCCTCGCCGTCGAAGAGGGCCGATACGACTGGAACCCGTACGACGGCGTGATGACCGAGCGCGGTGAGGAAGCGAACGCCGCGCTGGGCTCGTGGATCCAACCGAAGACGGTGGACAACGCCGTCCCCCGCGGGCAGCGGCCGACCCTCGATGAGCTCGGTGGCGTCGAGCCCGGCGAGCGGGCGAACTGGCAGCGCCAGCACCCGCCGCTGTACTACGCGGTCGTCGGGACGGTCGCCGACGTCCTCACCGACGATGGGCAGCGCATCGACCGGCACGTCTGGCTGCTGCGCGTCCTCGACGCGGTGTTGGCGTCGTTGCTCGTGCCCCTCGGCTACCTGGCGGCTGGCGCCGTGACGGAACGCACCGCTCTGCGTGTCGCCGCGGCGGCCTCACTGGCCGCGATCCCGCAGCTGGCCCACATCGGCGCGTCCGTGAACAACGACAACCTCGCCAACGTGCTCGCTGCGGCGACGCTCGTCGTGGCCCTGAGGATCGCGCGCTACGGCGCGTCACGGCGACGACTCGTGGCCGTCGGCGTGGTCCTCGGGCTGACGTTCCTCACGAAAAGCGTTGCCGTCGTGCTCCTGCCGAGCGTCGCGCTCGCGATCGCCGGCCGGCGACGCGCCGGTGAGCCGTGGCGCGACGTCGCCGAGCAGGTCGGGCTCGTCGGCGGTGTGGCATTCCTGGTCGGCGGCTGGTGGTGGCTGCGGAACCTGGTCGTCCACGGCACGTTCCTGCCGTCCGACTACGACCCGGTCCTCGAACCCGGGGCCGGTCCACCGCCGACCTTCACCTGGCTGCGGGCGTTCGTCGATCGGGTCGACCGCTCGTTCTGGGGTGAGCTCGGCTCGCTGGAGACGGAGATCCCGTGGTGGGTGGCATGGCCGGCCACGGTGCTGGTCGGCGTCGTCGTGTTCGCCGCTCTCCAGCGGCCCGACGTGCGCCGGCTCGTCCTCGTCGCGCTGGCGCCGATGGCGACGGCACTCGTGCTGCTCCTGGGCATGACGTGGCGGGGCATCGCAGTCGACGGGCGGTTCCCAGGGCTGCAGGGCCGCTACCTGTTCGTGGGCATCGTCGGGCTCGTCGTCGCCGTCGCTGCGACGCTCGACGGCCTCGATGCCAGGTGGCTCCGCCGGGCCGGCTGGCTGCTCGGGGGAACGATCCTCGCCCTGCACGCCGCGGCGGTGCACGCCGCGCTGCAGTGGTTCTACGGCGGTCCGACGCTGGGCCTCGCCGACCAGCTCCGAGGGCTGTTGGCCTGGTCCCCGGCAGGAAACGCTGCCACGGTCGCCGTTCTCGCAGCCGGCGCGATCGGCGTCGTCGCGTGCGCCGTGGTGGCCGTGACTGCGTGCGCGGGAGCGGCTCAGCGGGCGGCGAGCGCGGAGTGCCAGTTCCACGCCGAGCCGATGATCTCGTCGAGGCCCCGCGACGGCTCCCAACCGAGGGTGGTGCGCACGAGCGAGTTGTCGGAGTAGAGCGCGACGGGGTCACCGGCGCGCCTACCGACGATGTCGTGCGGCACCGGCCTCCCGCTCACCCGCTCGATCGCCTCCAGCACCGCGCGCACCGACGTCCCGGTGCCGGTGCCGACGTTGAGCGCGATGGTCTCACCGCCGCGCTCCAGGTGGTCGAGCGCCTTCACGTGCGCCTCGGCGAGGTCCTCGACGTGGATGTAGTCGCGCACCGCGGTGCCGTCAGGCGTCGGGTAGTCGTCGCCGAAGACCTGCAGCGGTGACCGCAGGCCGAGCGCGGCCTTCATCGCCACCGGGACCAGGTTCTGCGAGTCGGACCAGTCCTCGCCGATCACGCCGTCGGCGGACGCGCCGGCCGCGTTGAAGTAGCGCAGGCTCACCGAGCGCACGCCGTGGCACACCGAGTACCAGCGGAGCAGGTCCTCGATCATCCGCTTCGTCTCGGCGTACACGCTCTCCGGGTGCAGCGGCGCATGCTCGCTCACGGGGACGACCTCGGCCGTGCCGTACACGGCGCAGGTCGAGGAGAAGACGATGCGGTCGACTCCGGCGCCGTGCAGCGCGTCGATCAACCGGTGGGAGCCGGTCACGTTGTTGGCGAAGTAGCGCCCGGGATCCAGCATCGACTCGGCGACGGCCTTGTACGCAGCGAAGTGCACTGCGCTCTCGACGCCGTACTCCCGCACGACCGACGTGACGAGCTCGCGGTCGGCGATGTCCCCGACCACGAGCGGCGCGTCGATGACGGCCTCCGCCCGGCCCCGCTCGAGGGAGTCGAGTACGACCACCTCGCGGCCCAGCGCGCGCAGCCGCCGTGCCGTGTGCGAGCCGATGTAGCCCGCGCCTCCCGTGACCAGAACCGCCGCCATGCGGCCACTCTACGGTGGCCATCTGCCGGCTCGACGGCGCTGTCGGTAGCCTCGCCGCTCGTGCCAGCGGCCTCTGTGGTGATCCTGGTGCTGGCAGCGCTGTCCGTGTTCGCGATAGCCGCAGTAGCGGTCGGACGCGAGGCCCGCCGGCTCGACGCGGTCGCCCCCCGGGCCGTCTACGACGTCGATGAAGCAGTTGCCTACGTCGCCGACGCGCTACCTGAACCGAGTCAGGCGCGCCTGACCTACGACGAGCTCCGCCAGCTCCTCCAGGCGCACATGGCGCAGCTGCGGCGGAAGGGCTTGCAGCCGCCGACCGCGGTCGACCAGCGACAGGACATCGTGTCCTCCGTCGTCGTCGACGACACCGGCGACGCCGGATACCTCATCGGCCAGGCCGAGTCGCGCGGGCTCGACGTCACCGACGAGGACGTCGTGCACGTCGTCGACGCGCATCTCGCGTATCTGCGGGACATCGGTGCCGTCGGGCCACCGGCGGACGACGACGCGTCGGGTGACCGCTGAGGCCGTTGGGTATCGTGGCTCGATCCCGCAGGATGAACCCCCCGGAAGGACCGCGGTGAGCGAAGGACTCCCCGCGCCACGCGTCCGCGTCGTGCTCATTAACTTCGACGGCGGCGACGTGACGCTGCGCTGCCTCGACGCGCTGCGCAAGACCGACTACCCGGCAGACCGGATGGAGGTCGTGGTCGTCGACAACGCGTCGGTCGACGGTCTGACGTGGGTGATCCGCGAGCAGTATCCCGAGGTCCACCTGATCGAGTCGCTGACGAACGAGGGGTTCGCGCGCGGGAACAACCTCGCGCTCCAGGACCTGACCGACGTCGACCTCGTGGCGCTGGTCAACAACGACACCATCCCGGAGCCCGGTTGGCTCTGGCCCTTGGTCGAGGCCGTGACCTCCGCAGACGACATCGGCGCGGCCTGCCCGAAGCTGGTCCTTCGCGCGCCAGCCGTCGGCGTGCAGCTCGAGGCCGAGGCGGATCCGGCACCTGGCGTCCCGGACCGTGCTGTCGAGGTCTCCGGTGTCCGCCTCGACGGCAGCGACGCCTGGGACGCCGCTCGTTTCGACGAGCGCTTCCAGCCCCCGGAGGAGACCGGGGACGGCGAGTGGCCCCGCGCGCGGTGGTCGGCGGCGGTGGCCAGCCTGTGGTTCCCGATCGAAGACGGGGAGCCGGCGCCTCGTCGCCTGACGGTTCGGCTGCGGGCGACACGCGACAAGACGGTGACGCTGCGGACTCCAGACCGAACGCAAACCGTCGAAGTCGGCACGAGTCCGCGATGGGTGACGATCCCGCTCACCCCCTTCGACGTGATCAACAACGCCGGTGGCGCGCTCTACACCGGCTGGTTCGGCGGAGACCGCGGCTTCCTCGAACCGGATCTCGGGCAGTACGACGAACCAGTGGACGTGTTCGCGTGGTGTGGAGGTGCAGTCGTTCTCCGCACCGACTACCTCGCCGAGGTCGGCCTGTTCGATCCGCACTTCTTCCTGTACTACGAGGACTTCGATCTGTCCTGGCGCGGCCGGCAGCTCGGCTGGCGGTATCGGTACGTGCCGCAATCGGTGATCCGGCACGAGCACGCCTATTCCAGCAAGGAAGGCAGTGACTTCTTCCGCTTCTGGGTCGATCGCAACCGGCGTCTGGCGCTCGTCAAGAACGCACCTGCACCCGTCGCCCTGCGCGCTGCAGCCGGGGCGGTACTCGGCGCGGGGAGGAACGTCGTGGAGCACACGATCATCCGCGCCAGGCAGCGCAGGCCTCCGTCGCCCCGGTGGATGCGGCATCGCGTCCGTCAACTCGGATCGTTCGGTAAGGCGGTGCCGGCAATGGTCTCGCAGCGGCGCGAGCTGCGGAGGCACCGTGTCGTCGACGACGTGGCGATCGAGTCCTGGATGCTGAGCAAGTGACGACCCAGGCCGCGCGCGGATGAGGATTGGCGTCTACAACCAGTTCTGGTCGACGCTCGGTGGCGGCGAACAGTACGCGGGCAGCATCGCCGAGGCGCTCGCCCACCGCTACGACGTCAGCTTGCTCACACCCAGCAGCGGTGGACTGGACGCCGACCTGTTGTTCGATCGCCTCTCCGTCGACCTGCGCGGGCTGCCGATCCGCGAGCTGACCCCGGAGGCATTCCCTGTCTCCGCCGCCTCGCTCGATTACGACGTCTTCATCAACGTCTCCTTCCAGAGCGGTGCGTTCAACCTCGCCCCGACAGGTGTGTACGTCGCGCACTTCCCGAGCGAGGGCTTCACGCTCCGCCAACGCGCGGGGGCTGTCGCCCGCGCGCTGCGGCTCGGGGCCGCAGATCCGTCGCTGCGCAGCCTGGGGGGACTCAAGCGTGCCAAGGGAAGACGCCGCGGATGGGTCGTCGAGGGACAGGCACTTCTGCAGGTGACGAGCGCGCGCCCGACCGAGCTCGGCATCGCGCTGGACGCCGGCACGTCGGCGAGCACCCGGCTGCGGATCGTCGCCGGCCGGACCATCGTCGACGAACGATTGATCGACGGAGACGCGACCGTCGACGTCACGTTGCCTGCCGCCGTCGCGTTGTCGGTGTTCCTCATCGCCGACACGCAGGGAGAGGGTCAGGGATTGCACGTGCCGCTCCTCATCGAACGGATCGCTCTCGATGGCCAGCCGATCGATCCCCTGAAGGCGACGCTGCGCCAGCGCCTGGCGCCGCTGCCTCCGCGGGCCTTCCTCGATTCGTACGACCAGATCGTCGCCAACTCGGGGTTCACCCGGGAGTGGATCGGGCGTCGCTGGGGTCGTGACGCCTCCGTGTTGCATCCCCCAGTGCGGATGCGTGCCGGCGGCGACAAGGAGCAGCTCATCGTGTCGGTCGGCCGCTTCTTCGCCGAACACGCCGGTCACTCGAAGAAGCAACTGGAGATGGTGCGCGCGTTCCGGCATCTGGTGGAGCGAGGGCTCAGCGGCTGGCGGTTGGTCCTGATCGGCGGGTGCAGCGCCGAACATCGGGACTACGCCATGGCCGTCAAGCGGGAGGCCATCGGCTTGCCGGTCGAAGTCCGCCTCAACGCTCCGGGCGAGGTG
>DASZOG010000110.1:0-1888 GCA_035550895.1 Acidimicrobiales bacterium
GGGACCCTGACGATCCACATGGGCGAGGGCGACGAGCCGGAGCGGCACGAGCTGGAGAGCGGCAGCGTGCTGGTCGTGCAGCCCGGGACCGTCCTCCAGCTCTCGAACCGCCACGACGAGGAGCTCCGCCTGTTCGTCTACGGCGCGCCGCCGGAGCGCGGCGAGGCGACGTTCTACCCAGTCGTGGAGTAGCTGGTCGGAGCGGGGCGCCTGCGCGACGCCCCGCTCCGCGCCACCTCAGGTCTTCGCCGCCGCGAGGGCGTCGACGAGCCCGTGGCCGAAGTACGACGTCCTGCCGCCCCTGCCCTGGCAGGGGACGTCGGTCGTGAACCCACCCGCCGTCGGGCACGAGCGAGGCTGGGCACTCCGCTGCACCGCGGCGATCACGGCGCCCGAGCTCCAGTTCGGATGCATCTGCCTGACGAGCGCCGCCACGCCGGTCGCGTGCGGCGACGCCATCGAGGTCCCCGTCAACGTGACGTACCGTGCGCCGTGGTCGATCACCGTGAGCCCCGGGAACGCCGTGTCGTTGAGGAAGTCGAGGAACGGCCAGATGCCGACGTCGACGTCGTTGTCGGTGCTGGACGCCGCGGCGAGAACGCCCGTCTGCACCCCGTCGACGCCCTGGAAGTAGTCGCCGCCGGGGGCCGCGACCCCGACGACGGACATTCCGGTCGTGGAGTAGCCGGCGATCCCGAACGGCCCGGTCGCCGAGACGGCGAGCACGCCGGGGATCTCCGCCGGGGCGACCCGGCAGTTGTTCCCGACCTCCCTGACCTCCGCCGCGTCGGGCGGCCAGTCCGGGCTGACCTCGTCGAGCTCGGGATGCTGGAGGTCGATCGACTCGTTGCCGGCCGCCGCCACGATCACGACACCACGCTGCTGTGCGTACTTCGCGGCGTCGCGCAGGTCTCGGTAGATCGCCCGCTGGGCCGCATCGTTGCCGCAGTAGAAGAGGTACGGATCCGCGAACAGGCTCAGGTTGACGACGTCGAGCCGCAGGTCGCCTGCGTAGCGGAGCGCCGCCGCGACCGAGTCGGCGAAGCAGTAGCCCACGATCGTGCACGCCTTGATCGCCACGATCGTCGCCTGGGGAGCGACGCCAGCGATGCCGATCCCGTTGACGGGTGCGGCGATGATCGAGGACACGTGCGTGCCGTGACTCGAGAGGCCCTGGACCGCGGCCTTGTTCGAGCAGTCCCCGTTCGCGACCTCCGCCGGGTCGGCGGTCGGCGTCGTCGAGAAGATGAACGAGCACGAGTTCGCGACGTCGAGATTCGGGGCGACGTCCGGATGGGTCATGTCGACGCCGTCGTCGATCACGCCGACCCGCACGCCTCTTCCTGTCGCGACGGCCTGCGAGCCGCCGCTCGTGGCGTTGATCTGAAGCATGTCCCACTGGCACGCGGCGAGCGGCTCTGACGACGGCAGCACCCCGCCCATCACCGGATCGAGCAGGTCGTTGCAGAGCGCGACGGCGCTTGGCGTCGTCTCTGCGGCCGTGCTCGCGCCGTACGGCGACGCGGCGGACACGACGAAGAGCGCCGTGGCGGTGGCGAGCACCGCGGACACGGCGAACATGCGCACACGCATGGGGCCTCCCTTCCCACACACTCGTGCCGTTCGGCACGTTTGGTTCGGCGGGACTGTAGAGCAGGCGAGAGCCGATTACCAGCGCCGGGACGACACAACGAGCGCCCACGTTCGCGACCTGTTACGATATATCGCGATACCACGAAAGGAGCAACAGCATGACTGCCTTTGCACACCCCTACCACTGTGGCCCGGGCGAGGTCCGCGTCCACTTCACGAGCGGCCCGCCGCGGGGTCGGCGCCGGCGCCACCGCGGCCACCACGCGTTCGGGCGGCGAGCCGGCCGCGGCGACAT